>NZ_JBEZHM010000086.1:0-23783 GCF_040650575.1 Streptomyces sp. NPDC048659 | reverse complement strand
GGAGGGGCTCAGCCCCGCCGAGCTCGCCGCCTGCGTCTCCGCGCTCGTCTTCGAGGCGCGCCGTTCGGTGCGGACCCCGGTTTTGCGCTGTTCTCCAGGAAGGTAGCCCCCACATGTCCCGCAAGGCCCCGAAGCCGAACCGGCGTGCCAAGTCGTCCCCCGCCCCCGTGGCGCCGCCGAGGGAGTTCCGGCTGCCGGAGAACACCACCCCCGGTCTTCCCCCCGTCGAGGACTTCGCCGCCCTCGACATGCCCGCCGCGCTGCTGAAGACCCTCGCCGCGCAGGGCGTGACCGCCCCGTTCCCCATCCAGGCCGCCACGCTGCCGGACTCGCTGGCCGGCCGCGACCTGCTGGGCCGGGGCCGTACGGGCTCGGGCAAGACGCTCGCCTTCGGGCTCGCGCTGCTCGCGCGCACCGCCGGGCTGCGGGCCGAGCCGAAGGCGCCGCTGGCCCTGGTCATGGTGCCCACCCGGGAGCTCGCCCAGCAGGTGACCGACTCCCTCACCCCGTACGCGACGGCGGTCAACCTGCGGCTCACCACCGTGGTCGGCGGCCTGTCCGTGACCAAGCAGGCCAACGCGCTGCGGCGCGGCGCCGAGGTCCTGGTGGCCACCCCCGGGCGGCTGAACGACCTCGTCGAGCGCGGCGACTGCGTCCTGGACGACGTGCGGATCACGGTCCTCGACGAGGCCGACCAGATGACCGACATGGGCTTCCTGCCGCAGATCACCCGGCTGATCCAGCAGGTGCGGCCCGGCGGCCAGCACATGCTGTTCTCGGCGACCCTGGACGGCAACATCGACCGCCTGGTCCAGCGCTTCCTCAAGGACCCGGTCGTGCACTCCACCGACCCGTCCGCGGCCACGGTGACCTCCATGGAGCACCACGTGCTGCACGTGCCGGACGAGACCGACAAGAAGGCCGTCACGACGCGGATCGCGGCCCGTGACGGCCGGGTGATCCTGTTCATCGACACCAAGCGGGCCGCCGACCGACTCGCCAAGCGGCTGCTGACGGCGGGTGTCCCGGCCGCCGCGCTGCACGGCGGGCGCTCGCAGAACCAGCGCACCCGGACCCTGGACCAGTTCAAGAACGGCCAGGTCACCGCGCTGGTCGCCACCAACGTGGCGGCCCGGGGCATCCACATCGACGACCTCGACCTCGTGGTGAACGTCGATCCCCCGACCGACCACAAGGACTATCTGCACCGCGGCGGGCGCACCGCCCGCGCCGGCACCTCCGGCAGCGTGGTCACCCTCGTCCTGCCGGAGCAGAAGCGGGACGTCCAGCAGCTCATGACCCACGCGGGGATCCGCCCGCTGACCACCCGCGTCACGTCCAGCGACCCGCAGCTCGCGGAGATCACCGGCGCCCGCGAGCCCTCCGGCGTGCCCGTCGTCCTCGACGTGCCGCAACCGACCCAGCCGAAGGCGGCGCGGCCGGCCCGCAGGTCCGGCCCGAAGAACGGCTCCCGGGGCGGCGGCGCCCCGGCGGCGGACGCCCCGGCCGAGGGCCGGCGGACCCGCGCGGCGGGCGGCGGGCGCTCCGGCGCCGCCGCGGCGTCCGCCGAGGGCTCCGGCACCCGGTCCCGGCGCCGCCCGGCCGGCGGCGGCACCACCGCCGCGGGCGCGGGCACGCGGCGCGGCGGCCAGGGCGGCGGCGGTCCCCAGGGCGGCGAGCGCCGGACCGGCGGCCGCTCCGCCGGTCGCGGCGCGGGCACGGGCGCGTCCGGCGGCGGCTCCGGCCGCGGCCGGGGCGACTCCGCCCGCGGCACCGGCGGCGGCCGGCGCGGCGCGGCGGGCTGAGGCGGCCCGCACGACGACGAAGCCCCCGGCGGCGGGGTCCCTCCGAGGAGGGGCCCCGTACCGCCGGGGGCTTCGGCGTGCCCGCTACGGCTTGGGCAGGGTGCAGCCGGGGCGGTTGAGGTCGATCACGTTGCCCGCGCCGACGCACGGGACGATCGTGTAGGTCTCCTGGGCGTAGTTGATGCCCTGGCGGACCGTCACGGCGCCGTTCTGGTCGACCTCGCAGGGGTTGTTCAGGGTGCAGCTCTGGCCGCTCTCGTTGCCGGTGTTGTTGACGGCGACGACCTTGCCGGTGGTGGTGTCGACGACCGGCGAGCCGGAGGTGCCGCCGATGGTGTTGCAGGCGGAGGTGTAGCGGACCGAGTCCTTCCAGGTCCACTCGCCTTCCTTGAGGCGGTAGACGAAGCCGTCGACGTTGCAGCTGTAGATCCGCTTCCAGTAGCCGGACACCACCTTGATCGACGAACCCTGCGTCGGGTGGGCGTCGTTGAGGGTGAGGGCCGCGATGCCGTACTGGCTCTGGATCTGGGCGTACGTCTTGGTGAGCTGGTAGATCGAGATGTCCGTGTCGGTCATCGTGGCGTACGAGATCTTGCTCGCGCGCAGCGTGGCGACCTTGGTGCCGGCCGAGTTGAGCAGCGAGAAGGAGCGGCTGGAGGCCACGTCCTTGACGACCTGTCCGGCGCCCGGCATCCCGGACTCCAGACAGTGCCCGTTGGAGAGGATCAGGCCGGGGTCGGAGGGCTGCGAGTTCGGCATCCGGACCAGCGAGCCGGAGCAGTTGCTGAGCGCGACGGTGCCCGCGTAGTCGACGGCGAGGGCCGCCGCGGCCTTGGGCTGGGCCTGGGTCTGGGCCTTGGTCTGGGCCGCCGGGGCCTGCGGCGGCGCGGACGCCAGGGCCGGGGCCGCGCCCGCTCCGGTCAGGAGCAGCGCGAGCAGGGCGCCGACGAGAGGCTTCTTCATGTGGGGGTTCCCCTCTGGACATGCAACCGAAGATCCTCCGGTTGTCATGTGCATTCTTAGAACAGCGGCCCCAACCCACAAGAGGGCGTCACGAATCGAGCCATCCCCCGGGCCCGCCCCGCGGCTCAGCCGCCCAGCACCTCCACGTGGTCCCCCACCGCCACCACCAGCACCCGCGTGCCCGGTTCGGCGGTCCGCCAGCGGTGCCGGACGCCACCGGACATCAGCAGGGAGTCGCCGCGCCCCAGCCGGTGGATCCGGCCCTCGGCCTCGACCTCCACCGCGCCCTCCGCCACGTACATCAGCTCGTCGTTGCGGTGCCGGAACTCCCGGTCCGCCTCCTGCTCCCCGGTGAACTCCAGGGCGTGCAACTGGTGCCGCCCGCGCACCAGCGGCCGGACCCGCGCGGCGCCCGCCCCGTCCCCGCCGGTCCCGCCCGCGGCCAGCCCGCCGCCGTCGCCCGCCCTGACCACCTCGACCGTGCGGGTCTCGTCGGAGGCGGCCAGCAGCTGCACGGCGGTCGTGTCGAGCGCGTCCGCGATCCGCTGGAGCGAGCGCATGCTCGGCCGCGCCCGGTCGTTCTCGATCTGGCTGAGGAACGGCGAGGACAGCCCGCTCCGCCCCGCCAGATCGGCGAGCGTCAGCTCCAGCGCGCGGCGCCGGCGGCGCACGGCCGCCCCGACCCTCGGCGTGTTCGCACCGTCCATGTCGCCTCCGCCCGCCCTTCCCCCGCCCCGCGCCGACCGGCGCGCGCTCCCGCCGCTCAACGGCACCCTACGCCGCCCGCGCCGCCGGTCCGGAGACGGTTTCGCACGGCTGACACACGCCCGTCACATGACACCTCTAGCTTCAAAGTCGGTTGCTCTCATCAAAGAAACTTTGACAACTCGACGCCCTGGAGGCGAGCCCCGCCATGCCCGTGATCGACCAGAACTCCCGCCGCCGGCGCCCCACCGGCCTCATCGCCCTCGACGAGGACACCGCCTCCCCCGGCTACACGCTCTACGCCCCGCTCACCGGCACCGGTCAGGTCCACCTCGTCGACCTGCACGGCCGCGAGGCGCACCGCTGGGAGCTGCCCTACCGACCCGGCCGGCACGCCCGGCTGCTCACCGACGGGACCCTCGCCTACAACGGCGTACTCCCGGGCGAGCGCGCCCTGTTCCCGATGTGGCACAAGTACCGCGGCGGCGTGATGCTGAAGGCCGCGCCCGACGGGACGGTCCTGAGCGAGCACCGCGACCCCCTCCAGCACCACGACGCCCACCACCTCGACGACGGGCGCGTCCTGTACACCGCCCTCGAAGCCCTCACCGGCGGGGACGCCGCGGCGGTACGGGGCGGGGTGCCCGGCTCCGAGGCCGCGGGCGGCACCGTCTGGGCCGACACCATCCGCGAGGTCGGCCCGGACGGCGAGCTCCTGTGGTCCTGGCGCGCCGCCGAGCACCTCGACCGCGCGGAGTACCCGCTGCACGAGGCGTACGCCCGCGAGCACTGGCCGCTGATCAACAGCGTCACCCCGCTGCGCGACGGCAACATCCTGGCCAGCCTGCGCAGCGTCTCCGCCGTCGTCGTCATCAGCCGCGCGACCGGCGCGGTCCTGTGGCGCAGCCGCCCCGGCACCGTCAGCCAGCAGCACGCCCCCACCGAACTGGCCGACGGCCGCCTGCTCGTCTTCGACAACGGCGTCTTCCGGCCCGGCCACGACGTCCCCCACTCCCGGGTCGTCGAGCTCGACCGGGCCACCGGGGAGGTCGTCTGGGACTACCGCGACCCGGCCCGCGAGTTCTTCTTCGCGCCCTTCATGGGCTCCGCCCAGCGCCTGCCCAACGGCAACACCCTCGTCACCGACTCCCCCTCCGGGCGGCTCTTCGAGGTCACCAGGGACGGCTACCTGTGCTGGGAGTACGTCGTGCCGTACTTCGCGGGCTACGCGGAGAGCGAGGTCCGCGGGCTGTTCCCTGCCGAGCCCAACGCCGTCTTCCGCGCCTACCGCTACACCGCCGAGGAGATCCCCTGGCTGGAGGCCACGGCATGACCGCCGCCCCCGCGCGCGACGGCGCCACCGCGACCGCACCGGCCCCGGACCCCGCCGACGCCCCCGTACCGGCGCACCGGCTGCTGCCGCTCGCCGCGCAGCACGTGCTGGCGATGATCGCCGCGCCCGTCTCGACCGTCTTCCTCGTCGCCGGGACCCTGCGGCTCTCCCCCGGCGCCGCCGCCTCGCTGCTCAGCGCCGTGCTGCTGCTGTGCGGCGCGGGCGCCCTGCTCCAGTCGCTCGGGGTCTGGCGGATCGGCGGCCGGCTCCCGTTCGTCATGCTGCCCGGCGGCGCGGCGACCGCGCTCTTCCTCCAGATCGCCCAGGACCACGGCGCCGCCACCGCCACCGGCTCCGTCCTCCTCGCGGCGGCCCTCCTGGTGGCCGTCCTGCCGCTCTACGGGCGGATCGTGCGGCTCTTCCCGCCCCTGGTCATGGGCGTGACCGTGCTGCTCATCGGCGTGGCGATGATCCGCGTCGCCGCCCGGCTCGTCACCGGGCCCGACGGCACCGGCGAGCCGCGCGCGGTGCTCCTCGCCGCCCTCACCGTCGCCGCGACCGTCACCGCGTACGTCCTGCTGCGCGGGGTCTGGCGGCAGACCGCCGTCCTCATCGGGATGGCCGCCGGGACGCTCGTCGCCGTGGTCACCGGGCTCGGCGCCTTCACCCCGGCGGCGGGCGACGGCTTCGCGCTGCCCGCCCTCCTGCCGTACGGGACGCCCCGCTTCGACCTGGTCGCCGCCCTGCCGCTGCTGATCTTCAGCCTGACCACGCTGGCCGAGATCACCGGCCAGACCGTCCTCAACAGCGAGACCGTCGGCCGGACCCCCGACCCGGGGCGCGACGTGCCGCGGGTCGCCCGCGCCGACGCCCTGGTCTCGCTGGCCGGCGGCCTGTTCGGCACCTCCCTCATGGTGACCAGCGCCGAGAACATCGGCATCGGGCGCCTCACCGGGGTCCGCAGCCGCTTCGTCACGGCGGGCGCGGGCGTGCTGCTGATCGTCCTCGGCGTCGCCACCCCCGTCTCCCGCGCCCTCGCCGGGATCCCCGAGGCGGTCGTCGGCGGCTCCGCGCTGGTGGTGTACGCCGTGATCGCGGTGATGGGCGTCGAGATGCTCCGCCGCGCCGACCTCTCCGGCAGCGGCAACGGCTCCCTGACCGCCGCCCTCGCCCTGACCGTGGGGCTGCTGCCGCTGCTCGTCCCCGACCTGTACGCGGGCTTCCCCGGCTGGGCCCGCACCGTCCTCGGCAGCGGCGTCGTGGCCGGCACGCTCACCGCCGTCCTCCTCACCGCGCTCCTGGGCCGCGCGCGGGGTCCGGCGCCGGACCCCGGGGAGGCGCCGTGACCTCGCGCGGGGTCGCCGTACGGAAACGCCCGGGGGCCGGAGCGGTGTGTGCCGCTCCGGCCCCCGGGCCGGTTTCCGTGCGGGACGCCTCAGAGCTGCTCGTCCTCCGGGATGCTGACCAGCCAGCGGGTGTCGCGGCGCGGGCGCAGGTACAGGGCCCAGTAGAGGGTCGCGACGGCGGTGATGCCGCCGGTCCACAGCAGGTACTCCGTGTCCTGCATGTACAGGACGTACGCGAGGACGCCGATGAGGAGCACCGGCACGGCCGGCCACAGCGGCATCCGCCAGGCCGGGACCTCGCGGTGCGCGCCCCGGCGGCTGAACAGGGCGGCGACGGCGACCAGCAGGTACATGCCGGTGACGGAGACGCCGGTCACGCCGTACAGGGTGTCCAGGTTGACGAAGCAGAGGGCCGCCCCGGGGACGCCGACCGCGAGGGTGGCCACCCAGGGGGAGCCGAAGCGGCCGAGGCGGGAGAGGGCGTTGTTCACGGGCTCCGGCCACGCCTTGTCGCGGGCGGAGGCGAACAGGACGCGGGAGTTCTGGATGACCATGACGATGCCCGCGTTGACGATGGCCAGCGCGACGCAGAGGCTGATGAAGGTGCCGACGGCGGAGTTGGACCAGGCGGTGATCATGCCGCTGATGTCGCCGCCGGTGAGGGTCGCCAGGTCGCCGGCGCCGAGGGTGATCGCGATGACCGGGACCAGGATGACGGCGGTGGAGATGGCCAGCGTGGCGAGGACGGTGCGGGCCACGTTGCGGCGCGGGTTCTCCAGCTCCTCGGAGAGGTAGACGGCCGTCGAGAAGCCCTGGGTGACGAAGAGGGCGATGGCGAGGCCGGAGACCACCATGGCGCCGGTGACCAGCGAGTGCCCGCCGCCCGCCGAGGCGACCTCGCCGTGGACCAGGGCGCCGACGCCGCGCTGCGAGTGGGAGAAGCCGAGGACCGCGACGATGCCCGCGGCGACGACCTCCAGGACCAGGAAGATGCCGGTGATCCAGGCGTTGGCCCGCAGGTCGAGGAGGCCCGCGAGGGTGGCGAGGATCATGACGCCGGCACCGGCGAGCGGGGCCGGGATGTGGACCAGGGGCGCGAGGTAGTCGGCGGTCCCCATGGCGATCACCGGGGGAACGATCATCACCACCAGCAGCGACAGCACGAACACCAGCCAGCCGGCGAGCCGGCCCGAGAGGGTGGAGACGATGGCGTACTCGCCGCCCGCGCTCGGGATCAGGGTGCCCAGCTCGGAGTAGCAGAACGCCACGCCGATACAGAGCAGCGAGCCGATGGCGATGGTGAGCGCCGCGTAGGTGCCGACGCCGTCGAAGAGGTCGGGGACGACCACGAAGAGGGTCGAGGCGGGGGTCACGCACGAGAGCGTGAGGAGGGTGCCGCCCACGACACCGATGGAACGCTTGAGTTTCTGCGGCACGGGTTCGGTCGGGGGGGCCAACGCGTGCGGGGCGCTGAGGGTGTCCGTCATCAGGCGGTTCCGATCGGTGCGAGCGGTGTTTCCGAGCGGGAGCGGTATCGCCTCCGAGGCGTCCGGTGTCAGATGGGTCCGTGGCTCCCGGGCTGAATGGAAGCTCGGGCGGAACCGCTGGTCAATGGGTGTCCCGCTGCGGAATCCGTTGTTCCAGGATGCCTGAGGACCCACCGGGGGCGCTAAGAACGCGCTAAGAAGCCGTCGTCGGCGCATACGGGAACCGCAGCCCTCGCACCAGGACTTTTCCCGCGCTTTACCCCGGGTACGGCTCCGGGCCCCGCTCCGGGCCTTGCCCCGCCCGCTCCTCCGCCCGCTCCCCCGCGCCCTACTCCGGGCGGCCGAAGCGGCGGGCGGCCCACAGCAGGGTGAGCGTGCCCAGCGCGAGCAGCAGCCCGGCCTCCAGGAGCAGCGGGGGCGGGCCGCCCGCCCACTCGGGGCCGCCGACGGCCGCCTGCCCGGGGACGCGCAGGGAGACGCAGCGGCGCAGCAGGTCCACTCCGTACGCGAGCGGGTTGACGGTCGCCAGGGCGCGCGCCCAGCCCGGCAGGGAGTCCAGGGGGAAGAAGGCCCCGGACAGGAAGAGCAGCGGCATCATCAGCAGGCTGAGCAGCGTGTGGAAGGTCTCCGGGGCGCGCAGCGTGACCGCGAGCGCCAGGGCGAGGGCGGTGATCGCGAAGGAGGCGAGCAGCATCCCGCCGAGGAGCAGCAGCAGGAGGACCGGGTCGTACGGCAGGCCGACCGGGCCGGCCAGGCAGAGCAGCACGGCGCCCTGGGCGGCGGCGACGACGGTGCCTCCGGCGCAGCTTCCGAGGAGCAGCGTGGAGCGGCTGACGGGGGCCATGAGGAGCTCGCGGAGGTAGCCGCTCTGGCGGTCGGTGATCAGCCGGATGCCGACCATGATCGCGGGGGTCTGCACCGTCATGACGAGCATGCCGGGGAAGAGATACGTCTGGTAGCCGGTGCCCAGGGACGCCTGCGGGATCAGGGCGGCGAGCCCGCCGCCGAGGGCGAAGAGGTAGAGCACCGGCTGGAGCAGGACGAGCGCGGTGTGGGAGCGCTGGCAGACCAGCCGCAGCAGGTCGCGCTGGACCAGGGCGTGCACCGCCCGCAGCTCCTGGCGCAGCCGGGGCGCCGAGCCCCGGTCGGTGGCGGCGGGCCGCAGGGTGACGGCGCTCATCGGGCTCCTCCGGGGGCGGCCGGGGCGGGCTGCATGCTGCGGCCGGTGTGGTGGAAGAACACGTCGTCCAGCGTGGGCGGGGTGGCGGAGGCGGCGTGCACGGCGATGCCGTGGCCCGCGAGGGCGGCGCACAGGCGCGGGATCCAGGTGCTGCCGTCGGGCACCCGCAGCCAGGTCCCCTCGGCGTCCGCGGTGACCGGGTGGCCCGGCGGGGCCGCGTCGGCGACGATCTCGCGGGCGCGGGGGTCGTCGCTGGTGCGCAGCACGACCCGGTCGTCGCCGATGGCGGCCTTGAGCGCGTGCGGCGTGCCCTGGGCGACGAGCCGCCCGTGGTCGATGATCGCGATGCGGTCGCAGTTCTCCGCCTCGTCCAGGTAGTGCGTGGTGACGAAGAGGGTGCTGCCCTGCCGGTCGCGCAGCTCCCGCAGGTGCGCCCAGATCTGCGCGCGGGCGTGCGGGTCCAGCCCGGTCGTCGGCTCGTCCAGGAACAGCACGCTCGGGGAGTGCAGCAGCTGGCGGGCGATCTCCAGGCGGCGCCGCATGCCGCCGGACAGGGCGCGTACGGGGGAACGGCGCCGGTCGGTGAGGCCGGCGGGTTCGAGCACCTCGGCGGTGCGGCGGCGGACCTCGCGGCGGCTCAGCCCGTAGAGGCGGGCGTGCACGCGCAGGTTCTGCTCGACCGTCAGGTCCGGGTCGAGGGCGCTGTGCTGGAAGAGGATGCCGACCTGGCGGCGCACGTCGTGCGGCCGGGTGGCGACGTCGAAGCCGGCCACGGTGGCGTGACCGGAGGTGGGGCGGGCGAGCGCGCACAGCAGGGAGATGGTCGTGGACTTCCCGGCTCCGTTGGGGCCGAGGAAGGCGAAGATCTCGCCCTCGCGCACGTCGAGGTCGAGGCCGCGGACGGCGTCGACGGCGGTGCCGTCGGGGCCGGGGTAGCTCTTGACGAGGCCGCGGGTGCGGACGGCCGGCTCGGCGCCGGGCTCCGGGGGGCGGGCGGGGGTGCGGGCTCCGGCGGGGGCTCCGGTCAGCAGGGCGGTCGCGGTGCGGTCGTCGTCACCGGCGGTTGGCTGCATGGGGTCTCGTCCTCACCGTCGGCTGCGTCGGGCTCGTGGGGGTCCGTCGGGTTCCGCGCGCGGATCCCGCTCCGGCCGGCGGCTGCCACGGGGCGCCGCCGGCCGGAGGGGAGAGGCCGCTACGCGCAGCTGATGCCGATACAGATGGTGTTGAGCACCGTCAGCAGGCCGACGCAGGCGCACGTTCCGCTGAACGAGTCGCCGTCGACACCGACCGGCTCGGTCTCCGGAAGGGCGTGCAGGTGGGCCAGCAGCTCGAAGTCCTGGTTCTCCATGACATTCTCCTTCTCTTCTGACTCTTCTGAGATGGGCGGCGGGGTTTCCCCGTCGCTCAGACCGGCTGCTGGATCATCCAGTGCCGGGGCTCGGTGTGGCGGGTCCTCAGGAGGAACGCGAGGATTCCCGCGGACCCGTCGCTCCAGCTCGTCGAGACGTCCCCGTACTCGTTGGGGAAGACGACGTGGCTGCCGCGGTGGGTGCGTTCGGACACGATCAGGCGGGCCAGCTCGCCGGCCATCGCCCGGTAGGCGGGGTCGCCGGTGGCCTCGGCCAGGTCGAGGAGGTAGTCGCCGTTGCCGGCGAGGCCGTGGCACTGGGTCAGGGCGGCGCGGGAGGCGCGCTCGGTCACGGCCTGGGCCCCGGCCCGGGCGAGGGCGCCGTAGCGCTCGTCGCCGGTGGCCCGCCAGAGGCGGACGAGGAAGGAGCCGATGCCGGCGGAGCCGTGGCACCAGTACGGGGCGGTGGGCACGTCCGTCTCCTGGGCCGGCCACTGGGCGGCGCCGCCGACGAGGACGGCGTGGGCCACCAGGTGTTCGCCGGCCGCGACCGCGAGCTCACGGTGGTCGGGGTTCTTGGTGACGGCGGCGGCCTCCAGCAGGAAGCAGCCGATGCCGGAGCTGCCGTGGGCGAAGCCCAGGTAGCGCTTGCCGGCCTCCGCGACGACGGCTTCGGCGGGCACGGGCCAGCTCGCCCCGGACGGGGTCACGCGGGCGGCGGCGACCAGCCGGTCGGCGGCCTCGGCGACCCGCTCGGCGAAGCGGGGGTCGCCGGTGCGGTGCCACAGGTGGACGGCGGCCATGCCGCTGCCGGCCGAGCCGTGGGTGATGTCGTGGCTGGGGGTCCGGTCCTGGGGGGCGAGCGCCAGCGCCAGGGCGTGCTCGACCAGCGCGGGCTCGTCGACGGCGCGGCCGGCCTCGTACAGCGCCCAGGCGGTGCCGCCGCCGCCGAAGTGGAGGCCGGGGCGGGTGGAGCGGGTGGGGGTGCGGTCGGCGATCCAGCGGCCGGCGGCGGAGATCACCCGCGGCAGGCGGTCGTCGCCCGTGGTCTCGAAGTACCGGGTGAGCACGGCCAGGACACCGGCCGCGCCCTGCTGCACGGTGCAGGCGTCGGTCTCCCCCGCCTTGGTGGAGACGGGCCACAGGCGCGCGTCGCCGTCCGGGTCCATGGTGTCGACGAGGTGCCGCACCATTCCGGCGATGACGGCGTCCGTCGCCTCGGCGTCGGAGGGGGCGCCGGCCGCGGCTGCCGGGGCCGGGAGCGTCCGGGGGTCGGCGGTCGCGGCGGGCCCGCCCGTACAGCTCTCGCGGAGCGCGTCGCGGGCCCTGGCGGGGGTCCAGCGCGCGGCCGGTTCGTCGCGCATCAGGCCGAGGACCGCGGCGCGCAGGGCCTCGGAGAGTCCGAGCGACGCGGCGCAGGCGTCGAGCCAGGCGGCGAGCCGGGTCTCGGCCGGGCGGTCGGCGGGCTCCTCCTCCAGCAGGTTGGGGACCTTGCCGGTGAGGACGAAGCAGAGGGTGGCGCCGAGGCTGTAATAGTCGCCGGTCGGGGAGACCGGCGCGTCGGTCAGGCGCTCGGGCGGGCTGAAGCCGGGGGTGCCGACCCGGGTGGGCAGGGCCTCGTCGTCGGCGAGGACGGCGAGCTCCAGGTCGATGAGGCGCAGGGCGCCGTCGGGGCGGACCATCACGTTGGCCGGGGTGAAGTCGCGGAGCACGCAGCCCTGGGCGTGGGCGGCCTCGACGAGCTCGACGAGCCGTCCGGCCTGGGCGAGGGCGTCCGCGTGGTAGCGGGCGGCGCCGACGTCGCGGAAGTGCTCGGCGACCCAGGTCCGCAGCGGGATGCCCGGCACCTCCTCCTGGGCGAGGAACAGGTGCCCGCCGACCTCGAACATCGCCAGCGGCTCCGGGGCGAGCCCGGTGCCTCTCAGCTTCTCCAGGGTGCGGGCCTCGGCGCGCAGCCAGTCGCGGACGTCGCCGCCGGCGGCGTCGGCCTCCACGTGCGGCCGGGTCTCCTTGAGGACGACGGGGGCGCCGGTGCCGGTGTCGGTGGCGCGGTAGACGCCGCCCTTGTTGGTGTGACGGATGGCCTCGCGGACCGAGAACCGGCCGCCGAGGAGCACCGGGCGCCGTGCCGCCTCCTCCTTGGGGGGCGCGACCGGGACGGTGTCCGGGAAGGGGCTGACGGCCCAGGCGGGCGGGGCGTACTCACCGCTGCGCCGGTCCTCCACGGGGTTGCCGTCGGGGTCCTCGATGTACCACACCATCAGGCCCTGGTCGGAGAGCCGCCGTCGGCCGACGAAGGCGCCGTAGCGGTAGTGGACCAGGCTGTTCGGGGCGTAGGGCCGGTCGGAGAGGATCCGGGGTCCGGCGAGGCCCTCGGTGGCCGTGTGGAGGTCCTGGGCGAGGCGGGCCGCGTCGGCGTCGGACGCCGGGTAGACGGTGAGGAACTTGCCCGAGCTGCCGCGGGGCGTGGCGCGGGTGTTGAGCGCGCCGACCTGCTCCAGGGAGCGGGCGAACTTGAACACGGAGGTCTCGCGCAGCAGCACTTCCAGGGCCTTGGCGAGCACGGCCGGCGCGGAGGCGGCCGTCGCCGACACGTGCAGCTTCCAGCCCTGGGCGCGTCCGGTGGCGGAGAGCGGTGCCACCCGGCACCAGTTCTCGTCGGACTCGCTCGTCCAGCTCTCGTCCAGTCCCATGGCGCTCAGTGCGCCGTGGAGCAGGAGCTCCAGCTCGGACTCGGTGGCCTGCGTCGTCATGCTCATCCCTCTCAACGGGTGTGCACCGCTGAGGGGGAGCGTGCCCCGACGCTCTTGTCATACCAACACACCTGCCACGGGATTCACTTGATTCGACGAGCGCACGCCTCTCGTGTGCCACCTTGTGGCGCGACCGCGCGGAAAGGGCGTGCGGCGGCGCACTACGGGGCGCACTTCGTTCAGCGCACCCCCTCCCAGAGGGCGCGTTCGCGGGCGCGCGGGTCCTCCACCTGCACGGCTCCGTCGGCGCCGAACTCCATCGTCGTCCGGCGCTCGGGGGTGTACGCGGCCCAGCCGGGGTCGCCGGTCGCCGCGAAGCGGACCCACGCCCCGTGCATGGCGTCCGCGAGCTCCTGGGGCGGCCGGTCGCCGAGCAGCGGGGCGTAGGCCGGGTCCTGGAGGCGGTCGAAGACGAAGGGCAGATCCAGCGCGTGGCAGGCTCCGAGCGTCCCGCCGAACCGGGGCGAGCGCCACGCGAACTCGTACAGGTGCGAGCCGGGGACGGCCTCGGCCAGGCGGACGGCGGGGATCCGGTAGAACCAGTCCGTCGCGACGGCGTCGAGGAGCACACCAGGGGAGGCGCCGGGGCGCCCGGCCTCGTAGACGGGCAGGGCGGTGTCGGGATCGAGCCCGTAGGCCCTGGTCAGGGCGGTGAGGGTGGTCCCGGGCAGGACGTCGAGACGGCCGGTGGGGACCAGGAAGAGGCGGTACTCCTCGCGGTTGGAGCCGATCAGCAGGTCGACCCCGAGCTCGGGCCCGGGGAGCGCGGGCGCGGGCCTGACCGGCTCGAACGGCATCATGTCGAGCGCCGCCTCGCCCCACAGCGCCGGGTCCGGGCGCGCGTTCACCTCGCCGCGCAACTCGGCCTGTGCGGGCAGGAGTTCGTCGAGCGGGACGGCGGCGAAGGCGGCCGGGTCCGGGGTGATGCCCAGCTTCCGGGCGAGGCGGGCGGCGATGAGCCCGGCGGAGGCGGGGCGCTGGGTGTGGTGGCAGGCCCCGGACTGGAGGATCGCACGCCGGAACAGGCCCCGGGCCGCCGGTTCGGTGAGCAGCACGCCGATGCTCATGGCGCCGGCCGACTCGCCGAAGACGGTGACCCGGTCCGGGTCGCCGCCGAAGCCCGCGATGTTGTCCCGGACCCAGCGCAGGGCGGCGATCTGGTCGAGCAGGCCCCGGTTGTCGGGGTGGCCGGGGAGCCGCAGGAAGCCGTCGGCGCCGAGCCGGTAGTTGAGGGTGACGCAGACGACGCCGTCGCGGGCGAAGGCGGCGCCGTCGTAGGCGGGGAGCGAGCCGGCCCCGTTGGTGAACGCCCCGCCGTGCAGCCACACCATGACGGGCAGTCCGGCGCCGCGCTCGGGGGCGGGGGTCCAGACGTTCAGGTTCAGGCAGTGCTCGCCGGTCGCGGCGGAGTCCGGGACGAGCGCGTCGAAGGGCGGCGCGTAGGGGGCGTGCGGCGCGGCCGGGCCGAAGGCCGTGGCGTCCCGCACGCCCGTCCAGGACGCGGGCGGGGCGGGCGCGCGGAAGCGGAGGGCGCCGAAGGGCGGGGCCGCGTAGGGCAGGCCGAGGAAGGCGGTCACCCCGTGGGGCAGGGGGCGGCCCCGGACCGCCCCCTGCCGGGTGGTGCGCACGGTCATGCCGACAGCACCTCGGCGAGCGCGGCGCCGAACTCCTCGGGCCGTTCGAGGTGGACGGCGTGGCCCGCGCCGGGGACGGCGACCTCGCGGACGCTGCCGCCGGCCGCCGCGTACCGGTCGAGGACGTGCCGGGTCTGGGCGACCATCGGCTGCGCGGGGGTGCCGTCCCAGCCCGGCACGGCGCCGACGGAGCCGAGGTGGGCGAGGTCGAACAGGGAGGTGTCGGCGACGATCACGTCGTCCTCGCCGCGGATCCACAGGACCGGCGGCTTCGGCTCGACCAGGTGCAGGTCGTCGACCCGGAAGTGGACCGGGGCCAGACAGTTGAGCACTCCCCGGGTGCCGGGCGCGACGCCGGGCCAGGCGTCGGACGGGGTGCTGTCGCCGGGGTAGTGGCCGTCGCCGGTGCGGGTGGTGAGCATGGCCTCGACGTACGTGTCCTCGTGCGCGGGGCGCAGCGGCGGCTTGACGTAGCAGCTCGCGAGGACGGCGCGCGGGGAGAGCGGGGAGTCCTCGCCCCGGTCGCCCTCGGCGAGCAGGCGCACGAACTCGGGGTTGGCGGTGCCGCCGCCCGATCCGGCGCCGTCCGGGGAGTTGAGGGTGCCCTCGGGGCCGCGGGTGCCGCCGAAGCCGTACGGGGAGACGGGGCTGACCAGGGACAGCGAGCGGACGGCGGCCGGACGGTCGCGCAGGAACTGCATGGCCACCCCGCCGCCCATGGACCAGCCGACCAGGTGGGCGCCGTCGATCCCGAGCGTGTCGAGGAGCGCGGCGAGGTCGTCGGCGTAGTCCCGGACGCCCCGGGTGGCGTCGACGGGCAGCGGGTCGGTGCCGCCGAAGCCGCGCAGGTCCACGGCGATGGGGCGGTAGCGGTCGGGGAGCGCGGTGAGGCTGGTGTGCCAGAAGGCGGAGGTGGAGACGTTGCCGTGGACGAAGAGGACGGGCTCGCCCTCGTCGCGGAGGTCGGTGATCTGCTGGGTCAGCCGCGCGGTGGCGACGCGGCGGGTGCGGAGCGCGTTCATGTCGGTCCTTCAGGAGAGCCAGGCGGCGATCTGGGCGGCGGCCGTGGTGTGCCAGCCCAGTTCGAGGTGGTTGGCGGCGGCGACGGTGGCCTTGCCGCCGACGGTGGGGATGCCGGTGGTGTCGAGGGCGCTCGCGGTGAAGACGACTCCGTCGCTGGGGCCGCGGTTCTCGTTGAAGATGCCGACGATGTCGGCGGAGCCGCCCGCCAGCAGGTACGTGGTGACGGAGGCGGGCACGCCCGCGCCGTGCAGCGGGGCGATGAGCGACCCCGCGTCGATGGCCGCCTGGATGCCGCCGCCCGCCGTGTAGAAGCCCTGGCCGCCGTAGTAGGTCGTGTACCAGTCCTGGGCGGCGCCGTCGACACCGTAGACACCGTCCCAGCGGGCCAGCATCTGGCGCTGGCCGGGATAGTTGTCCTGGCCGCCGGAGGGGGTGAAGGAGAACTCCGGGTGGGCGGTGTAGAGGCCGTAGCAGGTCATGTGGGAGTGCGGGGAGGGCGCGTTGACCTTGCCGCCGCACTCGGGCCAGATGGAGAAGTCGTGGGCCCAGCCGTGGGCGTACGGGTAGTCGTAGCCGCCGTTCGGGCCGCCGACGGTGATCAGGCGGCGCACGTCACCGGCGTACGCGCGCCCCCAGGCCGGCTTCACGGACGACACGTACGCCCGGGTGGACATCTCGCCCTTGCTCCAGCCGACCAGGTCCACCTGGGTGACGCCGAGCCTGGCCTTGACGAGGGCGACGGCGTCGCCGACGACCTGCGCCTGCATCAGGTTGTCGCCCTGCTTGTGGGCGAAGCCGACGGCGAAGACGCGGTGGCCGCGCGCGGAGAGGTACTGCATGAGGCCGGTGGACGGGCAGCTCGCGGCGCCGCAGCCGTAGCCGCCGGACTCGCCGGGGTTGGCCCAGGCGCGGTCGGCGGTGTCGTTCGCGCCGTGCACCAGGAGGACGGGCGTGGTGCGGGTGCCGGTGTCCCAGCCGGGCGCGGAGTAGAGGAGGAACTTCCCGGACGAGGGGCGGGCGGCGCCGCCGAAGTAGGTGACGCGCACCCCGTCCTGGTCGCCCCGGCCGTCCGCCGGGAAGCCCTCGGCGCGGAAGCCGGGGGTGGTGTCGGCGTAGCGCTCGACCCGGCTCCAGCCGTTGGTGACGGTCCCGGCGCCGTAGCTCGCTTCGAGGGTGAGGTACGGGGGCGGGGCGGCGACCGTGGCCGGGGCGGCTCCGGCCGCGTCGGCTGCCGCCGGGGCGGCTCCGGCGGTGGCGGGTGGTCCCGCCCATGCCGCCGCGACGATCCCCGCCACCGCCAGGGCGCGCCCGGCCCGCGCCCGCCAGCCCCGCCCGTCACGCCAGCCCTGCCGGCCCAGCCCCAGGCTCCGTCTTCCGGCCATGTCCCGGCCTCTTCCCCGGTCGTGCGCCCGCGGCGCGTCCGCCCGGTGCCGCCCCGGCACCGGGTGGGGACACGCTAGGCGGGCGCCACGACACGGGGGCATGGCGCCGCCCCACACAAAGGGAGCCGCCCACATGGCGGCTCCCTCCACTGCCCGGGGCTCAGACGAGCCAGGGCCGCCACACCGGGGGCCGCCCGGTCGTCGCTCCCCACCGCTCGGCCTCCGCCTTCCACGCGGTCACCGCGAGCGCGAGGCTCCCGTCCGCGCGCTGGGCCTCGATCAGCTCGTCGCGCTCCGCCTCGGCGGCGCGCCTCAGCTCCTCGGTGCCGGCCTTCTCCGCCTCGATCTCCCGCGCGAGCCGCTCGGCCCGCTCCCGGCGCCGCGCGTGGGCCTCGGTCTCCGCCTTGACCTGGTTGTGGATCCGCTCCCGCAGCTCCTGCACGGTGGCCTCGTCGAAGCGGTCCCGGGGGAACTTCGCGGAGGACTCCTTCCCGTCCGGCCGCACGAAGACCAGGAAGAGGAACGTGCGGAGCGCGTCGATGCGGACCTCCCGCAGCCCGGCCAGTGGCAGCCGCAGCCGCAGCTCTGCCCCGTCGGGGCCGTCGCCGGACGTGCCGTCGGCGCCCCCCGGCCCGGCCGCTCCCCCGGGCCGCTCCTTGTACAGCCGCACCTCCCGCTCGAACAGGCGGACCTCGCCGACGCGCTCGCCGAGCGGGGCGCCCCGCTCGTGCCCCAGCAGCGACCTGCGCCGCCCGTCCAGCTCGCCCACGCGCCGGGTGCCGTGGTCGGTGACGTCGACGATCCGCCGCGCGGCCCGCGCCCGCTGCCCGCGGTGCTCCCGCACGATCCGGCGCCGCTCCCGGTGCACGGCGCGCAGCCCCTTGCGCAGGTCCGCGTGCGCCGCCCCGAATGCGTATTGCCAGCCCGCGGGCCGGCACGGATACAGCAGCACTTGCCGGACGACCGCCAGGAGCACCGCCACCGCTACCACCGTCACCACGGCGATCGCCATCCCCACCGCTGTCCCCTCCCGCTCGCCGGCCGCCGGCCGAGCCCCCGCGCGGGGGCGCCCGTACGGAGTGTCCCGGCTCAGCCGCCGGACCGGAACACCCTCAGATCGCGGACCTCGTACGACATCTCCCGGGTGCCCGGGTCGGGGGCCGGGTGGTAGCGGCCGGCGCAGACCGAGAGGTTGACGATCAGGTAGGCGTGCCAGCTCCGGCCCACGCCCCGCCGGTCGTCGAAGACCTCCTCGGCGTCGAGCGCCCAGGTCACCGAGCGGGCCCCGAAGTCGACGCGCAGGTCGATCCAGCCGCCCGGCCGGACGGCGGAGGAGCGGTGGTAGCGGTGGGTGTTGCGGACGTGGTTGCTGAGTTCGAGGAGGTCGGGATTGTCGGGGTGGTACTCGAAGACGTCCACCTCCTGGCCGCCGTCGCGCCAGGTCCAGATCGCGGGCCAGGCGCCCGTCTCCTCGGGGAGCCGGACCCTGGCCTCCAGGGTGTCGCCGGTGCGGAGCTGGAAGCCCTCGCGGCTGCCCTCCGTGGTCAGCAGGCCGGTGTCCCAGAGCCCGTCGCGCCGCCGGGTGGCGCGGAACACCCCGCCGCGGCTGTACGCCGGGTCGTCGACCAGGTGGTCCAGTTTGTTGTCGCCCGGGTTGACCGGGCCCCCGTTGGGATAGGCCCAGCTCCGGCCCGCGACCCATTGGTCGGGCGAGCTGAAGTCCGCGGTGAAGACGGGTTCCTCGGGCGACGGCCAGGTGGACATGCGCGCTCCCTCACATCGGCTGCCGGTGGTACTGCCGCAGTTGTGCCCAGCGGACGCGGACCGATGCGGAATCACTCACTCCTGTCCGGTAGTCGCCACGCCGGGCGCCTCGGACCGGCGGCCCCGGGACGTCCTCGCGGGGGCGACGACGATCAGGGCGTCCTGCCGCGACCAGGTGCGGACGCCGTCCTTCGGCGGGTTGAGCAGCGGGACCCGGGTGTCGCCCGGCCGGTAGCCGAGCGCGGTGGCGCCCCGCCGCCCGGCGGCCTCGACGAGCGCGGCGAACGACGCCTCCGTACCGGCGGGCACGTAGTCGGTGACGGGGCGGAGCCGGACCGTGTGGCCGTCCGGGGAGAACAGCTCGCCGAAGGCCGCGGCCAGTTCGGCGGTGCCCGAGATCTGGGCCAGCAGCAGCCCGACGAGCCGCCCGCCGACGACGAGGTCGGTGCCGGGGCCGACCGGGGCGAGCGGCCGGTGCCGGGACTCCGTCAGCTCGGCCACGACCGGGACCCCCGGCCCCGGCCCCCGCCCGGCGGCCCGCAGCCGCAGCAGGGAGACCAGGGTGTGCTCGTCCGGATCGGGATGCCCGTCCGGCCCGCCGAGCACGAGCACGGCGTCGGCGGCGGGGAGCGGAGGGACGGACTCCGCCGGATACGGGGCCGGGGCGGGGACCCGGCCGGGCTGGACCGGGCCAAGGAGCGGGCCGCCCGGTCCCGGGCCGCCCGGGACCGAGTCGCCCGGGCCGTCTTCCCGGACCGGCTCCCAGCCCTGCCGGGCGAGGGCGGCGGCGATCTCCGGGCCCCGCCGGTTCCAGCCGACGACCAGGACGCGGCGGGAGGCGCGCGCCCCGTCCCGCCCGCGCGGCGCCGGCGCCGGAGCCGGGAGCGGCGGCGCGGCGGGGGCCGCGGTCCAGGTCGGCGGGGCGGCGTCCTCGGCGAGGACGACGACGGCGTCGCCGGGGCGCAGCACCGTGCGCGGCGGCGGGTTGAGGAGCGGGGTGCCGTCGGGGCGTACGACCCCGAGGACGCAGGCGTCCGCGCAGGCCGCCCGCAGTTCGGCGAAGGTCCGCCCGACGAGCCTGGGGACCCGGTGGACGTGCAGTTCGGCGCCCGCGAAGTCGAGCAGGTCCTCCAGGACGGGCGCGAGGCCGGGTTCCGCCACGCACTGCACGAGGGCGCGGGCGGCGATGCCGTCGACGTCGAGGACGACCGCGCCGGGCCCGGCGGCGAGCCGCGCGGTGCCGAGGTGGCGGGTCTGCCGGACGGCCGCCACGATCCGCACCGGGCGCGCGTCGCCGACCACGGCCCGTACCGCCAGCAGCGTCTTGACCACCTGGGTGTCGCCCTCGGGGGTGTCCGGCGGCAGCACCACGACCGTCCCGGCGGCGGCGGGTCCGACCCGGGCGAGGGCCGCCGGGTCGGCGGGCCTGCCCCGGCGGCAGAGCAGCCGGACCCGGCGGGTCCCGGCCGCGGCGGCCACCGCCCGTAACTCCCGTTCCATCTCCGGCTTGTCGCGGTCCGCGAGGACGACGACGGCGCCCCGGCGCCGCTGGGCGTGCGCGGCGAGGAGTTCGGCGACGAGCGTCGGGGTCTGCTCGGACCAGCCGAGGACGAGGGTGTGGCCGCGCTCGACGACGGTGGACTGGCCCCGGTGGAGCTCGGTCAGCCGGTCGGTGAAGGCGGTGGTGACGAGCCCGACGAGGGTGGAGACGTACAGCAGGGAGACCAGGGCGAGCAGCACGGAGAGCGCGATCCGCAGCGGCGGGCCGCCCTCGCCGCCGAGCCGGAGGGTCTGGCCCGCGGTGCGCCACACGCTCGCGAGCTTGCCCCGGAAGGTGACGGGCGAGCCGGCGTCGGTCCAGACGAGGAGGGCGCTCGCCGGGGCCACCACGGCGAGGCAGACGAGCGCCAGCCAGCCCGCGGCGGCGGTCATCCCCTTCACCACGGTCCGGTCGATCCAGTACCGCGTGCGGTCCCGCAGCGGCGGATCGGGCCGGTACCGGGGGCGGGCCCGGACGGGGGCGGACGGGGGCGGAACGGCCGCGGGGCGGCTCGTCCGCTGGGGCGGGACCGTGGACCGGCGCTCCTTACGCACCTCAGCAGGGTGACGCCGGCACCGGGGCGAAACGCCGTCGTCGGCCGCCATTCATCCTTTCGGGCAGGCGGCCTGGTGTCAGGTGTTCGAGCCGCGCGCCGCCGGGCCGGCCCGCCCGCCCCGCCGGTGGGCGGGGCGGGGCACGTCGGCCCGGGGGGAGGCGTCAGCGGCGGACGGCGACCGCCGCCTGGTGGCCGGAGGGTACGGCGACATCGGCGAGGTACCAGCCGGCCGGGGCGGCCGGGACGGGTCCCGCGCCGACGTACTCGGCCGAGGGGTCGGCGCCGAGCCCGACGCCGGTGCCCTTCAGATACGCCTCCTTGCGGGTCCACACCCGGGCGAAGGCGGCCGGGCGCAGCTCGGCGGCGAGGGCGGCCAGTTCGGCGGACTCGTCGGGGTGCAGGACCTCGGCGAGCTCGCCGACCAGGTGCGGGGCGGGGATCCGTTCGATGTCGACGCCGACCGGGGTGGTGGCGACGGCGATCAGGCTCAGCCCTTCGCAGTGGGAGAGCGAGAAGTGCAGCCGCCCGTCCGGGAGCACCGGCCGCCCGTGCGGCTCGCCGCAGCAGGGGCAGGGCGCCCGTTCGACGGTGACGCCGCGGGGCGCGACGCCGAGGTGGGCGCCGAGCAGCCGGCGCAGCCCCACGTGCGCGCAGAGGTACGTGGCCCGGTCCCCCGGCCGCCGGAACTCCCCGGCCTTGGCGAGCTCCTGCGCGTCGAGGACGAGGGAGGCGTAGCGGGCGGCGCTGTCCTCGTGGGTCTCGGTGGCGACCAGCCACAGCTGCGGCCGGCCGGCCCGCGGCCCGGGCGGCAGCACGGGCGCCGAGGGCAGGACGGGGAGCGGGGAGGGACGGAGGAGTACGGGGCCGGGGGCGGCGGGCAGGCCGGCGGCGGGGACGTACAGGTGGAGGGAGGGGGCGGCCGGTTCGGACCCGGGCCCGGGGGCGTACAGGGTGGGCGGTGGTGCGGGGGTCTGCGGGGTCATGTCTGCCTGCCTCACACGGACGTGGCGGTGGTCTCCGGTGCGGTACGGATGCGGTCGTCGGCGCGCTCGTCGGCGCGCTGGTCGGCGCGCTGGTCGGGGTGTTCCTCGGTGCGCTCCTCATCGGCCTTCCCAGTGGCCTTCTCGGCGGACTTCTCGGCGGCCTTATCGACGGACTTCTCTGCGGCCTTGCCGGTGGTGCCCGCGCGCAGGGCGAAGGCGGCGGCGATCGGGGAGACGAGGGCGAGGCCGGCGCACAGGAGCCAGGTGCCGGTCACCCCGAGGTGCAGGGAGAGCGGGGTGAAGACGGCCAGGGAGAGCGGCGCGGCGCCGATCCCGGACAGCGCGAAGGTGGACATCGCGGCGCCCATCCGGCCCTCGGGCACGGCCTGCTGGTAGGCCGTCACCAGGGCGGGGCCGTTGAGGCCGGAGAGCAGGCCGACGGCGGCGGCGGCCGCGGCCAGCAGGCCCGGCGAGGGCACGAGGGCCATGGCGCCCATGCCGAGGGCGAGGCCGGTGCCGGTCACCACGAGCTTGAGGTGGGTGGGGATGCGGTGGGCGAGGGCGGCGCCGAGCGCGGCCGAGGCGAGCGCGCCCGCGCTGAAGGCGGCGAGGACGAAGGCGACGGCGCCGACGCCCCAGCCCTGGTCGGAGGCGCGCAGCGGCAGGGCGACCTCGGCGGGCCACAGGAAGGCGAGGTCCATGGCGAAGCAGGCCACGAACATCCAGCGCAGCCGCGGGTGGGCGGCCAGCAGCCGGAAGCCGTCGCCGGAGCGGCGCAGCAGCGAGGGGCCGCCGGGGGCCGGGGTCTCGGGCCGCTTCATGCCGTGGGTGACGTGGGCGGCGCAGCCGAGCCAGAGGGCGCAGCCGAGGGCGGCGGCGGTCATCGCGCCGGGCAGCCCGCCGACCACGACGAGCCAGGCGCCGAGCGGGGAGCCGGCGATCGGGGCGAGGCGCAGCACCATGGAGAAGAGGGAGTTGGCGCGGCCCAGGTGCTCCTGGGGGGCCAGGTGGGGCAGCAGGACGCCGGAGGCGGGTCCGGAGAGGCCGAGGAGGGTGCCGTCGATCAGGGCGATGACGATCAGCGGCCACAGGGTGTGGGTGGTGGCGGTGACGACGACACCGGCGGCGAGGACGACGACGCGGAGGCTGGTGGCGCGCAGCAGGAGGGCGCGCGGGCCGAGGAGGTCGGTCAGGGCGCCGCCGAAGAGCAGGAGCAGGGCGCGGGGCAGGGTCGCGGAGAGGGTGACGGCGGTGACGGCGCCTCGGCCGCCGAGCTGGACGGCGGTCCAGCTCATGGCGATGAGGAGCGCGAAGCTGCCCGCCTGGACGGCGGCCTGGCCGACGACGAGGCTGCTGATGCGGCGCCAGTCGACGGCGGGGGCGGGCGGATCGGCGAGGGGCGTGGCCATGGGGTCGGCTTTCTGTGGGCGGGTACGGGGCGGATGCGGGGCGCGTGGGTGGGTGGTGCCGTCGTGGGCGGGGGCCGGGCGGGCCCCCGGGGGCCGCGGTCGGTCAGTGGTGGGGGTGGACCCGGGGGTGGACCCGGGGGTGGGTGGCGAGGGTGCGGGGGGTGCCGTGCAGGGTGGCGGCCACCGCGAGGGCGACGGCGCGGCCGGTGGCCCGGCGCAGGGCGCGGGGGGCCAGGCCCCGGGGCGCCTGGAGTTCGACGTGGCCGCCCAGGTAGCCGCGGCCCGCCTCGGCGAGGACGCGCTGCGCGGTGGTCCGGGCGGCGCCGTCGACCCCGTACGGCAGCGGGGCGCGGCCCGCGGCGCCGACGGTGACGCCGGGGGTCTCCCGCACCGAGAAGCGGGCGCGCACGGTGCGGGAGGCCCGGCGGCGAGGCGGCCTCAGCACGGGACCGCTCCCTGGGCCGGGTCCCAGAGGTCGTCCGGGGCCAGGGCGGCGGGCGCGTACTTGCCGAGGGCGCTGATCAGCAGCCGCAGTTCGAGGGCGAGGGCCTCGGCGAGGCGCTCCAGGCCGT
>NZ_JBEZHM010000085.1:0-24440 GCF_040650575.1 Streptomyces sp. NPDC048659 | reverse complement strand
CGCGAATTGCGCAAGCGCAATTCGGATTCCTCCGCAAGCGGAGGAACGGAATTCCGTAAACGGAATTCCGGACGGAATGCAATTCGCGCAAGCGCGAATTGAAGGCGACCGCGCAAGCGCGATCACCTGGGCTGGCTACGAGGGGAGGTGCATCACGCGCAGGCCTGTGTAGGGCTTGGGGTTACCAGCCACCATCCCTGCAACGAGAGTGACGGGCCGTCGGCCCGATCGAGCGCCGGCCCCACCGCAGTGACGGGCTCCGCTGCGCTCCACCCGAACCCCACCTTCGAAACCGGCCGCTCGACTTCACCAATACCCCGCCAGCATACACGCCAACCCGTTGCCGTGCGGCGGATTCCGTCATGCATCACCCGAGAGTGGGAACGCGCGCCCCGTGTGATGCATCACCAGCACTTGCTGTGTAGCGTTTGGGCTCTGGGCGCGCCACACCCGACCCCGGCCATAAACTCGCATGCTGAATTCGATTCACGCGGGCTGGAATACCTCAGCCACAGAACGGAAGCCCGATATGAGAATGACGGAATTTGGCGTACGGAGGTACATGAGCCGTCCGGCCGCAAGGCCGTACGGCGGAGCCCACCACCAACACCGGCCACGCCTCCAGGCTTTTGAGCGTCAAGGTCGGCACCGCCCGAGACTCAGAGCCGCTGCTGCTGTCCCGAGCCCGCACCGGGCCGCGGTGCCGCACGCGAAGCGCGCTCAGCCACAGGCGCCGACCCCCATCGAACGGTGGTTGTCGACGGCGACACGCCCGTCGCCGCCAGCTGGTTGTGCCGCGCGGTGCGCGGCGTGGCGGTAGGGGTTCAGGTGGAGGCCGGTGTCTAGTGACACATAAGAGCGTTCCGCGTCGAAACCGGCTCTGACCTGCGGTGATAGGAAACCGTTTGTTCTGGAGATCCAGAACAAAGGGCTCGCGGGTGTTCTGGATCTCCAGAACAAAGACCCCCCGAACCTGATGGGTCATCAGGTGACTGTGCGGCACGGTTTGTTCTGCCCCTCCAGAACAAACCGGTTTACCTAGTGCTACCGTGCAGGCTGAAACGTTGATCATCCTGGAGGACTGTGCTGATGGACCAGCTGCCGATCGTCCGCCCCGGCGAGCGAGTTGTTGCGCGGTCGGACGGCAAGGGCGGCTTGATCCTGGGCGTGGAGAAGATCAAGGGTCGCGAGTTCGCCGCGAGCGCGGAGTGCAGCGGCTACGTGCTGGACGCCCGGCTGCTGATGGACGTCCTCGGTAGCCTCAAGATGCCTGGCTCCTGGTTCCAGGTCTGGTGCAAGCTCGTGGCGCTGCAGAACGCCAACCGCGCCGACGACCAGACCCGCGCCGCCGCCCGCGGCTTCGTGAAGACCAACCAGCGCGACCTTCAGGCCCGGTGCAATCTGTCGGCGGCCTCGGTGAACGAGGCGTCGCAGTTCTTCGCGCACGTCGGCTGGATGCGGACCGCCAAGCGCGGTGTCCTCCAGCTGAACCCGTGGCTCACGGTAGCCGGGACCTCCGGCGAGCAGGAAAAGTGGCAGGCGCTCTGGAACAGCGCGCATGGCCCGATCTGCCTCATCCCGCACGCCGACTACCCCGCCGAGTGGCGCCAGGTGCGGGAGGCGGAGAAGAAGGCCGCGGAGTCCGCCCGCCGCAAGGAGAAGGTCGTCACGCTCCGGCAGCGTCGGCCCGTTCGCAAGGCGAGCGCATGACCTCGCGCGGCATATCCTCGGTACACGTCGACCTGATCGAAAATGGTGGTGAGGCTCCGTGAGCAGCTCTTACGTCCCCAGCCCTCCCACAGAGGCCCCCGTCATGATCCCCCGTGACGTCTTGCGTCTCCTGGCCCTGGTCGACGTCTCCACCGCCGGCCGACGCGTCCTGGACGAACTGCTGTACCTCAGTGACCCCGAGGCCGGCACCGCCGCGATCAGCCAGAACGAGATGGCGCGCGAGCTGGGCGCCAGCAAGCCGACCGTGAACCGCGGCTTCAAGGAGCTCCGCGAGTGCGGACTGGCCTGGAGCCTCGAAGACGGGCTCTACCAGCTCCACCCGCTCCTCACCGGCGGCAAGGTCGCCTACCCCATGCCGATCCCGGAGATCCGGGCCGCCGAGCCCGAGCGCTTCACCGAGCAGCGACGCGCTCGCTTCGCCGCCCAGATGGCGAACCTCGCCGCGACCGGCTGACACCGAGGGCCCTCAGAAGCCCTCCAGCGGGCCTCCCGGCCCGCTCGAAGACCTAAGGCGCTGCACCCCGGGTGCGGCGCCTTCGTCGTACCCGCTTGCGATCGATCCGGTAGCACTAGGTAAACCGCCTTGTTCTGGGAGAGCAGAACAAACGCAGCCGCTCCGCCGCCCCCCGCCCGCCGCGAGGACCGGGCGGCCGGTAGCACCAGGTGAACCGGCTTGTTCTGGGGCAGCAGAACAACCGGCGCCCCTCGGAGCGCGGGCGGCTGTATGCAGCAGCCGTGCATGGATCTCCTGCCGGAGATAGCAGATCTGCGTTGGTATGCAGCGGTCGGGACGGCCCTCCGGCTCTGCTGCCTGCCCTGGAGCAGGGAGCACGGGCTGTTGCAGCAGCACGCGGCAGCTGGCCGTGCTGCACCCGCCGGAGGCGGCCTGCTACCTGTGCAGCAGCCTTGTCCCGCCCGCCCCAGGCAAATGCTGCGCTGCACCCCGAACACGGCCCTGCTGTACCCGACGACCACCACCAGGAGCACGAGCAGAAGCGCCCTACAGCACGGTGCCAGCCAGGGCCCGGCGGTCACCGGTCAGGGCGTAGCGGCGGGCCACGAGGCCGTGGTCGAGGGGCTCGCCGATCTGCTCGCACAGGAGCGCCAGGACGTCGGCGGCTTCGGTGTTGGAGAGGTAGGCGGGGGCGACTTCGAGCATCAGCTCCCCGAGCTGGTGCGAGCACGCGGCGAGGTCGTCGATGGCGGCGCGCAGCGCGGTGACGGTTGGGTCCGCTGGCGGATCGGCGGGCGGTGGCGGCGGGGCGGTGCGGACGTCGCGGACGGCCTGGCGGACGACGGCGCGCACCGTGGCGGTGTCGAGGGCCTGGAGGCCGCTGTGGGCGAGCGTGGCGAGGCGGCGGGGATGATCTCCGCGACGGTGTCCGTACGGCCGGAGACGGCGATCAGGGCCCGTTGGGGTAGGCCGTAGTCGAGTGCGGTCGCGGTGCCCGGGTCGGTGTCTCGCGTGCGAGACGTCTCGGGGCCGGCGGTGACCGCGTCGTGGATCGCGGCGAGCGCGCGGGCGACATCGAGGAGCCGGTACGCCTGGGCGCGGCTGATGCTGAATTCCGCCCGGCAGTACGACTCCCAGCTGCTGTGCCCGAGCGGCGCCCAGACGCGGGCGGCGTGCGCGTCGCGGACCCGGGCGGCGAGGACCGCCACGGAGCGCCGGACGTTGTCCATCACTTCGCGCAGCCCGGCCGCCATCTCCCGGGCGCGGGCCTCGCTCAGCGGCGGCCGCGCCGGTTCGACGCCGTGCTCCTGGTCCTCGTGCTGCTCGCCCACGACTCCATCGTCCTCCGCGTCGGCGGGCAGCACCAGGGCGTGCGGGAGCACGAGGCGCGAGCTCCGTCTCACAGGCTCACAGCCTCACAGTTCACCCCGCCCACCTGGGGAAACGGCCTGTGAGCCTGCCAGCCTCACAGCGTGACACCGGGCTCGCGGCGGGTCTGTCACGCTGATCCGCGACGGCGGGCGCGGGCCCGCCGCACGACGCGAGAGGGGCCCAGTGGCGGGGATCGAGCGGGAGCCGGCGGAGGTGCGGATACCCAAGGCGGCGCTGGACGCCTTCGCCGTGGCGCTGAGCGTGCGCACGGTGGCGATGCGGAAGTGGCCGAACGACGGCCTGGAGTGGATGTACCCGGTTGGCACGTGGGAGGAGGCGCACCTGGAGGTCGCGCTCCTGCCGGCGGCGAAGAGGTGTGGCTGCGGATGTCGAGCGACCGCTCCAGCGTCGCCGTGTGGACCATCGAGCAGCGGTGGGCCTTTTCCGGGGAGCTGCCCGGCGCGACACCGCCCCCGGCCTGAGCCGCGGTCGGCCAGCGCAGGGACGGCAGAGGTCGGCGTGAAGTCCAGCTCGGTGCCGACCGGCCCTGCGGCGCCTGGTGACGACGGCCGGTGCGACGCCGGGGCCCGGGCCCGTGGTGTGCCGACCGGTGTCAGGCGGCGGGGCTGAGGGCCAGCTGGACCGTGAGGGTGTCGCCGTCGACGGCGGCGGCCCGGTGGGCAGGGTGGGCCAGGAGCGCGGGGACGACGACGTCGCACAGCACGTCGGCGGGAGCGTCGGATGGCGCCCGGGCCGCGCGGGTCGGGTCCTGGAAGACCTCGCAGTCGGCCCGGATCGGAAGTCGAGCACCCGGGTACTCCCGGCCGCGGGTGAAGACGATGTCGCCCGCCGCGCCGGCGTCGGTGACGTCGCTGGCGCGGCGGGCACGCCTCTAGGACGTCGGCCAGGCGTACGGCCTCATCCTCCACGGCGGTCAGCGGGCTTTTGTCGCGGTCGATGGGCGGGAATTATCCGGTCATACTGTCCGCTCCTATTCAGAAGTCCAGATCAAGGTAATCGATGTCGTTGATTTCAACGTCTGACAGTCCCATAGCGCGGCCGCCGCCGTCCTGAAAATACACTTCTTTGAACCCATCAGCGATAATTCCGCGCATCTGCTGGTCGCTGGCGCCCGTGTCGCGGGCGTCGAAGAGGCGCTGCGCGTACTCCGGGGGGAGGTGGACGGTGAGGCGCCGGAAGCGGCCGTCGTCGGTCGTGCCGACGGGCGCGGTGTACCCGAAGCGGGCCCGGGTCTCCACCGTGATCCCGCCGGTGGAGGCGGCCTGCTGGCGCCGGCGCTTGCGCACCAGCGGCTGCCACCGGGCCTTGACCGTGTCGTCGATCTTCGCGGCGACGTCCGGGCGGGCGTGCCTGCGGGCGCCGCGCCGGTAGCGGTTCACGGAGTCGGCGGTGACGCCGAGTTCCGCCGCGAGGGCCTTCGCGCTGCCGAACTGCTTGAGCAGGAACCCGATCTGGCCTTTGAGGGTCTTGGGCGGGGCCTTGGTGAATGCCTCGCGGTCGGCCCGCTCGATCGCGTCGTCGATCTCTCCGGTCACGTCAGCGCTCCACGTCGGGCGGGCCCTGGTCCTGGACCAGGCGGGCGTCGGCGGCCGGGGCGAGGTTCACGACCAGGTGCTCGCCCACTCCGGTGGCGGTGGTCCCGTCGGGCGCGAGGTAGCCGAGGGTGCGCAGTTCGGCGACCGCTTTGGCGAAGGCTTCGCGGCCTTCGGCCACGGCGCCGCGCTCGGCGCGGGTGAGGGAGGCCAGCTCCCGCATGGCGGGTCCCTGACCGGGGACGTAGCCGGTGGTGAGTTCGGCCAGGACACCGCGGGCCCGCCAGGTCAGGCGCATGTCCCGCATCGCCCGTGCGAACAGCACCGGGTCGTAGACGGGAGGGGCGGCGGGGACGGGCCAGCGCGCGGAGGCGCTGTGGGTGGTCATCGGGCGGGGCTCCTTCGGTGATCGGTCTGGCCGGGTGGGGGCGCGACGGTGGGGAGGGTCCTACTCGCCTTCGTCGAGGACGGCGTCGCCGCCCTTGATGTGCCGGGCGGGGTTGAGGCCCTTCTCCATCAGGTCGACCGCCCAGGCCATCTCCTGGATGCCTTCGAGCTTCGCCAGGCCCGGCGTGGGACCGAGGCGGAACCCGCCGGGCTGCGGCTTGCCCGAGGCGGCGTAGGGCAGGAAGTCCAGCGGGCTCGCGCCCGGGGAGGGGTAGACGACGCAGTCGGAGAGCACGGCCAGCGGGTACAGGCCGGTCATCCTCGACATGTTGAGCAGCTTGCGGTGCATGTTGACGCGGGCCTTGGAGATGACGGCGGCGCGGATGTCGGGGCGCCAGGTCGGCCGCATCATGGCCGGCCACGGCTCGCCTTCTTTGTAGCCCTTGCCCTGGGGGTTCTCGAACAGCTTCCCGATGCCGCCCTTCACCGTGCTCTTGATCGCGGTGAGCACGGCGGCCATCGCCGGATCGACGTCCTTGTGCCGCTCCATCACGGCCAGGAACTCGGTGTCGGTGAGGTCCTTGGTGACGCCGAGGTCGGCGAGGGTGTCGACGTAGGCGGTCTTGAGCCGGTCGTGCCACGGGTCCAGGTACGCGCCGGTCTCGCGGCGCAGGTACGCCTCCAGGATCTCTACGTTGTGGCCGAGCTCCTGGGCGTAGGCGACGGTATGGGTCTGGTACCAGGCCGGCCCCGTCGGGCGCTCGCCGGTCGGCGTGAACGGGCTGGGCAGTCGGGGGTCGAGCTCGATGTGGCTCAAGTCGACCAGCCAGGACCCGGGGACCTTCGGGTAGAAGTTCGGGCGTACGAAGTGCTCGGGCTCCGACAGGCCGACCGTCAGCCTCGCGGCGGCGGCGAGGAACGCCGTGTTGAGGTCCAGGCCTACCGCGAAGGGGAGCAGGCACTCCTCATCGGTGAGCGTGTCCACGTCCCGCACCCACTGGTACGCCTCTTCATGCAGGAAGCCGCCCTTCCACCCGGAGTGGTAGATCGCGGGGTGCTCGGGCTGGCCTTCCGGCGGCGCCGGATCCATCGGCTCGGTGCCCAGCGCCCCGGGGTTCGGGCCCGAGACCCAGTTACCGGTCTCCTCGTCGCGCACCGGCCGGGTCGGCGGGCGCAGCGCGGTCATCAGCTCCAGGCCGTTGACCGCGGTGCCGCCGCGCGGGGTGATGACCCGCTGGGCGTACACGCCGAGGACGCGGGCGACGTCGGCCGGCTCCATCTCCGATACGCCGGGCCAGGCCCGGGAGTCGAGCGCGTCCCACGGCAGGACCGCCAGCTGCACGCACTGCCGCTCGCGGCCCTGGGCCTTGCGGTAGATCCGCGCCCACGGCCCGAACCCGCGCTGGGTGAGCTGCCATTTGGCCTTCAGTACCTGCTTGACGACCGGGTGGTCCTCGGGCAGGCGCAGGCCCCGGCGGTCTTCGAGGCGTTCGGGCAGCCCGAGGCGCGACGCCGCGGACGTGGTGAGGATGACCAGCGGGTCCTGGTCCTTGCCGTGGCGGTTCAGCTTCGGCGCACCGAGGCCAGACTCGCGCAGCGTCCACTCGACCAGCTCCACCACCGTGGTCGCGGGGCAGTCAAGGACCAGGCCGTCGACGCCGTACGCGGTCCCGTCGCCATCGAGGACGGCGAGCGGACCGTGAGGGAAGCGCGGGTCGACAGCGGGCGGGGCGGCCTTCTTCGCCGCCGGACGCCGGGACGACGTCGCCGGGCGCGCGGCCGGACGGGCGGGGCGCCCGTCCGCGGCCGGGGCGGCGGGGTCCTGAACCGGCGTGGCGGTCTCTGGTTCCGCCGGGGCGGCCGGGCCGGTGAACGTCTCGGGCACCTCCGGCTGCGGGTGAGCGGCCGGGGCCGGAGTGGGTTCGGCGGGGGCGCCGTGGGCGGGGTACTTCGCGGCCCATCCCTTCAGCAGCCGCTGGTATGCCTCCAGGCGCGGTGACTTCGGCTCGCTCCTGCCGTTCTCGTAGTTCTTGACCGTCTGCACGGTCGACTTCAGGGCCTGCGCGAGGCGGGCCTGGGTGATGCCGGCGGCCTCGCGAAGCCGGGCGCGCTCCGCCGGGGGCGGGAGCTGCGGCTCCTCCTCCAGCAGGGCGTCGACGCTCGCGAACAGCTCTTCCTCGGATGCCATGTCACTACCTCCACCCTGGACACTAGCAGACTTTAACCTAGCTTTTGACTCGAACATTTAACTCATGATTTAACCCTCCCGGAGACTGCTACTCTGAGGTCAGTTTGCGCGGGACCAACCCGAACGGCCACCCAACGACCCGCCAAGGAGGGCGCGTTGACCGATCACACCATCGCGGTGCTCAGCGAGTACGAGCACCGGGACGTCCTGCACCGGGTGATCCTCCCGGCGGCGGTGAGCGGCGCCGTGCCGCAGGCCAGTCCCGTCGTGGTGGTCGTCGCCGGGCAGCCGGGGGCGGGCAAGACCGCGATCGGCGACCTGGTCCAGGCGGCGCTCGACCGGCGGGGCGGGGCCGTACGCATCGGCCGCGACCTCTACAAGCCCGCCCACCGCCACTACCCCGCGCTCCTGGCGGCCGACGTCCGGACCGCCGGTGCCCAGGTCCGCCCGGACACTGTCGGCTGGCAGGCCGCCGTCGAGGGCCACGTCCGGGCACAGCGCTACGACGCCGTGGTCGAGTCCGCCCTCGCCGACCCCGGCGAGTTCCGGGTCGCCTCGGCGGCCTACCGCGCCTGCGGGCACCGCGTCGAGGTCGTGGCGGTGGCGACGGCGCAGGCGTGGAGCCAGCTCGGCATCCTCGACCGCTTCCTGTGCGACGCGATCGACGGAGCGGGCCGGTACGTGTCCTGGGAGAACCACGACACCTGCGCCCAGCAGCTCCTCTCCACGCTGGCGGTCATCGAGGCCGAGCAGCTGGCCGACCGCATCACCGTCGTACGGCGCGACGGCACCGTCCTCTACGACAACGACCTCGCCGACGGCGTGTGGCGCCGCCGCCCGGCGGCCGACAAGGCGGTGGCGTACGAGCGGTCCCGACCGTGGAGCGGCAAGGAGACGGCCGTCTTCCGCCGGGAACTGGCCCGGACCGATCAGCGGCTGCACCGGGAACTTCCCTGCGAGGACCGGCGCCTGGCCGTCCAGCGGGACACCGAACGCGCCGCCGCGCTCGCCGAACCCGTACGCCGCCTCGCCCAGCCGCGACGAAGGGCACCCGGCGTGGACTACCACCGGCTCTCGGCCCAGGAACACCAGTGGGTGTTCGACGAGCTCATCGCACCCTCGTACCTGAGCGGCATCGTCCCGAGGGACGATGCCCGGGCGGTCTACGTACTGGGACAGCCCGGCGCGGGCAAACTGCTGGCCGCCCGGATGGTCAAGCGCGCCATGCGGCCCGGGACGACGCAGCTGGTCGGCGACGACTTCAAGGCCCAGCACCCGGACTACCTGCGGCTGCTGGAGGAAGACCCCCGTAACGCCGGTTCCGCGATCCGCGCTGACTACCGCGCCTGGTTCGCCGAAGCCGAAGCGTACGTGCGCCGGAAACGCGGCGACGCGCTGATCGAGAGCGCGCCGGGCAGCGTCGAGGAGTTCCTCGCCAGCGCGCTGCCGTTCGCGGCCGACGGCTATCCGGTCGAGCTCGTGGTCCTGGCCGTGCGGGAAACGGACAGCCTGCTGTCCACGGCGCTGCGCTACGCCCGCTCATTACAGAGGGGCGGCGCCCCGCGCTACACGTCGCGCGCCGGGCACGACGTCTGCTTCCGCGCCCTGGCCGACGTCGTCGACGCCGCTCAGCGCAACCCGGCGATCACGGCCGTGACCGTGATCCGCCGGGACGGCCAGGCCCTGCTGCGGCAGGAGAGCGGAGGGCGACGGGCGGGGTGGGCGCTCGCGGCGGAACGCCTGCGCCCGTACACCGAGCAGGAGGCCCTCGCGTTCCTCCGCCTCCACGAAAGTCTGCGCCGGGCGCTCCCGCAGCACCGGCGGGAACTGGACGAGATCGCCGCCCTCGCCCAGCCGCTGATGCCGACGCAGGTGCAGCCGGTCCGCATCGACCGGACGCGTCCGCACGCGTGGCCCCTGCCCGTACGGCGCCCGCCGACGGGCTACGACTCCTTGAGCTCCTTCAGCAGGGTCGCGTAGAGGCCGGCGATCCGCTCGGCTTCCTCCGGGTCGGCGCCCGCCAGACGCTCCTGGTCGGCGAGCGCTTCCGCGCGCTTGAACTTCAGCAGCGCAACCAGCTCTTTGTCCTGCATCGGCCGGCGGTGCTCCTCCATCAGCAGCGCGTTGTACCGGGCGACCACGTCGCGAACGATGTCGGCCGCGTCCTGCTCTTCACCGCCGTCCATGCCTGAGAAGTCGGGGCTGTCGGACATGGGGATACCACCTCTGCATCTTGATCTTGCCCGGAACCGTCATTGTCCCGCTGGCCGAATCCGATGGCACCGCGCCCCAACGTGATCCGTCCGCGCCCTGCGCAGGGGATGCTTCTCCTGGAAGGGGCCGGCCGGGGGCATAGGTTGGACTCCGGGTGATCATCGAGTCGGGGGTGGGCCGTGGCGGGGCGGGATCTGCGGGCGCTGTTCAGCGGCAACGACCGGAGCGTGGCGGCGGCGGAGGCCTTCACCAACCGCGAGGCCCAGTGGGACACCGTGGCGGCCGCGCTCGCCGAGCACCTGGTCCGCGTCGCCGCGCCCGGCTTCGACGTCGAAGACCTGGAGGCTCCCAGGGACAACGTGCTCGTGTTCCACGGCATCGGCGGCATCGGCAAGACCACCCTGTCCCGCAAGCTCGAAGCCGCGCTCGCGCGGCCCGCCGCACGGCCCGCGCAGTGGGGCGAGCCCCACTGGCCGCCATCCGCGCGGATCCTGCCGGTGCGGATCGACCTGTCGCGCTCGGCCGGCGGCGGCTTCGAGGACCTGCTCCTCACCCTGCGCGCCGCGCTCGCCGGCCTCAGCCGCCCGCTGCCCGCGTTCGACCTCGCGCTGCGCCGCTACTGGGAGCAGCAGCACCCCGGTGAGCCGCTGGAGGAGTACCTCCAGCGTGGCGGGCTCGCCGCGAAGTTCGGCAAGGCGATGCCGCAGCAGGTGCAGTCCGCGCTCGCCGACGTCGCCCAGGCCCTGCTGCTGCCCGGCACCGTCGGGTCGGCCGCGGGCGCCCTGATCGGGGCGCTGACGACCGCGCTGCGGGAGCGGCGCCAGACTGTACGGGCCCTCGCCGCCTGTTTCCGGCTCGCCGACCTGCTGGAGGCCGAGCCCGACCTGGAGGCCCTCTCCTTCTACCCGCACCTGCTCGCCTGGGAGCTCGACCGGCTCCCGGCCGGGCAGAAGGTGTGCCCGGTGATCCTGCTGGACACCTTCGAGGACGTCGGCGACCGCACCCACCGCGACCTGGAGCGCCTCATCCAGCGGGTCGTGTGGCTGATGCCCAACGCCTTCTTCGTCATCACCGGCCGCTCCCGCCTGCAGTGGGCCGAACCCGCCCTCGAAGGCCAGCTCGACCACACCGGCCCCGCCGCCTGGCCCGGCCTCGCGGTCTCCTCCCGGCCCGGCGGCATCCCCCACGCCCGCGGCATCCTCCCCGCCCCCGCTCCGGCGCCGGTGCGCGGGCGGCAGGTCCTGGTCGGCGACTTCGCCCCGGAGGACTGCGACGACTACCTCGCCCGCCGCCTTGAGGCCGACGGCACCCCGCTCATCCCCGGCCCGGTCCGCGACATGATCACCGCCCGCTCCCACGGCCTGCCGCTCTACCTCGACCTCGCCGTCATGCGGTTCCTCGACATCCGCCGCACCGGCCGCACCCCGGCCCCGGCCGACTTCGAGCACGACTTCCCCGCCCTGATCGCCCGCACCCTCGCCGACCTCACCCCCGACGAACGCCACCTGCTGCGCTCGGTCGCGCTCCTCGACGCCTTCGACACCCAGCTCGCCACCCGCACCGCCGGCCTCACCCACCAGGCTGCCGCGAACCGGCTGATCCAGCGGCCGTTCATCAACGAGAACCCCTTCGGCCTGTGGCCGTACTACCTCCACGGCCTCATCCGCTCCACCATCCGCAGCACCGACGACCTCACCGACGACCGCTGGACCCCCGCTGTAGGTTCGCGTTTCGTATGTCCCTTTCTCATTGACGACGGCCCTTGTTCGGCCCAAGGGACAGCATGGCGAGACGAACTCCTGTCTGATCATTCGCTCGGCGATAGTGCTGATCCCGGTCTCGTCCTCTGCAGCGACTCTCACCAGCGTGATCGCGGAGATGTCGAAGCTGGTCGAGACCGGGAACTCGGTCGGGAGACCAGCCCTACGACCGTAGTTCCACTGTGGGTGGCCGCACCCTCCGCCGTTGGGTCTCGGTGACCCAGGTCTTGCGACGGAAAGCAAGCCATGGGCGTGCTCCGTCCCTGAGTTCTCATAGCTGCACCACTCGTGGCCGGGGTTGCTGCACACGGCGTCCGCGTCGGCACCTTCCGCTTGAGAGCGGCGGACCTTGTGACGTCGGAGTTCGCCGTGCTTGGGTGTGTCATGTTCAGCAGCCAGGCAAGGTCCCACCGCTAGCGGGTCATGGTCAGCGACCGTGATTTGCATGCTGCTGATGGGTAGTCTGCCAACGTAGGATGGGGGAGGTGCGTTTGTGGTGAGGCTACGGGGGGCGGCACTGGCCCTTACCACTGCAGTGGTTGCGTCAACTGCGTTGTTGGCGTTGGCGAGTAACGCCGCAACGGGGGACGATCGTTGGCCCGGCGTTCTTGATCTTTTGAGGGAACACGCGTGGCCCGCGGTTGCTGTGCTACTCGTCGTAGGTCTCGGCGCCACAATATTGCAGACTGCTGTCGCGAACCGATTATCTGCCGCTGCGGAAGCCCCCCCAGCTCCTGGCCCGGTAGACGTACCGGACTGGGTGATCGATCGCGTTCAGACGCAGCAGGCCATCGCCGTCGTATGTGGCCGACTTCATGGGCCCATGCCTGCCGTGGCTGCCCTTGAAGGCGCGGGCGGGTTCGGCAAGACCACACTTGCCGACCTGGTGTGCGCCAACCGGAAGGTGCGGCGACGATTCGGCGGCCGGATCTACCGGGTCACCGTAGGACGGGATGTTCGTGGGCGCGCGGCGATCGCAGGCAAAGTAGGTGAGGTCACACGCTTCATCACGGGTAATGCCGACGTGTTCGAGGACCCTGAGCTTGCTGGCGCACACCTGGGGCGCCTCCTGCAGAAACATCCAAGGACGCTGCTCCTGCTCGACGATGTATGGGACTCGGAGCAGCTCAGGCCGTTCCTGATCGGCGGCAGAAACTGCATCCGGCTGGTCACTACACGTCGGCGCGATGTCCTTCCTGCCACCGCCAGGCGCATCTTGGTCGACGAAATGTCCGCGCCAGAGGCTCGCCGAGTGCTGACCAGGGATCTCGCGCCATTGCCGCACGAAACCGTCGAGAGCCTCTTGGAAGCCACGGGCCGTTGGCCGCTATTACTGCGTCTCATCAACCGAGTGATATTCGCGGAAGTCAGTCTGACCAGCGGAGAATCCGCTCGTGCGGCGGCAATCACGGCGGCAGGGGCGCGCGTACTGCAGCAGCTGAGAGAAATCGGCCCGACCGCGGTCGACGATCCGTGGGACCCCATGGATCTGAACGACCCGGCGCAACGGATCAAAGCCGTTCGGGCCACCATCGAAGCCGCCGTACGACTATTGCCGGAACACGGTGCGGAACGGTTCGCCGAACTCTGCGTTTTCGCCACCGACGACGCCGTCCCGATGGCATTGGTCGAATCGCTATGGCGGAATCAGGCCGGGCTGACCACCACCGAATCGCAGGCTCTGCTGCGAAAGATCACAAGTCTCTGTCTCGCGAACCCGGTTCACGGCGAGACGGGAGCACTGGCGCTGCACGATGTCGTGCGTGACTATCTCCGGGCAGAACTAGGACCTGCGCACCTGACACAGCTGCACGAGTCGCTCGTCGATGCAGTGGCCGACCAACTGCCGTTGGCAAACCCGCTCCTCCCGGATAGAACCGCTCCCAGCAGATCGTGGTGGGCGGTGGAGCATGGCTATCTGCTCGATCACCTCATCGACCATCTTCTGGCGGCCGGGCGACCCACCGAAGCCGAAGCCACCATCGGCGATATCCGCTGGGTCGAAGCACGCCTCTTACACCAGGGGCCGGCCGCGACGCAGGACGACTGCTTCCGAGTTGCCACCGAATCGTCGATGCAGCGAGCCCGCGAGATCGCCCGAACGGCGCACCTTTTGGCGCCCACCGATCCCCCAGAAGCTGTTGTCGGCATTCTTCACGAGCGCCTTTTCCAGATCCCCGCCTGGCAGGACCAGATCGCCGCGCGCCGTGCAGAACGCCCTGCTCCGGTCCTGATCGATGACGGTGACTTGCCCGATCTGCCTGATCCTGCCTCGGAACGTACCTTTCTGGGCCACACCGACTGGGTGTACGCCCTGGCGTTCTCACCCGATGGCTCACAGCTCGCCAGTGCGGGCGACGACGGCTCCATCCGACTCTGGGACCTCGGGTCCAGCAGCACCGCTCACATCCTCAAGCTCAGATTCCCATGGCTCAAACGGGTCCAGGTCCTGACCTACTCGCCTGACGGAACCCAGCTGGCCGCCGCAGGATCCTTCGGAGTCAGCCTCTGGGACTTGGCCACCGGCACCGCCCCCCGTTCCCTGCCCCGCCGCCTCACCGGCAAGACCCGTGACCTTGCGTATGCGCCGAACGGGACCCAACTCGCCACCGTCGGCCACGACAAGAAGGTTCGGATCTGGAACCCGGCCACCGGCAAGATCACCGCTGTCCTCCGCGGGCACACCGGCCGAGTCCGCGCACTGGCATACACACCTGACGGCAGGAAGCTCGTCACAGGAGCCGCCGACGGAACGATGCGGGTCTGGGATCCGGTCACCGGGGCCACCCTCGCTGTAGCTCGCGGAGACGCCTTCAAAATCCGCGTCCTGGCCATCTCCAGCTCGCACTACGTCATTGCTGGCAACAGTTCCTTCGACGATCCGATCGTCGAAATCCATCACAGGGCCACGGGCGCACTGATGCATGACATCAGCCTCGACACCGGCAGACTGCAGACAGCAGCGTGCTCTCCGGACGGCGCGCAACTGGCCACGGCGGGAGCCGACGGGACGGTGCGACTGTGGGACACCGCCACGGGTGCCGCCATCCATGGGCTGCACCGCCATCCTGACCGCGTGCATGCCCTGGCCTATTCCCCCAACGGAATGCGCCTCGCCAGCGCGGGAAAAGACAATGCGGTGCGCATCTGGAATCCCCATGCCGAATCCATCGAGTCCCGCTCCGGAGCCGTGTGGAGCTTCGACCTCGCACGGAACGGGACGCAGGTCGCGGTCGCCTCTAACGACACACTACTGATCATTGAGGCGGGGACCGACGGGTGGAGCACCGATGCGGTGCGTACCATTGCCGTTCCTGAACGCGCCGTCTGGCGGTTTCCGGTCGCTATGTCCCCGGATGGAACCCACATCGCCACGGGTGGCGCCGAAGATCATGCCATCCGGATCCGGAACCAGCAGAGCGAAGAAGTGACCGAAACTCTCTCCGGGCACAAGGGTGAAATTCGCGCGTTGACGTACTCGCCGGACGGGACTCAACTCGCCTCGGGTGCCGGCGACGGCTTGCGGCTCTGGCACCTGGCCTCTGGGGCGTACATGCATCGCCTCATGGATGTCACCGCGTTGGCGTATGCTCCCGATGGACGCGAACTGGCCATTGCCGACGGTTCGCTCGTCAGCGTCATGGACCCGGTCTCCGGCCAGCATAAAGGCCACTATGCCCATTCCCGGGATGTATGCACGGTTGCGTACTCGCCCGACGGAGCCCAACTCGCCGCAGGCCTCGAGAACGGCCAGGTGATCGTATGGGACCCGACAACCACCCGCCCCCAACTCCACTCCCTCGGCGCCCATACCGCCGCAGTGAATGCTGTCTCGTACTCGCCCGACGGCGCCTACCTGGCAACAGCCAGTAACGACCTGTCCTTGCGGATTTGGGATCGCCAAGGTAATCCAGTCACCATGACGCGAACCGAGCAGGCCCTCGTAACCCTGGCGTGGGTCGCGGACGCCACTGGCTACGGCCTCATCGGCGGTGGCGGGGCCGGAGCGTACTTCTGGAAGTTCATAGCGGCCAGCACCAGCTGAGTTGTGCAAAACACGAGGTCCCACTGCGCGCGGTGGCGAACCCGGTGACGTCGACGGATGACTGCGGTCCTGGGCATGACATCCGCGGCGGCGTCGGCCTCAAGGGACAGGACCGTGAGACAGAAGCGCTGTGTCCCTCAAATGGGACGGTCGGAGATCCCAGATCATCACGGTGGAACGGGACATTCCAAATGCGAGCCTACACAGGCCGCCGCCGCCCGCGCGCACACAGCGCTCGGCGAACAGTGGGCAGCCGGTACAGGCCGCGACCGGCTGCTGCTGACCGGCTGCCTGCGCCAGGGCCTCACCCTCGCCCGCGACTTCCGCCTCGAGCTCGGCTGGCTCACCGACGCCGCCTGGGCCTACGTCTCCGACTCCGTATGGGAACCCGTCGCCCCGCCCGCCCCCCACGACCGGGAGGCCGGACCCGGTACGGCGACGGCGGCCGACGCGCTCGCCGAGCTGCTCAGCACCCTCGCCCGTCGGCAGCACGAACACCGCTCCCGCACCGCCGAGCGCCTGGCCGCCCTCACCGCCGCCGGACACCTCCCCGGCGAGCTCCAGCAGATGGCCGTCTACTACCTCGCCAAGGCCCAGCGCGACCTCGGCCGCTCCGCGGACTCCCGCGCCGGCATGCAGTACGTCGCCGACCACGGAGGCCGCCTCGCCCCCGCCGCCCGCCGCGGCCTGGCCCACCTCGCCCGCCTCGCCGGCGACTTCCCCACCGCCCACGCCGTCGTCCCGACCCTCGGATGGGCCGGCCGCCACCACCGCGTCGACGGCGACATCTGGTGGCCCCACGGCGACATGCACCGCGCCGCCACCGCCTACCAGGCCGCCCGCGACGAGGCCGAGCAGCACGGCGTCGCCGGCGAACGGGCCACATCCCAGGCCCAGCGCGCCTTCGTCCTCGCCTTCTCCGACCCCGCCGCCGCCGACGACGAGATCGACCTCGCCGAACAGCTCCTGACCGGCCTCGACCTGCGCGCCACCACCCTCACCGTGAAGATCGCCGCCCTCGCCCGCGACGCCGGAACCGACACCGGCGTACCCGACCGCGCCGAAATCCTGCGGGCAGAGGCCCGCACCGCCGGCCTCGTCGCCCCCGAGAAGATGCTCGACCTCGCGCTCGCCTTCCACCACACCGTCCGCGGCGACGCTCCCGCGACCGCCGAGGCCATCACGCGCCTGGGCGCGCAGGACGGCGGCGACTACGCGTACTACGGCGACCTGGCCCACCACATGGCCGGCACCCAGCCCGGCACGGACTCCAGGGCGCGGTGGATCGACGACGAAGCCGTCGTCGCCGGACGCTGGCGGGCGCTGGTTGCCGAGCGCCGGCGGACTGCAGATTGAGGCACGAGCTCAGCAAGGCGTCGGCACCGACGTTTCGGAGCAGCCGCCACGGGCGATCTTTAGGCTGAATGACTGAACGTGATCAACCGCCTCTTGCTGAACAGGCGCCATTCGCGCGCGAGAGGCTGGGCGGACCTGCTGGCGAAGGGGCTGGCTTTGAGCTTCGACACCCGACAGATTCAGACGGCAGTCCTAGGGGACCCGGAATCTGACGACCCAGTGGTGTGCCCGACAGACTCGGTCGAGCTCGATGAGTTCCGCCAGGAGTACCTCGGGGCGACGTTTTGGTGCGGAGTACTGCTCGGCGGGTGCGGGGGGCAGCTCATGACGCGACGGGGCAACGCCCGCGTCAGCCACTTCGCGCACTTCCCCGACCCCGACGGAATCCTGCCCTCATGCGGCCGGCGTTCCCCAGGCGTCGCGAGCGCGGACCACCTCTACGTGAAGGCGGCCACCCAGGCGTGGCTGCGCGGCCAGGGGCACAACCCCCGGTACCGCTACGCCGAGCGGGACAATTCGCCGATCGGGTCCCTTGTGGAGATCGCGCTCGGCGGTCACAAGATCGACCTGTACATGGACCGCACGACACCCCCCAGCCTCGGCGCCGACGCAGGCGACATCATCCTCGGCCCTGGCGTGACCCTCGATCACCTGACCCTCGCGCGCCGGGGGTACGTGAACCGCGTCAGGTTCGACAGCGACGGCAACAAGCGCGTCATGATCCTCGGCACCGAGCTCCCCCACGTGGGAACGGAATGGAACATCGATCTGGCGGACTGCACCATCGACGAGCACGGGCGGCTCATCACCCCCGTTGTCGCGCGGCTGCAGGCCGAGCGACGGCTCCCGCCAGCTACGGACACCGCTCCCGCAACGCCCACCGCCGACGCTGTCCAGCCGGCGGCACGACAGCAGCCGCGTAGCGCCGTGGCGGAGGTCCCGGCCCAGATCGGCGCCCTGGCAAGGCGGATCAACACCGCCGTGCGGGAGAAGGAGACCGCCGTCGTCCGCCAGCTCCACACAGAGGCCGAGCGGGAGCTGGCCAGGTGCGAGGCCCAGGCGTACGAGCATCTGCAGACCGCGATCAAGCACGCGGAAGACTGGATCAGCCGCCAGAACCGCATCCGGCAGCTGCTCTTCACCCGCATCGACGAGGCCGTGCAGCACAGCCGTGACCTCGAAGTGCTCACGTTGGTCCCGCAGGTCAACGAACTCCTCAAGCACGACAAGGCCACGACGCCGGAGGAATCGAGCATTCTGGTCTCGGCCGACGCGCTTCTTCGGGACGCTCGGCGCCGACCCGGCCGGCCTGCGCCGCCGCGGCTGGCCACGTCACTGGTTCCCCGGCGCAAGAAGCCGACGCGAGCCCAGCGACAGTCCCAGCGACAGGCACTGGCCCGGGCCCGGAGCGTCATCGGGCAACTGAGGGTCAAAGGCATCGCGTCGGTGCAGGAGAAGCAGCTCATCGGAAGCCTCGTGCCTCTTGCCAGAACGGCCGGCGACCTCCTGTCGGTAGCGGAGCGATACGACGTGGACAAGTGGGCGCAGAAGCTTGCCGACCCCACTCAGTGGCCTTCGTCCGAAGGCGCGGCCGCCGCACTGCCGGAGCCGGAACCGCCTGTGCAACACGGCGGGACGTCCGCGCGCCTCGTGCCCGTAGCCGCCGCCGTCCGCGGCGCCCTGAAGAAAGCCGCGCGCGAGCGGACCGCCACGAGCTGGGAACGGCTGGAGAGCCAGCTCGGCTCCGCGCTCCCTCGCCTGACCACTCACGAACGCGTGCAGGTTCTGACCATGGTCGACCGGGCGAAAACAGCAGACGCGCCTCTCCTGTCCTCCCTGCTGGCAGCCGGCGACCCGGACTTCGCGCCGCACTACCGAAGCGTCATCACTGCCCTCGGCCTTGAAGCACCAGACGATGACGACACGCTGCGCGACGTCATCGAGGCTGATGTCGAACAGGTCTATACGAACGAGCAGCTTCGGTAACCCGTCAACACCGGGGAGCCGCCGGCCCCTCCCACCCGCTCCTCAGCACCCGAGCCGGCCGCTCAAGCGTCGTCAGGGGTCTCCTCGGCCACGAGCTGCACGTCCAGGTCGGCAGCCCAGGCCAAGGCCCAAGCCCGAAGCTCGGCGATCTCGCTGGGAGTGAGACCGTAGCCGGTGTAGTCCTCGTCGTCCCACCATTCGGCGCCGCCGAGCCGGTCCCGCAGATCATGGAGGCTGAACTCGAACCGGGCGTGGCGGCGGCCGAGGGTCTCCAAATCGGCGTTGCTGCGGTGGCGGGAAGCCGCATGAACGTCGATGAGGTCCCGCACCGCACCGCGGTCCGCCAAGGCGCGGACCTTGGTGCCGATCACATCGTCCAGGGACAGAACCAGTCCGTACTCGGTGTCCTTAGGCGGCGCCCAGAAGGCTTCCTTGAGGATGTCGACCTCGCACTCCTCACCCGTGGAGGGGTCGGTGATGACAAGCCTGGCCATGAGGGGGTCGGATTCGATCTGCCGCACCGCCCAGCCCCGCTCTTCGAGACCGCTGCCGAGCGTGCGCATGATCTCCGCCATCGGCGCCGGGTTCTGCGTGGCCACGTCGAGGTCCTGGCTGAGCCGGCTGACCAGCCCATGGGCCTGGACCGACTACCCGCCGGTGATCACCAGCGGGTAGTCGGTGCCGATGGCGAGGACGTCGGCGAGCAGCCGACGGTGCATGTCGTCCCAGTTCACGCGGCGGAAGCGCCCCGCGTATCCATGAGCTGGGGGAAAGCGGCTTCCCACGCGTCACGCAGAGGACGGCTCACGAGCGTGCGCAGCACGGGCCACTGGCTCACCAGCAGGTCCCGGTTCAGGACCGCCTCCAGGTCTTCGCGCTGTCCCTCGGCGAGCACCGTGCGGTACAGGCTCATCCGCGCGCGGGCGCCGTTCAGAGAGTAGCGGCGCCGTCCCGACCAGGCCACGTGCAGTGGAAGGTCGACCGTGCCCTGGGTGGGGCCGTCCAGGTCCTCCAGCCGGTCCGGGAGCCGCTTGCTGTAGCGCGCGCACAGCACGTCGAACGCGGACGGCACGGAAGCAGCGGAAGAGGGCATAGCCCGATTATGGCGTGCTGCCGCCCCCAGCGGCCACACGGTGCACGGCTTCGATTCCGTGGCAGGCGCGGCAAGCACATCTGGCGGCCGACGTCCGACAGGGCCTGGTGCTCTGGCACCGGGGCGGCCGCCGGTACGGAGCCGTCTTCCCCACATCTGGCTGCCGCTGAACCGCGCACCGTCGGCCGAAGCGTGGCTTCCGGCCGCAGGGCCAGGTGACGAAGCAACGGAACGTACCTGTTCCCCCGGGAGGGCGGCGGATACCGTCGCGGCCAGCACACGCGAGCCGATGCAAGGAGGGGCCATGCGACGAGACGTCGGATGGGGAGTGAACGGTGACACCGGCTGGGTCCGACGGGATCCCGGCTGGGGGCTGCACGACACGGGCTGGGGCATCGTCCCCGCCCCGCGGGACCCCGAGTGGGGCGTCGCCGCCGATCGCGGCCGGGACGACTAACCCGCGCACCGCGAGCGGCCTGCCCCGGATTCGGGGGCAGGCCGCTCGTCTGTCTACGCCGGCGCCCAGCAGGTGGCACTTTCGCGGGGTTCCGGTCAGGCGGAGTCCCACTCCCTGGCGAACAGGTCGGCCGGCTCCTCCCAGTACGCCTCGTCCCGGGCGACGAGCCACTCGCAGATACAACGGCGTGCCCTGCCCGGTCCGGCCGGCTGCGCCGCCCAGCAGTCCGCCCGGCAGTTCCCGTCCGGCTGTTCGTATGCGGCCATCACATCTCCTCACCGTCTCGCCCCGGCGATACCGAGGCCCTGCTCTACATCCGCCCGGAGCGGCTGAGTGCACGGGAGTACACGGGGGTGCACGGGAGTACAAACGCGTCAGCGTTAACGGCGTCTCTGCGGCAGCCCGAGGTGGCGCGGAGTACGGGCAGTGCCTGGACTCCGCGCCGGGGTGGGGCCGCGCTCAGGCCCATAACGCCCGGGGGGGCATGCGGCCCAGCACGGCCGCGCGGGTGCGTGTGCCGCCGGGGCTGGGGATCGGAACGGCGGCCGGTTCGGCCGGGGCGGCGCTTCTCCGTGCAGCCTTGCTCAGGAGGCGGGCGCGGGCACCTTCCAGAGGGTCTTGCGCGGTGAAGGCGGCGCTGAACGCCTCCATGGTTTCGTCGAGGCCGCCGAGCGGTGCGGTGCCCCCGGCGTGAGCCGGCGGGTGGGCGGGCGGAGGCGGGGGCTGGCGGGGAGTCTGCTGCATGCCGGCCTCGTAGCGGGCGTCGGAGAGCAGAGTCGTGAAGTAGGCGAGGTCGCCTCCGAGGAGGCGGACGAACGCCAGGAGCACTTCGTCCGTGGGCAGGACCTCGCCCTCGAGGAGCGCGGCGATGTCGGCGGTGTCCAGGGTCCAGCGGCTGGCGACCGCGAGGTGCTGGGCGGCGGGGCGTCCGGCCTTGGTGTGGAGCGTCTCCACCGCCGTGCGCAGCCGCTGGGCGGCGGGCATTCGGGTGGTGCCGTGCTGGGTGACGGTGGCGTCCCGATCCTTCTCGCTGAGCTTCTGGGACTCCCAGACCTTGCGCAGGACGGAGGGGTCGGCGCCGCAGACCTGCGCGAACTTCTGGGTGAGGGTCCAGGTCGGCACGCGGTCGCCGCTGAGGATGCGCGACAGGTACGAGGCGGAGCAGCCGATCCTCTGGCTCACCTCCTTGTTGGGGAGCTGGGCGGTGCGCAGGAGCATGGACAGGATGGGGGCCAGGCGGTTGTAGGCGGGGCTGCTCGGGGCGATGGGCTCCGCTGTCTCGCCGGCCGGGACTGCGGGTTCGGTGGGGGCCGGCGGAGCCAGGGGGCCGGACCCGCCTTCCGGGGTGGTGGTCGCGGTGGCGGCGGGGGTGCTGAAGAGGCTGGCCAGGGAGCAGGGCTGCTGGGTGGAGCGGGTCAGGCGGGAGATCCGGCGAAGGATGTACCGCTCGGAGTGGCGGTGGCGCGCGGTGTCCTCGCTGATGCCCAGGATGCTGCCGATCCGGCCCCAGGTGACCCGCCGGTGGCGGGCGCGGCCGACCGCGGCGGCGGTGAGTCCGTCCACCTGGTGCTGCATCTGTGCGAGGCGCTTCAGCGGCTCCTCGCCGTCGCAGGAGGGCATGACCCGCAGCAGTTCCCGGGCGCCGTCCACGAGATCCTTGAGTATCTCGACGAATGCCTCCTCGCCCGCGCTCATCACCGGAGCCGGCACCTCGTCGGCGGGCAGGCCGGGGGGCAGACCCTGGCGGAGGCGGAACGCGGCCTGCCGGCACCGGTCGTCGCAGTACTTGCGAGGCCGGCCTCTCCCGGCGGGGTGCCCCAGGGGGGAACCGCATACCTCACATGTGTCCATCGTTGTTGCTGCTTCCCACGTCACGAAAAGGGTTCCATCCGGGTTTCGGCTGGCCGGAGAGGCCAGACTTCCCCCGGGTTCTGTCACGGATCCGCCGCTCCCGCCGGGGCCGCGAGGGCGCGGCGGGAGCGGTTGCCCGAGGCAAGCGGTGGTGAGGGACACGTGAGGTGCCCCTCACCACCACGGGGTGTCAGCGCCGGTGGCGGCGCAGCCCGAACATGGCGACCGCGGCGCTGGAGAGGACACCGCCGAGGGCGGTGACGGTCCCGGGCGTGACGGTGACCTGGACCTGGTGGCCGTGAATCAGCACGAAACCGGTGGCCAGGACCGCGATGAACGCGATAAGTCCTCGCTTTCCAACCCGGTTCATGAAACGAAAGGTTTCGTTACGCCGACTACTCTCGCTCTGGGCGAGACGGGGAGAAAACCGTTTGGCCCGGCGGCGCCGCGGGGTAGTACGTGCCATTAGACGTGCTCCTTCGTGTGTAGCTGCACGCGTGCGGGGCCCCGGACTAGTTTTCTGAGGACATGATTCGGGACCTCGCACGCACCTGCGGGTGACGTTATCGACACGGCCCGCTACCTGCGAATCCGCCAAAAAGCCCCACACGAGCGCTTTCTGTGGCGATCCAGCGGCGCCATAGGGTTTCGTTGGAGCCCCGGCGGAAAACTTCGTCACATCTGCCAAATAGGGCACATGTGTGACACCCGACCTGATATGGACCCCAGGCGATCATTTCCGATGATCATGGGAACAGTCGAGCGGGGAAAGATTTCACAAGGGAATTGACCGGCGATCAAAAAGCGGCTGCTCTTGCAGAATTCTGAAACCCGTCCCGCCATCCACCCAGGTCAGAGGCGCAGCGGCGCGCCCCCGGCACCACACCGGGCGACACGCCAGAAGAGGGCCAGCCGCCCACCCCGGTTCCTCGCGGCCAAGTGCCAGCACCGCGCCCGCCGGCTGCGGCTAGCCGACGCCCAGGAGCGGGTCCAAGCTCAGCGGGCTCAGCGTCCCCCTCGCGGAGCTGCTGCTCCAGCACCGGGAGATGCTCGGGATGCGCGCCGCTCCGATCGGCCAGGTACGCCTCCAGCTCGTCGAGCGGCTCGTGGCGCACATCTCCACCGCGGCCTCCAAGGTCCAACGCAGATCGGGTGGATGTCCAAGGAGTCGACCTCGTCGTACAGCGCGCGGACCAGGTGCCCGAGGCCGACGAAACTGCTGCAGGCGTCTCGTCAGCGGGGGCGGGTGTCGCCCGGAGTCAGCGGGAAGGCCGTCGTGCTCGTGCGCACGTCCTGGGCAGCTCGCGGGCGATCCGGATCTCTACCGGCGTCGGACGCAGCGAACGATAGACCGGCTTGTAGGGACTGTCTCTGTGTGCGAGGGACCCGCTCGCACTGGCTGGGAAGGGGTCGAAGACCACCAGGATCGTCCTTGCGCGCGGGGGACTCGCAAACGGAGCCGGGCTATGGCTATGAGGTGGATGTCGAGGAGATCGTCCCTGCGCGCGGGGGACCCGCAGGGTCCGGCCAGCAGGCCGGGCCCTTCACCTGGGATCGTCCCTGCGGGGGGGCAACGTGCCGGCCAGGAACTCGGTGAACGCCTCGGGATCGTCCCTGCGCGCGGGGGGCCCGCGCGCTCGCGAGGTAGACGTAGCCCTTGCGCTTGGGATCGTCCCTGCGCGTGGGGGCCCGCAAGGCCCGGACGGCGGCTGCGGCGGCGAGGAGGGGACCGTCCCTGCGCGCGGGGGGCCCGCTCCCTTGGGGGTGCCAGTGCCAGGCCACATCACAGATCACAGATCACAGGGGTTGCTAGTAGGGGGGGATCGTCCCTGCGCGCGGGGGCCCGCGACAGCGCCCCGCCGGACGCGTCCGTGTAGGCGGGATCGTCCCTGCGGGGGGGTCGAGCGGCTCCATGATCGCAGTGTGTGCGTCCCGTCCCCCGGGATTTATCCGCCTGGGTGGCCTGAAACCTATCCCTTACTGATGTGGGTGCC
>NZ_JBEZHM010000084.1:0-25070 GCF_040650575.1 Streptomyces sp. NPDC048659 | reverse complement strand
CAAGCAGCTCGCCGACCACGAGGCCCGCCTCGACTCGCTGGAGAAGTCCAGGTGGCCGCTCGCCTCGATCGGCGCGCTCGTCGGCCCGGAGGAATCCGGGGCCCTGACCACGTGGGCGGGTGAGGGGAGGAAGGCTCAGAGAGTCGCGCCGTTGGTGGCGATGACCTCGCGATACCAGGCGAAGCTGTCCTTCTTGCGGCGCTTCCCGGTGCCGTGGCCGTAGTCGTCGCGGTCGACGTGGATGAAGCCGTAGCGCTTGGTCATCTCGGAGGTGGACGAGGAGACGATGTCGATGGGGCCCCAGGGGAGGTATCCGATGACGTCGACTCCGTCCCTGACGGCTTCGCGCATGGCTTCGATGTGGCGGCGGAGGTAGTCGACGCGGTACGGGTCGTGGATGCTGCCGTCGTCCTCGACCGTGTCCTTGGCCCCGAGGCCGTTCTCGGCGACCATGAGCGGGATGTCGTAGCGGTCCTGGTAGACGTGGAACGCGTAGCGCAGGCCGAGGGGGTCGATCTGCCAGCCCCAGTCGGAGGCGGCGACGTGCTCGTTGCGGAACTCGTCCTGGGAGGCGGGCCAGCCGATCGTGTCGGCGAGGCGGAATCCGTCCTGGACGACGGCGGTGGAGTAGTAGCTGAAGGCCAGGTAGTCGATGGTGTGCTCGCGCAGGGTGGCGAGGTCCTGCTTGGTCATGCTGATGTTGATGCCGCGATCCGCGAGGTAGCGGTGGAACCAGGTCGGGTACGCGCCGCGGACCATGACGTCGGAGAAGAGCAGGGAGTCGCGGTCGTGCTGCTGGGCGGCGTACACGTCTGCCGGGGCGGGAGTGCGCGGGTAGACGGTCATGTCCAGGATCATCGAGCCCATGCGCGCGTCCGGGTTGAGGCGGTGTCCGGTGGCGACCGCGCGGGCGTTGGCCACGAGCTGGTGGTGGATGGCCTGCCACTTGGCCTGGTCGAGGTCCTCCTCCTCGTCGGCGAGCAGCCCGAGGGTGAGGAAGGGGTCGGTGAGCGCGGTGTTGATCTGGTTGAAGACGATCCAGTAGGTGACCTTGTCGGCGTACCGGGCCAGTACGGTGCCGGCGAAGCGGTCGAAGAAGCGCAGGACCTCGCGGTTCTTCCAGCCGCCGTACTCGGTCACCAGGTGGAGCGGCATCTCGTAGTGGGAGAGGGTGACCACGGGCTGGATTCCGTGGGCCAGGAGCTCGTCGAAGAGGGCGTCGTAGAAGGCGAGTCCGGCCTCGTTGGGCTCCTCTTCGTCCCCGTTGGGGAAGATGCGCGTCCAGGAGATCGAGGTGCGGAACGCGGTGAGGCCGAGCTCGGCGAGCAGCGCGATGTCGTCCTTGTAGGTGTGGAAGAAGTCGATGCCGAACCGCTTGGGGTACGCATCGGCGGCGGAGGCGAGGCCGGCCTCGACCTCGGCGCGGCTGCGCACGATGTCGAGGTTGGCGTAGTCGGAGGCCGGGACGTAGGGGATCACGTCTTCGACGGACCAGCCGCAGCCGTCCTCCTGCCAGGCGCCCTCGGCCTGGTTGGCGGCGATCGCACCGCCCCACAGGAAGCCCTCGGGGAAGGCGGTGGCAGGGGAGGTAGGAGAGGTAGGGGAAGCGGGGGAGGCAGAGATGTCATCGAGAGTGACGGGGGTGTGAGGAGCGTTCATGCGGAGACCTCCGTGATCTGAGGGATGGCGCTCGCGGCCGCAGCCGGTGTCCGAGCGGAAGTGGAAGTGGAAGCGGATGCGGATGCGGATACGGGAGCGACAGCCGGAGCCGGGCACGGGGCCGGGCCCGACGTGAGGGCGTCCAGCCGGGCCGAGAGACGCTGGAAGAGGCCGATGAGCCGCTCGGCCGTGAGGTGCTCGCTCATCACGGTCATCAGGGTGTCCTGGGCGTGGGTGAACAAGACCGAGTAGACCTGCTGTTCGTCGCGCGCCTCGCCCTGCACGATGCCGGTCTGTACGTGATGGCCCCGGCCGATCTCCGCCTTCGCCTGGGCGAGCAAGCGGCGGGCGGTGTCGAACCTGTCATCCTCGACGGCCGTCAGGGCCTGGCCGATGAGCGTTCTGGCGTCCCCGGCGTGCAGCAGGATCTGCATCGAAGTCTGGGCGAGCCGCTCGTCCATGAAGGGCGTCTCCGATCCGTACGAGAGGGGCGAAAGGGTGGGTGTGGGGAGAGAAGGAAGCCGTCAGGTGTCCCGCCCGGCCGGCAGCGCCCCGGGGGCGTCGGCCGCGGTGGGCGCGGGCGCCGAAAGGCTCTCGGCGTGCGGGGCCTGGGACCTGGCGCAGTCCCGGGCGGCCTCGGCGACGGTCTGTTCGGCCTCCCGGGCGGCGGCCTGCTCGGCCTCGGCCCGCTCCTCGGCCAGGACCTGGCTGTCGTAGGCGCGGAAGAAGGGGAACCAGAGGGCGAGGGAGACGGCCGCCAGGGCCAGGACGAGCAGCGCCCCGGCGATGCCGCTGACCACGAACGCGCCGACCGGGTAGGGCAGGTACCAGAGGGAGAAGACTTTGCCGGGCACCGGTACCAGGCCCGAGTCCAGGGCGAAGTAGGTGAGGCTGGGGATGACGAGTCCGTTGAGCCAGAGCGGGATCATCAGCAGCGGGTTGAAGGCGACGGGGGCGCCGAAGATGACCGGCTCGTTGATGTTGAACAGCGAGGGGACCGCGGTGGCCCGGCCGATCACCCGCAGGCGTTGCGAGCGGGCGCGGAAGCACATCAGGGCGACCAGGAGCAGCGTGCAGCCCATGCCGCCGATCATGGTGAAGCCGACGTAGACGACCTCGTACGTGAAGATGTGCTCCGTCCCGTTCTGCGCGTTCTGCTGGACCGCGTCCATCCAGATCGGGAAGCACAGCGGGAACAGCACCCAGCCGCTGACGCCGAAGGAGTAGAAGAAGATCGGTGCGAAGGTCAGGAGCAGGAACCCGGGGTAGGTCTGCGCGATCGAGGTGAGCGGGTAGAAGAGGTCCACGATCGCCTGGAACGCGTCCAGGTGGCCCACGGAACTGACCAGCCAGCCCGCCGTCATGACGCAGAGGATGGGCAGCAGCGAGTCGAACCAGTTGATCACGAAGCTCGGCAGGGCCGTGTTGTTCTTGAAGAAGCTGAACTTCGCGAACAGATGGAAGGCCGCGGCGATGACGACGCCTCCCACGATCGAGACGAACATGCCGCCCGCGCCGAGCTTGGCGAACTCCAGCGACGCGATGCCGTCGGCGTCGAGGGCCGGTTTGAGGAGGAAGAGGAAGAGCCCGATACCGGTGAGTCCACCGATCATCTTCCGGCTGTGCCCGCCCATCTTGTCGAGAATGCTGAACGGAATCAGGAACGCCGCGAAGATTCCCAGCATCCCGAATGTGTAACTGTTGATGTCGCCGACCGAGGGGACGGCTCGGGTCACTCCCGGTATCAGGCCGACGAGCGTGATGATGGAACCGGCGAGGATGAAGGGGAGCAGCCCCAGCATGGCGGTCTGCAGGCCCTGGACCCAGGCGTTCTGGGTCAGCTTGTTGATGCGCGGGGCGAATTTCTCACTGAGGAAGGCAACTGCTGTGTTCACGCCTGATCTCTCCTTTGAGGAGGCGCTCGGGCAGGGATGTGCTCGGCGAGGGATGTGCTCGGGAGAAGGGTGCCCTCGGGCGGGGAGGTGCTCAGCCGACCGGCCGGGCGAGGGACGAGGCCAGTGCGAAGGCGGCCACGCCGTCGAGGGTCCCGTAGATCTGCTGGCTGATCAGCGCGCACTTCACGTCGTGCGCCGCGGCCTGTGCGCTGATCTCGTCGAACATGTACTGCAGGTGCGGGCCGATGAGGACGACGTCGAGCTCGGGGAGCACGGCGGCCAGTTCGGTCTCGCTGCGTGCGTCGATGGACGCCTCGACACCCGCTTTCTTCGCCGCCTTCCGCATGCGCTGCGCGATGAATCCGCTGGACGCGCCGGAACCGCAGACGATCATGATGCGGAGCATTTCTCGAACCTCCTTGTTCGCGGCGGGACTTTGGTCCGGGACTTCCTTCCCGGGAGCCGTGCCCCTTTCCGGATCCATCGTGCGGAACGCGGTGCGGAGATATCCAACCGCCTTTTTTCCGCAAGGCGGAAAGTCCCTGGTTCCGGTCTGCCGCGTACGGTTGCATGAAGGCGTGAGTACGCGCAGCAGGCAGAACGCCCTCGTGGAGTACCTGCGGCAGGCACGGGGCCCGGTCCCGCCCGCCGAGGCCGCCGACGCCCTGGGCGTCACCCGGCGCAGCGTGCGCGGCTATGTGGCCCGGCTCAACGAGTCGGCCCGCCCGCTCCGCCTGATCACCTCGACGCCGGCCGGCTACCGCATCGACCCCGCGGTGTACGAGACGGCACGTGCCTGGCGCGAGAACGGGGCCGCGAGCGGAGCCGCGCGGAGCGGCGGGGCGACTCCCGACGGGCGCCTGTTCCGCCTCGTACGCCGCCTGACCACCTCACCGCAGGGGGTGGACGTCCATACCCTGGCCGGTCAGTTCTTCATCAGCGACTCGACGCTGGAGGCGGACCTGACCAAGGTACGCCGCCGGATAGAGCCCTACGGGCTGCGGCTGACCAGGAGCGGCCCCACCGTCCGGCTCACGGGCCCGGAACGGGACCGGCGGCGGCTCATCAGCGCCCTGTTCCGCGACGAGGCGGCGGCCGGGTTCCTCTCGTTCGACGCCGTACGCCAGGAGTTCTCCGGGATCGACCTGGGCCCGTTCAAGGCGCACTTGGTGACCGCCTGCACCCGGCAGGGCTACCTCGTCAACGAACTCGCCCTCAACGACGTCCTGCTGCACGTCGCCATCACCCTGGAGGGAGACGACCTCACCGCGCGGGACGGCAGTGGCACGCCCGGAACCACAAGCGCCCCCGACATCCCAGACGCCCCCGACACCCCAGGTGCCACGACACGGCGGCCCCGACAGGAGCAGATAGCGTCCCTGTCACCGATGGCCGACATCGTGGACCGACTCGCCCGCCGGCACTTCGGCGTCACCCTGCCCGCCCTCGAACTGGAGCACCTCGCGCTCCAACTGGACGCCCGCGCCCTGGTCCGCGATGACCAGGAAGGCTCCACGCTCCGCGCGGAGGAACGCGGCCTGGTACGCCGGATCGTGACCGCCCTGGAACGGGAGTACGCCCTGGACCTGGCGGACGAGGAGTTCCTGCGCCGTCTGACCCTGCACGTCCAGCATCTGCGCGACCGGGCGAGATCCGGCCTGTACAACCGCAATCCCCTCACCGCGGCGGTGAAGACGTCCTACCCGCTCATCTACGAACTGGCCGTCTATCTCTGCCGGGAGATCCAGCAGGAGTGGTCCGTGAACTTCTCGGAGGACGAGATCGCGTTCATCGCCATGCACGTCGGCGCGCATCTGCATGCGCGGACGCGGCCCCCGGGAAGGGTGGGCTGCACGCTTGTGTGCCCCGCGCACTACGAGATGGCGCCCCGTCTGAAAACCATCCTGGAGGCGGAGTTCCGCAGGCGCCTGGTGGTCGAACGCCTGGTGACCCGGTTGGGGGAGAGGGACCTCGGCGCCGGGGACGAGCTGGTGATCTCGACGGTGCCGCTCCCCGAGGCGCCCGCGCACACGGTGGTCATCCGTCCCTTTCCCACGACCGGTGACCTGGACGCGGTACGTTCGGGCATCGACCGCGCGGTGCGCCGCCGCGACCGGCGGGCGGCCCGGGAGCGCCTGCTGGGCTTCCTCGAACCGGCCCTCTTCTTCCGCGACCTGGAGGCGTCGGGCCGGGCGGCGGCGATCCGCGTCCTGCACGAGGGGCTCGCCCGGCTGGGCATCGTCGGCCCGCGCCATGTGCGCGAGGTGCTGGAGCGGGAACGGCTGTCGTCGACCGCGTTCGCGGACGGGTTCGCGATCCCGCACGCGATGACGATGACGGCCCGCCGCTCCGCCATCGCCCTGGCGATCAACGAACACCCCGTGGAGTGGGGCGACAAGCGCGTGAACGTGATCGCGCTGATCGCCTTCAGCGACCGGGACCGGGCGGCCTTCCGCACGGCCTTCGAGGAGCTGACGGAGGTGCTCGGCGACCGCTCGGCGGTGCGGCGCCTGGTGACGGAGGCACGGGACTACGCCGGCCTGCGCAGCGCCCTGACCGTACTCCTGGACGAGGGCACGGGCTGAGAGCGTGGGCGAGGGCGAGGGGCGAGGCCGGCGCCGAGCGGACGATCCCCGCCCAGGCCCCCGTCCAGGCCCGGCCCGCTCAGGCCCCCGCCCTGGCGGTGGCGAGCGGCGAGGCGGGAGGGCCGGGCGCTCAGTACAGCTTCTTCACCGCGGTGTTGAGGGTGTTCTTCCACGGGATCACGGGCGGGTCGCCCCAGTAGCTCTGCCACAGGACCAGCGTCACCGTGTCGCCGTCCCGGCCCACGCCCCACAGGTAGTTGTAGTCGGGACGCTCGGTGGCGTTGGCGTCGAAGGTGTGCATCCCCTGAAGGGTGGCGCCCTCCTCGACGTTGATCACCCCGTGATCGCGGTAGGTCGCGGTCACGCCGGGGCGCTGCGGGGCCTGCGCGCAGGCGATGTAGTCCTGCCGGGCCTTGTCCGCGAAGGCGATGGCCTCGGCCTCCGTGGCGAAGACCGCCACCTTCTGCTGGGCGAGCGCGGTCTCCGCTGTGGTGAAGTCCCGGTGCCACACATTGACTTCGGCGGGTTCGGCGGGCCAGCCCACCGCACAGTCGAAGTCGTTGCCCCACCCTCGGGCGGTCGGGTTGGCGCGCCACGACTCGGTCCTCGGCAGGTCGGAGATGTACAAGGTCCCCGGCTGCGGCCGCCACTGGTCGGCGGCCACCGCTTGTGCCGGAGCCACCCCGGCCCCCAGCGTCCCGACCGCCAGCACCGCGGCCCCCACCGATACCGCGCCCCCGCGCAGCCGTGCACGTACCCCCATGGTGTCCCTTCCTCCGTGCGCTTCGATCACCCCGTTCCGCCCCGGACCGGGGCGGACTGCCCTCCACGGTAGGGCGTCATCACCCGTACGGCAGGATCTTTCGGCTGGAATGACCGAGAATGCACTCCTAGGCGGAGCCGCGGCCGGACGGGCGGACCGTCCCGTAGGGGTCCGCCCGCCCGGCCGCGGGGGGGGGTACAGGCTCAGGCCCGCCCCGTACGGGAACACGGGGTTCTCCGTGTCGTTGGGGACGTCGGGGCAGGAGGCCGCCACCGCCGCCATCGAGCGGGGGAGTTCGAAGGGCAGCCGGCCCTCGGGCCTGGCGCGGCCGAACACGACGTCGAGCAGGGCCGCGTCGCTCGCGCCGAAGTCCGCGACCAGGGCCGCCGCGCGCTCCGCGATCTCGGGGATCACGGCCGCCCGCTCCAGGTTGACGCAGACCACCGTCGGCACCGTGTCCAGCAGGTGCAGGATCGGCTCCAGTTCGGCCTCGGAGAACGCCAGGGTCCCCGAGTGGAAGAACGACTCGAACTTGTTGTCGCGCACCTCGTACGGGGTGCGCAGGCGCAGCACGGCCACCTCGGCATCGGCGGGGTCGGCGGCCAACTCGGCGTACGCACGCGCCACTTCCTCGGACACGTTCTCGACGTACAGCGTGGGGCGCCCGGTCAGCGGCAGGGTGCCGGGCGTGTTCTTCAGCAGCGTCAGGGAGCGCCGCTGGGCCTTCGCCCCGGCCGCCGCGAAGTCGGCGCGGCCGACGGTCTCGGCGGCCCGGTCCTCGTCGACGTACGGCGTGTCGAAGAGGCCGAGGGCGAACTTCTGCGTGAGGACGCGGCGCAGCGACTCGTCCAGGCGCCGTTCCTGGATCCGGCCCGACTCGACGAGTTCCACGACGAGTTCGGAGCGGGCCTCGCCGCCGAACTGGTCGCAGCCCGCGTCGAGCACGCGCGCCACCCGCTCGCTCTCGGTGAGGTGTTCGAGGCCCCAGGCGCGGGCGTCGTGGTGCTCGCCGAAGATCTCCGAATCGGAGATCAGGCCCCAGTCGGTGCAGACGATCCCGTCGAAGCCGAGGCGCTCGCGGAGCAGGCCCTGGATGACGCCCTTGTTGAAGCCGAAGCCGACTTCCTCCCAGTCGGTGCCGACGGGCTGGCCGTAGTACGGCATCATCTGCGCGCAGCCGGCGGCGATGGCGGCCTTGAAGGGCTCCAGGTGGTATTCGCGCAGTCCGCCGGGGTAGACCTGCTCCTTGCCGTGCGGGAAGTGCGGGTCCTCGCCGTCCTTCTGCGGGCCGCCGCCGGGGAAGTGCTTGACCATCGCCGCGACCGAGGTGCGGCCCAGTTCGGCGCCCTGCAGACCCTGTACGTAGGCCCGTACGAGCTGCGAGGTGAGGGCCGCGTCCGAGCCGAAGGTGCCGCTCTGGCGCGACCAGCGGGGCTCCGTCGCCAGGTCGATCTGCGGGTGCAGGGCGACCCGGAAGCCGACGGCCAGGTACTCGCGCCGGACGGTGTCCGCGAAGTCGAGGACCAGCTGCGGGTCGCGGGTCGCGGCGAGGCCCAGCGGTTCGGGCCAGGCGCTGAACGCACCCGCGTTGAAGGAGGCGCCCGCGTTGTCCGTGAACGCGTGGCGCGGGTCCGTCGACAGGGTGACGGGGATGCCGAGACGGGTGTCGGCGGCCATCGCCTGGACGGTGTTCTGCCACCGGGCCATGGCGGCCGGCTCGTACGTGCCCAGGAGGTTGAAGTGGGTCATGTGCTGCCCCTGGAGCATGTCCGTGGTGCTCAGGGGGACCATGCCCGGGTCGCCCTTCTCGACGGTGCCGCCGTCCGGGTGCATGGCGAGCATGGTGTGGAAGAGCTGGCCGGCCTTCTCCGCGACCGTCATCCGGGAGATGAGGTCCTCGACCCTCCGCTCGGTCGGGAGCTCCGGGTCCTGGTACGGGTGGCCTTTGTTGCGCACGGTGAACTGCATGATCTGTGGCCTTACTTGACGCTGCGGATGAACTGGACGGCGAACGCGCCGAGCACGCAGGCGATGCCGCCGAAGAGGAAGAGGGCCCCGTAGTTGCCGGTGCCGGCGCCGATGGCGAGGAACACCGGGGCGACGATCGGGACGAGGGACTGGGGGAGCGCGTTGCCGATGTTGAGGACGCCCATGTCCTTGGCGGCCTCGTCGGGGTTGGGGAGCACCGCCGCCGCGAGCGCCACGTCCACCGACAGGTACAGGCCCTGGCCGAGCCCGAAGATCACGATGGCGGTCAGGAAGACCGGGAAGGAGTACGCCGTCGCGATCAGCGTCAGGCCGACGGCGATGAGCAGCGAGGCGCCGAGGACGTACGGCTTGCGGCGTCCCGAGCGGTCGGAGAGCTGGCCGCCGAGGAGCGAGCCGACGACGACCGCGCCGACCATCGCGAGGGTGCCGACGAACTGCTTGCTCGCCACCTCGCCGTCCTGGTAGCCGAGCCGGTCCATCAGGAAGTACGTCTGGTACGAGGTGACACAGGCGATGCCGACGAAGACCAGGAAGCGGCCCGCGAAGTTCCAGGCGAAGTCGGGGTGCTTACGGGGGTTGACCCAGAAGCTGCGCAGGAACTCCCTGAGGGAGTACGGGGCGAACGCGCCGGGCCGGGCCGGCCGGTCCTTCATCACCACGCACAGGGTGACCACACCCGCGAGGCCGAGCAGTCCGGGGATGACGAACGCGAGCGCGAGGTTGGCGCTGAACGCGTTCGCCAGACCGCTGCCCGCGATCATCGACAGCGAGGTCATCATGCCTACGGTGCCGGAGACGCGGGCCCGCTGGCCCTCGGGCACGAAGTCGGGGATGCCCGCGGTGACGCCGGTCATCGCGGCGTTGCCGCCGACCTGGGCGAGGGCCCAGCCGAGCATCAGCATCGGCACGTTGCCGCCGAGCGCCACGACCAGGAGTCCGGTGAGGGCGACCAGCATGCCGCCGATCAGCCAGGGCCTGCGGCGGCCGAGCCGGGACGTGGTGCGGTCGGACAGGCCGCCGACCACCGGGTTCGTGATCATCGCGAGGACCGCGCCGAGCGAGAGGACCTGGCCGAGGGCGGCGCCCCGGCCTGCCTCGGGCACGATCTGGGCCACGCGCAGGGCGAGCGTCACCATCACCGGCGTGAGCAGCGTGATCATGACGCCGAACTGGGCGAAGGCGAGGCCGAAGACCAGCTTCCCGGAGGCGGGTTCCTGGGGTTCGGGCGGGGCGGGCGCCGGGGCTCGGGTGTGCGGCGGGGCGTCGTGGATGGCGGCCATGGCGGCTCTCCAGGGGGCGGGGGCGGCTCCGTTGCCGACCCGTTGCAGTCACCGTAAGGGTGAAAAGCGAGTGGGTACTAGGTTTTGGTGCGCGGTCCGGTCGACAGGCCGCAAGAGGTGACTTGAGACTCGGACGCGAGGGGTCGCATGGAACGAAGAAAGGGACGAAAGCCCTCTGGATCCAGGGCCTGCGGTGTCCGGCGACGTACGTGCGGGGTGCTCGGGGCGCGCGGGGTGTGCGGGGCGCGCAGGGTGTGCCGGGCGCGCGGGGCGTGCGGGAGGGCGGCGTCACGGGAGTCCACGAACGACACGAATTCCATTTGTCGGAAACTCGCCGATCCGCCTAAGGTCTGGGCATCGACGGCGTGTAGCTCAGTCAGACAGAGCGCCGGGCTAGGGACCCGGAGGGCGCAGGGGCGGAACCTGCCACGTCGGCTTATGGACGAGATCGCTGACCAGCAGCTCCCGACACCGATCCCCGACCCCGCGTACGCCGCCGCCCAGCTGGACCGCGCGCTGCGCACCCACCTGACCCACCCGGATTCAGGCGCCCGCGACCGCGCGCGGGGCCGGATGCGGCAGTGGCGGCAGGTGCTGACGGGGATCGCGGACGGCGACCTCACCATCGGCTCCCGTACCCCGGTGGCCGGTCTCCCGGCCTGGGTCACGCCCGAGATCGTGCGCGGCGGCTTCGCGACCGGCGACCCTGAGGCCGGCGGCCCGCTCACCGCGTACGAGCAGGAGGCCGCCCGGCGGGCCGGCGTGCCCGCCACCCGGGCCGCGCTCTTCACCCACGCCCTCACCGAGGAGGGCCTCGGCCTGCTGTGGGAGCTGCTGGACAGCGGCCGTTACGAGGCGGCGCTGCCCGAGGAGACGGCGCTGCTCACCGTCGCCTGGCTGGTACGGGCCGGGGACGTCGAGGCCGCCGCGTCGCTGGTGGCCGAGCTCCGGCCGTACGCGGACCGCCTCCGCTTCCTGCCCCGCCCCGCCGACCGCGGGGCCGCCGCGCCCGGCGCGATGCACCGCCGTACCGTCGGCGAGGTCAGCGCCGACCTGAGCGCCCGCCGGCCGAAACCGGCCGTCGAGGCCCAGCGCGAGGCGCTCGCCGTCTGGCGCCCCTTCGACGACGAACTCCTCACGTACTGGCTGCGCCACGCCCTCGACCCGCCGGACATCGAGGGCGGCACCCGCACGCGTACCGCGTCCGAGGAGCCGGCCGGCCGTTCCGACGCCGCCGCGCTGCTCGCCCGGTACGAGGAGCTGGCGGCCGCTCACCCCCTGTGCGGCAAGCACCGCGACCCGAAGTCGAACACGGGCATTCTGCGCTGTGCCCTGGAGGACAGGGCGGCGGGGCGGCCCGTGCAGCCGCGACTCGCCGGGCTGGTGCGTCACGCCGTGACGTCGATGGTGGCCAAGCGCGGCCTCCCGGGCTCCGCCGAGCACGACGCGCTGCGCCGGACGCAGGCCCGCCAGGCCGCCGCGCCGTCGCACGACCGGATCGCCGCGCTCGTCGTACGCCGCCTCGCGGACCTGGACCAGCGGGCGGGAACGGCCGACGTCGACGCACCGGTGGTGCCGGTGACCGCCCCCGAGGCCGCCGCGACGGGCTTGCCGACCGGCACGGCGATCCCCGCGCGGCTGCGGCGGACCGTCGGCTCGGCGCTGAGCGCCCCGCTGGAGACCCTGGTCGAACGCGGCCTCGTGCCGTCCGCGGAGGTCCTCGCCACCCTCGTACCGCAGACGGTGGCGGAGGCCACGGCCCGCCGGTTCACCGACCCCGCGCTCCGCACCCTCGCGGCGGGCACGTACCGCGCCTTCCGCAACCGCCGCTCCCTGCTCCTCGTCGACCTCCGCCACCAGATACGCGTCGACGAACTCCCCTGGGTACGGGCGGTCGCCGGGCACGGCACCGACGCGGACGCGGCCGACCGGGCCCGCTCGGCGGCCGGCGCCGCGCTGCGCGAGCTCGCGGAACTCGCGCTCGACGCGTTCCCGGGCACCCTGCTGCCGAACGCGCTGGTGCGCGAACTGTCCCAGCTGGCACGGCAGGCGGACCTCGACGCAATGTTCGTGGAGGAGCTCGCGGCGGACATCTTCATGGGCCGCTTCACCGGCAAGTTCCTGGCTGCCGCCGGCACGGCCGCCGAACTCCTCGATGGAAGCCTGTACGCCCGCTACTACGGGATCGACTGCGCGTCGATACGCGACCTGGCGGCGGCGGAGGCGGCGGCGACGACGGAGAAGCGCGGCCCCAAGGATTCCGGCGCGTTCGCCAACCTCTGCGCCGAACGGGCCCGCGACTCCGCCCCGCCGGAGATCCGTGCCGGCCACGGCACGGCACCCTGGTGGGGTTCGCCGGCAATGAACGGCACCGTGATCGAACAGGCCCAGATCCTCACCACCCACAACCTGGCCGTCCTCGTCCGGCACGCGGGCGTCACGCCGCCCGCCGGCTGGGAGGCACTGGCCCGCGCCTCCTTCGTCACGGTGTGCGGACTCGTGACCCGCGCGCACGGGCAGCGGCGCCCCCTGGCCACGGTGAAGGACGCGGCGTACGCGTGGCGGCAGATGCTGTTCCACCTGTCACTGTGCCCGCCCGACCGGCAGAAGGCCGCGGTGGAATGGCTGGCCGCCGAAACCGCCCGCCAGCCCTGGCACACGTCCGCCCGCCTCGCCCCGGCGATGGCCGGTCTCCGACTGGCGGCTTCGGGCGGCACGTTCGAACCGGACGGCACGGCCAAGGACGCCCCGGCCCGCCGGTTCCTGGGCTGGAGCGTGGGCGATCACTGGATGCTGTGACGTACGGACCCGGCGCGCGACGTATTCGACCACGAGCTGCATCACCATCACCTGGTGATGCAGCTCGTGGCGGTGGGCGGCGACCCGACGGGGACGGCGAGGGTGTCCGGGAGCAGTGTCTGGCTCCGGGGCCCGATGTGACGGCTCGGAGCGAGGACGCGGCCATCGGTGGCCTCGTTCCGGAAGGCTCGCGTCCTAACTCCCTCCCCGCCCTCTCCATGCACCCGCCACGCCCCCACGACCGGGATTGCATGACCGGCCGGAGGGGAAGGCCGCCCGTACATCCCGTGACGGAGTGGGGGGAGCTCGACCCATGACCACCGCCGCATTCACGAACAAGGCGACGCTGACGTACTCGATCACCTTCATCGGGTATCCCGACCTCGACGGAGAGTTCCAGAGCGTCTCGCACCAGGCGCTGCGCGGAGACAACTACTACAAGGACATACCCGAGCCCGCCGAGTGGACCGGCGCGCTCAAGGGCCACCAGCACGGCAAGGACGCCGAACGCCAGGTGGTGAACCTCCTGGCCGACAAGATCTACCGCCACCTGGGCTGCAGAAGCACCGCCGACTACAAGGACCGCATCGGAGCCGTCCGCAAGGGCACCGTGGACCTGTACTCCGACATGGGCCCGTGCCACTCCTGCCGCAAGGTGATCAAGGACTTCCGCCAGGACTTCCCGGCCCTGACCTTCCGGATCCGCTACCGCAACGCCGTACGCGGCGGCGGCTCCGGGGCGCTCCTGGAGGCGGGCGGCGGCCTGTTCGGGGCCTACGGCATCGGCGACGCGGCGCAGGGCGCGGACGAACTGTGGGTCAAGGTCCATCCGGGCAGCCCGATCGCCGCGGCCACCGCGGGTTTCGTCGTGAAGTTCGCCGGCGGGAAGGCAGGCAAGCAGTACACGGGCGGCGCGACCGGCATCGACCAGCAGCCCCACACGTCGTACCTCTACCCGGCACCGAGCGGCGGATCCGCCCTCCTCGACGAGGTGACCGCCGCCCTCGACGGAATCGCCCTGAACCTCAGCAGGCAGATGGTCCCCGAGTCGCTGATGCGGCCGCAGGCATTCCGCCAGTGGCTGCAGGGGATCGAAAGCGGCAGCGTCCACCTCGACTGCGAACGCGGCCCGGTGAGGGAGGGCAGGATCGCCGTGGCCGCCTTCATAAAGGACTTCCCGAAGCTGTCCGTCGAGATCGTCTACCCGGGCCCGGCCGCGCAGTCCGACGGCTGCGGCTACACCGACGCCGGCTCCCAGGGCGACGGCACCTGGCTGAAGCGGTTCCCCGCGGCCTCGTAACCGGCCGGCACCACCGCCCCGACGACACGCGAGGCGACATCCACGATAGTCATCCTGACGTCTCCTCGAACCGGGGGTGGAGCGGTTGATGAACCCCCGGTTCGAGGGCCCTCGACTCCGCCGAGGACGGTTCGAGAGCCACCTGAGCCACCTTGGTCACCGAGCAACTGCGCCATGCCGCCGCCGTTGATCGGAGAGACGCCCTTCAGGCCCGACGGAGTTGAAGCACGGGGATGGTGCGGATTCCCGCCGTCTTGGCTTCGTATTCGCCGAAGCCGGGTGCGCGCCGAACCTGCTCGGCGTAGATGCGGGCCCGTTCGGGGCCGGTGATTTCAGTGACGCTCACCTGGTAGGTCTCGGTCCCTCGTTCGATGGTGCCACGACCGGCCTGGACCAGATTGTGGTACCAGCTCGGGCTCGTCGACGCTCCGCCGTTGCTGGCGAAGACGTAGACGCTGTTCGGGTCGAGTTCGTCCTCCAGGCACACGACCGGTGTGACGTACTCCTGCCCGCTCTTACGGCCCCGGTGATGGAGGAGAACAAGGACAGCCCCCTCGAAGGGCCCGCCCACCCTGCCCTCGTTCGCCCTGAACTCGGCGACGATCCGCTCGTTGAAATCGTTTGTTCCGCTCATGTCGCACTCCCTGTCTCTCGCGATCCTTCGCGTTCGGTGCCGGATCGCGCCGGTCGTGGTCGGCTCCGGACGGTGATCTATACGCCCGCACCGAGCGTAAGCCATGGGACACAATGCGTGTCGTCGCTTCGTGGGGCGGCTCCCTCAGAGCGCCATCACATCGCGACAACAGAGCCCGTAGGCCCGGACCCGGAACCACTGCCCGGGCCTCGCGAGGGTCGAGGAGATGAGGGTGCCCGCCGAAGGCACTGCCGCAGTTCTCCGGCGATGTGGGCCGACTGTCCCGCCGGGACCTGCGCCACACGCGAGCGGGGATCAGCCGGCATCTGGGTTGAACGAAGGAAACACGCTGCTGTTGCTGTCGTGCGTAGTCGCGATTCGTTCCGTTGGGGGGGCAATCGGGCACGTCGATCTGCTCTCCCTGTCCTAACGGTAGGAGCCCTCAGCGGCCCCCGGCGTGAGTGTCAGGGCTGCTGGCACCACACCTGGCCGGTGCAGATGATGGCGTTCACCCGCCGGCCGGGCGGTCGTTGTCCCGTTGGCACGCGGTCCACGCTTGTGGGTGATCGGCCAGGGCGTCACGGGCGGCTATCGTCCGGTTTTCATGAGGACGAACCTTTTGGCCCTGTCGGCCGCTTCGGCGGCGGCGATCCTCTTGGCCTTGGCTCCACCGGGTCAGGCGCGGGCGGCAGCGGCGCCGCACCGATGCGAGGACGGAGCGTCGGACTCGCGCGGCCGGTCGTCCGTGGACGGCGACGAGATCACCTGGGACGACGAGTCGAAGTTCGATGACGCCCGCACACACGCCAACAAGGTCTGGACGGCGGGCACGCTGAAGAAGATCAAGATCAGGGCGGACGGGGCGACCTCGTACGCGGATGTGGAGTGGCGCGACGCCAACAGCGTGTCGGGGGAGTGGCTGGACGTGTACGGGAAGTGGAACGCGCGCCACGGCACCGACTACCTGCTGCTGAACCGGGCGTATCTGGACGACGGCAAGAGGCTCGGGGCGGCCGAGCCCCGCAGACGGGTCGCGGCGCACGAGCTCGGGCACGCGCTCGGGTTCTGCCACAAGGACTACGGCACGGGCATGTACCCGTCGCTGATGTGGGCCGACTACGACCACATCACGGGCAAGAGGATCAGCAGCCCGACCGAGAACGACGTCGACGCGTATCACGCACTCTGGGGATGATCATGGGCAAGTCGAAGTTGGTGCCGGCGGCGGTCGCGGCTGCTACCGGCGTGCTGGCGGTGGCCGGGTGGCTGGGCTTCAGATGGATGGAGGAGCCGCTGGCCGGACACGTCGTGCGCGGATACGACGCGACGGTCCCGGCGAGTACGGCACCGCACACGCTGAACGTGTTCACCGGACGGGTGCGGGCCTTCGAGGAGCGGCGGGAGATCGAGGGCTGGACGCAGGACGTCTACCGGGTCGACGTCGCGACGGTCCTGCGGGGCAGCGTGCACGGGACGGTGCGGGTGACGTACGGGCTGGACGCCGGAGTGACGCCCCGGCTGAAGGACGGCGGCACGTACGTGTTCGCTACCAACGCGTGGGCGGACCCCGCCAAGGACGGACACGCGCACCTCTTCGAAGGCGCGATGCGGCCGGTGGACGACGACCAGCTCTCGGTGTGGCGGAGCGCGGCCGCGCTCCCGCTGGCGGCGCGGTAGTGGAGTTGGGGTGCACTTTGGTCGGTGAGATGTGCTCCGTCGCCTTGGCTGGCGAGGAGTCGCCCTCCGCTCGGATCGTCGACCGGGACGTCGTGGACGACTGGCGCGCCCCGGACCACGCCTGAGATGCCTCTGATCAGCGCCCTTTACATGCTGGCCGCCCCGGTGACTACCGTCGCCGCTGACTCGCTCCTTCCGCGAAGGCCCGCCGGTCATGGGGTGCCCTTGATGACGAGTAAACCGACACGGAGCGCCGCTGCATGCACTCTGCCCGGCCAGGTCCGCCCTTCCGTTCCTGTTGTTCCGGTCTCGTCTACGGCCCCCCAGCCGGCCTCGCTATGGCCGTGTCCCTTTGGACTTCACGTTGATCGGACCACATGCGAGGGTAGCGGCCATGCTCAGGCTTGATCACCGTCGCCGGTCCTTCAGGTTCACGTTCGGGCTCGTCCCGACGGGCTTCGCAGCATGCCTGGAGACAGACGGCTCGGGCCTGGAGCACGCCTTGGCGGATGAGGCGACGCTGTGTGGCATCCCCCGGCGCGGGGTGACGGCATATCGGCGTCTGTTCATCGAGAGGAGGTCAGGGAGGTGTTCGGTCTGTCGGGTGAGGGCAGTCGACGCCTCGTCCAGGTCCTGAGCCAGCTTGAGGCCGCAGGGGAGCGAGTGTGGAAGAGCCAGGATTCCGAGTCCTGCTGATGGACGCAGGAGGCAGGGAGACGGAGGTGACCCGTGCGATCCGAACGGTCACCGGCCTCAGTCTCTGGAACAGCAAGCTTCTGCTGCACAGTACGCCTGTAGCTGTCACAGAACCCGACTGGCTCGAAGCCGCCCAGGAGGCGGCAGGAGTCCTTGAGGCTGCCGGTGCCCACACGGCAGTGCTCTGCGACTGGTGCGACCGCACCATCACGCCGGAGACGGGCCCGCTTGACCCAACCCCGTGCAGCGGCCCATGGCCTCCCGCGACCTGTCGGGCAAGCGGCCCGTCACAAGGCGGGCGGACGACCTGACAGTGGCCGTCGTAGAACTCCACCTCGCGGGGTTGATCGCAATCCGAAAGGTTCAGCAGGAACCGCCGGTCTGTGTCCTCGCCCGCGTACTCGGTGGAGAGTCGTCGCAGACACGGATGGCTTCGCCGCCGCTCCCATGCCGTCGACACCCCATCCGTAGAGTTCGTGTACCTGGCTCATGAACCAGTCGGCCCCCTCGTGTGCGCCGAACGGATCGGCTTGTTCGGGGGCGGCGGCGAGACGATCATTCGGTGATGAGACCCGAAGTGCAGACGTTCGTTGCCGATGGACCGCTTCCCGATTGGGACGCGAGCGAGGATGAGATCGACCGGCGTGAACGCCAGCTGACCGCCATCTCCCGCCCTGTCACGTCCGAAGAGGCCGCCGCCCTGGCCACCTGCTTGGGCCCCGACGACTGCTACGGCGTCGCCTGGACGCTCGTGCACCTGATCGAGACGGCCCCGAATCCGGTGCCGCGGTAGGAGGATCCGGGTCCGGAGGCTGGGGACTGGGCCGAGGTTCTGCGTGGGCGATGGGGTGGTGGACCCCCTGCCGCTTGACGGCCCACATACATGAGGCGGTAACCGCCCAGTGGGCATTCTCGCCGATCGGAAACGTGATCGACCAGAGCCAACTTCTCAGGGAGGATCCCAACAGCCCCCATGATGCTGAGGAGATCCCTGTGATCACACAAGGAGTGCAGGTCACAGGCCGCTGCAGTGCTTGCGGAGGTACCACGACCTGCGATGTCGGTCAGTTCTTCGACCGTGGCCTGCTCTGCTGGGGTGTCGAAGGGCGATGCCTGGACTGCCCGAACGGGTGGTGCGAGGAAGACAGCGGCCCCGTGACGCCCGAGAGCATCCGACAGGCTCTGCTGCGAGTGCATGGACCAGCACGGCTTCGCCTGCCTGGAGTCGTACCTAGCCTTGTTCCCGTGCTGCAGGCCCTCCGCGGGGCACGGGAACTGTCCCTGGGTGAAGCACGAGCGCAGGCGACGCAACTCGCTGAAGTCGGCCTTATCGGCACGCTCGTCGAGATGGAGGTTCTCGCGGTCCGCCTTCGGGGACGAGCCATCTCAGTGATCGTCGAACCGGCACCGTAGCCCCTCAGGACAGCATCCGCATGGCTTGGCAGGGACATTGAAAAGGCTGTGCAGGCAGAGTCGGACGAGGAGGTTCTCGACGCCCACGACCTCCGCCGACAACTTGCTGCAGCCGAGAAGCAGATCACTGAACTCCACCGGCGGCTAATCGCGTCAACCCACAGCTACCGCCTCGCTCCACCATGACAACCAGATGCTGCGGACCGCAGACGACGGCAAGCACGGTCGTTGTGCTCTCATCGCAACCGCGGACCGGCTGATGAGCTTCGTGATGCATGAAAGCCGCCGATATGGCCCCGGTCGTTGATCTGTCGTATGCATCAGAGAAGATGCCGCCGTGAAGGACTTCGAAGAGTTGATCAACCGGGTTGTAGCTGCTTCGGCGAGTGACCTGCTTCAGCCTCCGATTGCCGCCGCAGAGCTGGCCAAAGCCGAGCAGAAGCTGGGCTTTCATCTTCCTCCTCTGCTCGCCACGCTCTACCGGAAAGGCCAGGCCGAGGGCGGGCTCAACGCGTGCCGTGCTCGCGTGCCCGAGGGAGGCGTCGTCCGTTCGCCCCCGCTCTCAGGGGCCCGGCCCTGGTTCCCGCTCGGCTACGCCTAGGTTCTGTCCGGCGGATCAGGTGATCGCCTCGCGTGGAGCATTGTGTTTCTCGTGGGACGGGGTGATCTTACGGACGACGAGTGGGTGCAACTGGCACCAAGTCGTCCGAAGACCGGTCACCGCGGCGGGCGTTAGGTCGATCACCGGATGGTGATCAACGGGATCCTTTTCCGGGTCCGCACGGGCGTCCAGTGGCGGGACCTGCCAGCCCGGTTCGGGAGCTGGAAAACAGTCTACGAGCGTCACCGCCGATGGTCGGCGGACGTCACTGGGAGAGGATCCTCCAGGCCGTCCAAACCGAGGCCGACTCCCAGGGGCGCATCGACTGGAGCATGGTGAGCGTGGACTCCACCTCGTGCCGGGCCCACCAGCACGCCGCCGGTGCACCGCGTGCCGAACACCCCGGATCCCGAAGCGGAGATCAACGCCTCGGCAGCACCGCCTCGACGAAGGACTCGGCCGGTCCCGCGGCGGTCTGACCTCCAAGATCCACCTCGCCGGCGAAGGAGGCCGCCGTCCACTGGCCATGCTGATCACGCCGGGCCAATGGGGCGACAGCCCACAGCTGATCCCGGTCCTGGAACGCATCAGTGTCAAGCGCCCAGGTGGCGGCCGCCCGCGCACCCGCCCCGACTACCTCGGCGGCGACAAGGCGTACAGCTCCCGCCGAAACCGCCGCTACCTGCGCAGACGCCAGATCAAGCACACCATCCCGGAGCCGAAGGACCAGCGGGCCAACCGCCAGCACCACGGCAATCAAGGAGGCCGGCCCGCGGGCTTCGACACGGCGATGTACAAGTGCCGGAACGAGGTCGAGCGCACGATCAACCGGCTCAAGCACTCCAGAGCCATCGCGACGCGGTACGACAAGCGCGCCTACGTCCTCCACGGCACCGTCACTGTCGCGTCGATACGCCTGTGGCTCAGGCCCTGAACTGCCGCACCTACAACAGACCCAGGACGGAGGCGCTCCACCCGAGGGCCTCGGGTGTGTGCCAGCGGGGTCGCTCTCGCGTCCCGGCCATGGCCCGGCCCGCCGCGAACGCCTGCTGATGGGCCGGCTGATGTTCCTGGACCCTCCTCCAGAGCGCCTGCGCCTGCGGGTGGTGGCCGGTGCTGACGAGGAACTCGACCAGATCCTGCGCGAACCCCCACCCGGTGAGAAGAGGATCAGGAGCTGTCCGCGTGATCTGCTCGGGATCGGCGGTACTGGCGAACCATGGGAGCGCGGTGTCACGAAGGTGAGCTGCGAACTGCTCCAGCTTCGTCGGACGCTCCTCGGGCCGGGTGAGCACCACGAAGTGCTGACCGGGCGTGTCAAGGAAGCTGGAGGCGCAGACGATCGACTCGACGGATTCGGGTCGGCGAACGGTCAGCTCGGGGTTGGCCCGACGCCACCTGCCCAGGCCGTCGTCGAAGACGGTCAGGCTCGTCACGGTGAACTTGATCAAGTGTCCCGATCGGTTCCACTTGCTCTTCTCCAGCTGGAGCACCTCCCGGCGAACCGAGTCCCGGCGCTCCAGCGAATGCCGAGACCTGACCCACCCGAACCCGTCGAGCATCCCAGCCAGGCAAGCGGCCCCGGCATGGACAACATCGGCTGGCCTATCGGCCTCAATCAGGCGGGTGATCAGGTCATCAGGCTGCGTCGAGGTCACCTCGCACATGATGCCGCACGAAGATCCGCCGGACAGAACCTAGTGGGGCGCGTGTTGGGCGGAGTTCGAGGCAAGCCGCGCGCAGGCGTACCGCCTCGACTTCGCCCGCAGCCTTACCGCCAACCATGCTGCTGCGAACGCCGAGGTGTCTCGCACGCGAGACACCGCTGTCACCCGGGCCGTACTTTGATTACGGCCTCTTCGAATCTGCCCTGCTCGCCGCCCAACGCCCGGCGGTCACCTGATACCTCCACCGCACCGCCCGGGCCGCGCCCGTATGGCGCTCTCTGACTCCGCCGCCAATGATTCGACGCCATTGCCATCCAGGCGGAGCTCCACGCCCCGGACCGCGCCCCGGTTGTCATCTCCGGCGACTCTGAAGCCGGTTGAGCCGTTCCCGGCTACAGCACCGGGCCGCGGCCGCGCCAGTGCGTTTACGACGTCGAGCGTGTCCGGCTCGTGTACGGGGATATCGCGTTCAGGACCGTCGTGGTGGTCGCCTTCACCGTGGTGTAGCCGCCGGTGGCTCCCGCCCGATGTTCGTGCTGCCTCGCTGCTCTCCGCGCACGCGTGGATGGTTCACAAGTCAGATGGCTATGGACTCCCGTACTACCGCACCGGGCTATCGCCGTCGGGCACGAATTGCCTCCGCTCGGGCCGCGCAGCAACTGTGCCGCGCTCTCATGGGTGAGGCCGTGCCATGCATGGTGGGGACGGCCGTCAGTGGGAGTTGATGGGCGTGCAGTCACGCCCGCAGGCCGTGACATCCGTGGCGGCGCTGGATGCGGCCGGCCGTGACATTTCCTCGGTCCCAGGCGAGTACCGCCTGGGACCGCCGTCGCGGACGTTGCCTCGGCGAGCTCGCACACCGCGACATCGCCGTTCGGCAGGACTCACGACAAGCCCGTTCATGCACGCCTTCATCGTGGGGACGCCTTGATCCCCCTGCGTTCGTCCGGAGCTCATGGAGGCCGCCAGTGGAGATGCTCTGGTGGCCATGGGAATGGGCCTCGTGGCGCCGGTGTGCGTCGTGCGGGCGTTGCCGAGCGCACTCAAGCGCCAGGCCGCGGACTTCGCCGGCTGGCCGTTCGAGTGGGCGATCGGGGCCGGGGTGTACTCGGCGGAGTCCCTGGCCAAGTGGCGGCGTCTCCACCGGCGCCTGGCCAACGCGTACGGCGCGCACGTCGGCGGTGTGGCCGGCACCATCGCCGGGATGCACGCGGCCTGGGTCGTCGGCGCGCACATCCTCGGCGAGGTCATCGAGATTCCCGAACTCGCCCAGGCCGCAGACGCCGCCGCGCGCGAGCTGCTCGACGCGGCCACGGTCTCGGCGGTCGCCGCGCACCTTCCGGCGGGTCACCGGCTGTGGGACGCGCTCGACGCCGCGCGGGTTGCCCCCTTGGACTTTCCGGATATTGAGCGGGTGCCGGGGATTCTCGAAGGTGAAATGCGGTCGCAGATTCAGGGCTTCACGAGGAAAGACCAGTTGTGGGTTCTGCCCGCTTGTCTGGAAGTAATCGCGCGGAAAGCCGATATCGAGAACGTGTCAGCGTGCATCGCGGACATGAAGAACCGTGGGGTGCTTATCACTGCTGACGGGAAGAACGACCGGAAGCAGATTCCCCGCCCGCTGTGGGGGTTCACCAAGCGGCTTGCCTCGCGCATGTACTGCTTCTCTGTCTCCAAGGCTGAGGAGGCGTACGGCGGTCCGGAGGAAGACGAGGACCAGGAGCAGCAGGAGCCCGGCGGCCAGGGCGTGACCGATGGCCAGGACCGGGTGACCGATGGCGTGACCGACGTGACCGATGGCGTGACCGATCGCCAGCAGGGCACCTTCCAGGCCCTGCTGGAGGCGGCCGACCTCGGGATGCCGAAGGATCCCAGGAACGAGGGATCGAAGGATCCCAGGAACCTTGCAGCCCAGCAGCAGGAAGGCACGGCGGTGCCTGGGCAGCGTGAGGAGCGCCGTCCGGTGCAGGCGCCGGCCGAAGTCCCGGACCTCATCGGTCACGCCGTGAGCGACGCTCTGGGGGCGCACGGCGGGGACGTCGAGGCGGCCACCGCGGCTCTGGTGAAGCGCGCCATCCCGGACGCCATGAAGCTGCTGGACGTCTGCCGCACGGGCGCCCGGTACGAGCACACCTCGTACCTGCCCATGCTCGACGTCCTCAAGAAGACCTCGTCCAAGGGCTCTGACCAGATCTGGGAAGCCCGGCCGAAGTTCATCCGCAAGGACCTGATTCGCAAGGGCCCCCGTCAGACGGTTACTGCGCTGGATATGAACGGCGCCTACCTCTCCGCGCTCAAGACGCATCTGCCGATTGGCGCGTTGCAGCACAGCACCGATGGTGAGCACAATCCGCGCCGTTCCGGAGTTCACCTCGTGACTCCGCCGGAGTGGAATCACCCGGAGCTTCCCAACCCCCTCGGCGACCGTGAGGAACCGGGCCAGGTTTGGATTACCGAAGCGACGCTGCGTCTGCTGCTCCGCCTTTCGACGGAGAAGTACGGTCGGCTGTGTGAGGCTCCGGCTATCCACGAGTCGTACACCTCGGGCGCGAGCGAGAATCTTCTGGAGAAGTTCCGGCGCACTCTGCGGGACGCGCGAGAGGCCGCTATCGCTTCCGGCGACGAAGTGACCCTGGAATACGTGAAGTCGATGTACTCCAAGTTCGTTTCCACCATCGGTGAGTCGAACGCCAATCACGACATCCGGCGCCCGGACTGGATGCACATCATCCGGTCTCAGGCTTTCTCGAACCTCTGGATGAAGGCAATGAAGGCCCACAATTCCGGGCTGACGATTGTTAAGATGGCGGGCACCGACGAATTGCACGTGGTCGGTGACTGGCAGCAGGTCTTTCCCGAGGGCCGGGGAGTTTCCCAGGTGAAGGTGAAGGACGAATACGAGATCGGGGAGGGTGAGTAATGCCGGGCAGGGTTCACGACTTCGGCAAGTACGGCGCCCGCGGCCTCAAGTCCAGCTTGGCCGTCGCCATCCAGCTCGACATCCTGGCCGCCGGCATCGCATCCCCCGTGGACAGCGAGCGCGGCCTGGCCGCCCGCCTCCGCTACCTCACCGCCTCCCCGGGCGGCTACGAGGCCATGGAGCGCGCCGGGATCTCCGTCAGCGTCCGCACCCTCATCGGGTGGCTGGCAGAGACGCAGACGCCCAACAGGGCCAACCTGAACAAGATTGACGACGCCTATTGGGACTACCGGCGCCGGAACATCTCCAAGGACCTCCTTAAGCGGCTCAATGCCAATGGCGGCACCCGCGTGGAACTCTCGCCGCTGGATCAGTCCGGGGTGCGTGCCTCACGTCAGCGCGATATCACGCACCGGTCCCTGAACATTCGGCGCTGGGATGAAATCGTGGCGTGCTGGGCCGAGGACGACATGGACGGCCTGGAAGACGAATGGTGCGACTGGCTCATGGACATCGGCACCGACTGGGGCGAATACCACTACGTGAGCGCCGTGGGATTCTCCGCGTAATCGGCGCTTAATCCCAGGTTCAGCGGGCATCACAGCAATAAACGGGTGGAAGTGGTCGGCGCGGGAATAACCGCGTCGGCCACTTCTGCTTGCGCGGGCCCTTTCGGGCCGCTATCCTTTTCAACAATTCCCCTCGTGGTGTAGACCACTTGCCCGGACCGGGTCGGATCACGTACCGTGACAATCACCGGCCCCCGCACCCCTCTTGACGCCCGTTCACCGCGCCTACACACTGTGAGCGTTGGCCAGGGCAGAGGCCGCGCGGAGCGTGGCCGGCACCCCCGCACCGACCGCGCACCGACCTGCACCGACCCCGCACCGACCCGCACCGACCATGGTCGGTGCGGCTTGCACCCCCTCTGACCTGCGGTGCACCGACCGCACCGACCGCACCGACCAAAATCCGTCGATGGCACCCCTAAGCAGCATTCGCCGTGACGTTCCGTCACGACCGGGCCACCTTCGGCGCCCCGCGGGGCGGAGCCCCGCAGCCACTGTCCGTCACGTAGTGACGGCGCGTCGCGGCTCCGGAGGCCAGGAGACTCAGCCTGCTGATGCCCCGCACGGATCTGCCGTGTGGGGCATTGCAGACGACGAAGGAAGCCGTCCGCCTCGATGAGGTC
>NZ_JBEZHM010000083.1:0-25291 GCF_040650575.1 Streptomyces sp. NPDC048659 | reverse complement strand
ACGTCCAGTACGAGGGCGTGCGCCCGGCACGCCGAGAGCACGCACCTGACGCCGCGAGGCCGCCCTCCGGGCGACGACGCGAGTGTGACGACAGGCCCTCGGAGCTCAGCCCCGGGTCACCGGCTCCTGGAACTCGGTGACCCACTTCGCCTTGTCCTCCGGGACCTCCAGGTAGAGCTCCCGGGCGTAGCCGGTGGAGGTGTAGCCGTTGGCCTCGATCCAGCTCGCCAGGGTCTGCGCGGTCGGCAGCAGGGCCTCCATCGGACCCCGGTGCACGATGGTGGCCGCCTCCTCGATGCCGGGCAGTACCAGCACCTCCAGGCCCTCGACGGCGGTGCCCTCGGGCACCGTCATCCCGGCGTGCACGAGGACCGAGCCGTCGCCGCGCCCGGCGTCCTCGTAGTACGCGATGCCGGGCCCCCACCCGGTGATCCCGGCGCTCTCCAGCCGCCCGCACAGCTCCTCGTACAGCGGGCTGATGACCGGCGTGATGTGCTCCGGCCCGAAACTGGCCGCGATCCCGCTCAGCTCCGCGATCCGCACGGCCGGGATCTTCTTGACGACGACGTCCTGCGTGGACATGCGTCCCTCGCTCTCGATGGCTCGGAGCCTCGCGCCGACCTGGGCGAGCAGCGCCCTGGACCGCTCCAGCGCCTCCTCCAGCTCGGCCCGCCGCAGCCGCAGCATCCCGCGCAGCTCCTCGGCGCCCACCTGCTCGTCCAGGATCGACTGCACCTGGTCGAGCGTGAAGCCGAGGTCCTTGAGCGCGATGACGCGGTTGAGCCGGGCGAGCTGGGCCGCCTCGTAGAAGCGGTAGCCGCTGTGCGGGTCGACCCGGGCCGGGCGCAGCAGCCCGATGGCGTCGTAATGACGCAGCATCCGGACCGACACCCGCCCGTGCCGGGCGAAGTCTCCGATGGTGAACATGACGCCCCCTACGGAACGGCCTCACACGGTGTGAGGGTCAAGCGGCCGTCACGCGCCCGCGGTCGAGAGCTTCACCGCGAAGCCGAGGAAGAGGGCGCCGGCGGCCGTCGTGGCGCCGGCCGAGAGGCGCTTGCGGCGGCGGAAGGCGGCGGCCAGGCGGGTGCCGCCGAAGATCAGCGTGGTCAGGTAGAGGAAGCTGCCGAACTGCAGCAGGGCGCCCAGGACCAGGAAGGACAGCGCCGGGTAGGCGTAGGACGGGTCCACGAACTGCACGAAGAAGGAGATCAGGAAGAGGATCGCCTTGGGGTTGAGGAGGCTGATGACCAGCGCCCGCCGGTACGGGTGCTCCACCGGGCCCGTCTCCGGCTCGGCGGCGTCCGCCTCGGCGGCGGTCTCGTGCCGGGCCCGCCACATCGCGAGGGCGGAGCGCAGCATCCCGTACGCCATCCAGGCCAGATAGGCGGCGCCCGCGTACTTCACGATCATGAAGAGCAGGGGGGTGGTCTGGAGCAGGGAGGCCGCGCCGAGGGCGGCGAGGGTCATGAGGACCGCGTCGCCGGTGAAGACCCCGGCGGCGGCCCGGTAGCCGGTCCGGGTGCCCTTGCGGGCGGCCACGGACAGCACGTACAGCGAGTTCGGCCCCGGGAGAAGGATGATGAGGACGAGTCCCGCGAGGTAGGTCGGTAGATCGGTGACACCCAGCATGAGGCGGATCCTCGCACACGGGTACGAGGATCCGTCCAGGGGTTTCGTATCGCGGAAGATCAGAAGACCGGGAGGTCAGAACGCGTCGGTGGGGACATAGGTGCCCCAGACCGCGCGGAGCGTGTCGCAGACCTCGCCGACCGTCGCCCGTGCCTTGAGGGCCTGCTTCATCGGCGGGAGCACGTTGTCCGTGCCCTCGGCCGCCTTCCGCAGTCCGGCCAGGGCCGCGTCCACCGCCGGCCGGTCCCGCTCGGCGCGCAGCCGGGCGAGGCGGGCGGCCTGCCGCGCCTCGATCGCCGGGTCGACCCGCAGCGGCTCGTAGGGCTCCTCGACGTCGACGGTGAAGCGGTTGACGCCGACGACGACCCGGTCGCCGCTGTCGGTCTCCTGCGCGATCCGGTACGCCGAGCGCTCGATCTCGCCCTTCTGGAAGCCGCGCTCGATCGCCCCGACCGCCCCGCCCATGTCCTCGATCCGCGCCATCAGTTCCCGCGCGGCGCCCTCCACGTCGTCCGTCATCCGCTCGACCACGTAGGAGCCGGCGAAGGGGTCGACGGTGGCGGTGACGTCGGTCTCGTACGCGAGGACCTGCTGGGTGCGCAGGGCCAGGCGGGCCGACTTGTCCGTCGGCAGGGCGATGGCCTCGTCGAAGGAGTTGGTGTGCAGCGACTGGGTGCCGCCGAGGACCGCGGCCAGGCCCTGGACGGCGACCCGGACCAGGTTGACCTCGGGCTGCTGCGCGGTGAGCTGCACACCGGCGGTCTGCGTGTGGAAGCGCAGCATCAGCGACCTGGGGTTCCGCGCGCCGAACTCCTCCCGCATCACCCGGGCCCAGATCCGGCGGGCGGCGCGGAACTTGGCGACCTCCTCCAGGAGCGTCGTACGGGCGACGAAGAAGAAGGAGAGGCGGGGCGCGAAGTCGTCCACGTCCATGCCCGCGGCGACGGCGGTGCGGACGTACGCGATGCCGTCGGCGAGCGTGAAGGCGATCTCCTGCGCGGGCGTGGCCCCCGCCTCCGCCATGTGGTAGCCGGAGATCGAGATGGTGTTCCACCTCGGGATCTCGGCCCTGCAGTACCGGAAGACGTCGGCGATCAGCCGCAGCGAGGGCTTGGGCGGGAAGATGTACGTGCCGCGGGCGATGTACTCCTTGAGCACGTCGTTCTGGACGGTGCCGGTGAGCCGGTCGGCCGGGACGCCCTGCTCCTCGGCGACGAGCTGGTAGAGCAGGAGCAGCGGCGCGGCGGGCGCGTTGATGGTCATCGAGGTGGAGACCCGGTCGAGCGGGATGCCGTCGAACAGGACCCGCATGTCGTCGAGCGAGTCGATGGCGACCCCGACCTTGCCGACCTCGCCGTGGGCGAGCGGCGCGTCGGAGTCGTGGCCCATCTGGGTGGGCAGGTCGAAGGCGACCGAAAGCCCTGTGGTGCCGTTGGCGATGAGCTGCTTGTAGCGCGCGTTGGACTCGGCGGCGGTGCCGAAGCCCGCGTACTGGCGCATGGTCCACGGCCGCTCCGTGTACATCGTCGGGTACACCCCCCGGGTGAAGGGATACCCGCCGGGCTCCCCCAGCTTCTCGGCGGGATCCCAGCCCGCCAGGGTGTCCGGCCCGTAGACCGGCTCGATGGGCAGCCCCGACTCCGACTCGCGCGCCATGTGGTGTGCCTCCCGTTCGCTCACCGCCGTACAACCCTCGCTCCCAGGATGCCCGTCTCGATTCGGTCACGTGCGCAACCGCGCGCGGCCGGGAATCATCCCTTGCGATACACACGACTTTTCCCGGGGGACATCGAATGAAGCGCACGTCCGTCATACGCAGAGTGGTCCTGGGCGCGGCAGCCGTCGCCTTCCTCGCGGGGTGCGGCCCGCAGGCCGTCGGAGCCGGGGGTACGGGCGGGACGGGCGGGTCCGCCGGGTCCGGCGGGTCCGGCGGCGCGTCCGCGACCGCGACCGCGACGACCGCTCCCGTGACCGCCTCCGCGAGCCCGTCCTCGGACGACAAGCCCGCCCCCTCGGCCTCGTCCGCGCCCAAGGCGCTGATGGGCGACGGCGACGAGAACGAGCAGGTGCGCGAACTCCAGGCGCGGCTGCGGCAGGCGGGCTACTTCGACCGGGCGCCCACCGGCTTCTACGGGACGATGACCGCGGGCGCGGTGAAGTCCTTCCAGAAGAAGCGGGAGCTGCCGCAGACCGGCTCCGTCGACGAGACGACCTGGCAGCGGCTGCTCGGCCTGACGCACAAGCCGACCGCCGACGAGCTCAAGCCGGCCACCACCAACCAGCTCGACACCCCGGACCCGCGCTGCATGACCGGGCGGGTGCTGTGCATCAGCAAGGAGAGCCGGACGCTGGCCTGGATGATCGACGGCAAGGTCGTGTCGTCGATGGACGTGCGCTTCGGCTCGGAGAACACGCCGACCCGCGAGGGCCTGTTCAAGGTCGAGTGGAAGGCGCGCGAGTGGACCTCGACGATCTACCACACGCCCATGCCGTACGCGATGTTCTTCAGCCGCGGCCAGGCCGTCCACTACTCGGCGGACTTCGCCGCCCGCGGCTACGCCGGCGCCTCGCACGGCTGCGTCAACGTCCGCGACAAGGCGAAGCTCTCGGAGCTGTTCGACCAGGTGAAGCCGGGTGACAAGGTCGTCGTGCACTGGTAGGCGCGCCGTTCCGGCGAGAGCCGTGAGCCCTGAGGCGTGAGGGGTGAAGGGGCGCGGGTGGGACCGGGGGAACGTGTCCCACCCGCGCCGGGTGCGCTGAGCCGAAGGTACGGGGGGAACCCCGGCTCGCCGCGCTCGCCGATGACCAGTCGGCTCATTCAGTACTGCGCCGACGGGTCGAAAAGTGTCACACCGAGGAGTGCGCGCGGTCCCGGACCGGGTGCTGGGCGGGCCGGTCGGGCTGTTTGCCGGGCTTGCCGGTCGGCTTTCCGCCCGGCTTTCCGGTCGGCTTCGCCGTCGGCTTCCCTCCCGGCTTCCCCGGGCCGCCCTGGTGGTGGCCGTCGCCTCGGTCGCCCTTGTCGTCGTCCGAGTCGCCGCCGTGCGAGCCGCCGTTGCCGTTGCCCTTGCCCTTGCCGTTCTCCGAGGGGGCGCGGCCGGTGGAGGTCGCGCCGGGGGTGGGCAGGCCGGAGAGGACCCGGGCGCAGTAGCCCTTGACGGTCTCGCCGCTGCGCAGCGCGCCGAGCAGCTTGCGGCGGCCGCTCTCGGCCAGCCGGCCCTCTACGAATTCCTGGCAGGCCCTCAGCGTCCTGGTCCGCTCGCCGTTCTCGCCGCCGGTCGCGTCGACCGTGCCGGGGGACGGGGAGGCTCCGGTTCCGGCGGTGCCGGCGCCGTCGGTGCCGCCGTCGCCGGTGCCCGCCGTGGCGCTCGCCGTGCCGCCGGTGACGCCGGGGCCGTCCGTGCCGCCGCGCTCCAGGGGCACGGTCGGGATCGCTGAGCCCGTGCCGCCGGTCGTCGGGCCGGGGCCGGTGGCGCCCGCGTCGCCGGGGGTGCCGACGGCGGTGACCGAGCGGGCGGGCGCGGGTTCGCCGGTCAGCGGCAGCATCCCCGTACCGGCGGCGACGGCGACCCCGCCGACGGTGGCGGCGGCGAGCGCGGCGGCCAGCCCGTAGCGCAGGGAGCGGCCCCAGCGGGGGCGCGGCGGGGCCGGCGCGAGGCGTACGGGGCCGAGCTCGGGCGCGGGTCCCGGCGCGGCCGGTGCGGCGTACCCGGCCGCGGCGGCCTCGGCGGCGCGTTCGGCGGCGGCCTTCCGGAAGGCGGCCAGGGCGGCGGCCTCACCGGGGAGTTCGCCGTCGGGCCCGGGGGCGGCGACGGGGGTGCGGGCCGCGCCCAGGGCGCGCGCGAGGCGTTCGGCCCGCGCGCGGGACTCCGGGTCGAGGGTGGGGTCGACCGGCTCGCCGCGCAGCAACCGCTCCGCGGCCTCCTGGTCGAGCCACTGGTACCGCTCCTCGGCCATCACATGTCCTTCTGCGTCCGCGCGCGCGATTGCGTCACACCGCCGGGGGCCGCGGCCCCCGGGCGACGGCCGCGCTGCGGAGGTACGGCGTCCAGCGGGGCGGCGGGATCCGCGTCGGGGTCCTCGGCGTCCTCCGGGCCCGCCGGACCGGCGGCGCCGAGGAGTTCGGCGAGCTTCTTGAGGCCGCGGTGGGCGGCGGTGCGGACGGCGCCGGGGCGCTTGCCGAGGGTGTCGGCGGCGCCCTTGGCGTCCAGTCCGACGACGACGCGCAGGACGACGGCCTCGGCCTGGTCCTGCGGGAGCTGGGCGATGAGGTGCATGGTGCGGCCGGTGGCCAGGGCTTCCAGTGCCTCGCCCGCGGTGTCGGAGTCGGCGGGTTTGTCGGTCAGTTCGGTCTCGTCGCCGCCTATCGCGGGGCGACGGCCGCGCATCCTGATGTGGTCGAGGGCGCGGTTGCGGGCGATCCGGGCGGCCCAGCCGCGGAAGCGGTCGGCGTCCCCGGCGAAGCGGTCGAGGTCGCGGGATATCTGGAGCCAGCTCTCGGAGGCGACGTCCTCGGCGTCGGCCTCGCCGACGAGGGTGCGTATGTAGCCCAGCAGCCGGGGGTGCACCGCGCGGTAGACCGTACGGAAGGCGTCCTCGTCCCCGTCCTGCGCGGCGAGCACTGCGGCGGTCAGCTCCGCGTCGTCCCCCAGCACTCCCCACACCTGTCCGTCGTCGCGCCATCGCGGCTGGTCGGCGCCGCCACGCCGCACGGGGCGCAGCAGAACGCTACGTCCTGTTCGGGCGCCGCGTCCACGCGGGACCGCTTCTTTGTCCAACGTGCAACTTGTCCGCCCGAGCGGGCGATCCGGGTGTGACAGAAATCGCGGGCACGGCGCTGTTAGGAGTACGGGGCCGTGCTGCGGCTCCGCGGACGACGACCGGGGCCTCTCCTGTGGGGGGTGGCGGCCCCGGTCGTCTTCCCTTTTCCGGGGCCCGTTTTCGGGCCCTTTTTCATTGCCCGCCCGCTTTGCCCGCTTCCCTCTATCCGCCGACTGTCAACCCTCCGTTGACACCTCACGACTGTCAACCTAGGGTTGCACTCATGACGAATCCACTCGGCGTGAACAACCCCGTGCGTCTCGACGACCTGATCGCGGCGATCAAGAAGTCCCACCCCGACGCCCTCGACCAGCTCTCCGGAGCGGTCATCGCGGCGGACCACCTCGGCGAGGTCGCCGACCACCTCATCGGCCACTTCGTGGACCAGGCCCGGCGCGCGGGCGCCTCCTGGACCGACATCGGCAAGAGCATGGGCGTCACCCGGCAGGCCGCCCAGAAGCGCTTCGTCCCCAAGGACGACAAGGAGGGCGACGCGGCGAAGCTGGACCCGAACGCGGGCTTCGGCCGCTTCACGCCCCGCGCCCGGAACGTCGTCGTGGGCTCCCAGAACGAGGCCCACCAGGCCCACAACGACCGGATCACCCCCGCCCACCTGACGCTCGGCCTGCTGACCGAGCCCGAGGGCCTCGCCGCCGTCTGGATCACCCGGCGCGGCGTCACCCCGGAGGCGCTGCGCGCCGCGCTGACCCCGACGCTGCCCCCGGCGGCGGAGGAGCGGCCCGCGCTCGTCCCGTTCGACGCCGAGGCCAAGAAGGTCCTGGAGCTCACGTTCCGGGAGGCCCTGCGGCTCGGCCACGACTACGTCGGCACCGAGCACATCCTGCTGGCGCTGCTGGAGTTCGAGGACGGCAAGGGCCCGCTCGCCGGTCTCGGCCTCGACAAGGCCCTCGCCGAGCGGGAGATCACCGAGGCGATCTCCTCCCTGCGGATCGAGGAGCCGGACCAGGAGTCCTGAGCCGGCCCCACCGGTCTCAGGCGGTACGGGCCCGGCGCGAGACGACCGCCCGCAGCACCCGGCCGCCCTCGGCCGACAGCTCCCGGGCCCGGCGCAGCCCCGTCGGGCCGTGCGCGGCGGACTCCAGTACGGCCTGCTGGCGGCGGAGTTCGCCCGCGTACAGCGGACCGCCCTCGGCCGCGTCGTACCGCCCGTGCACGGCCAGCGCGGTGTCGGAGCAGCGCCCGGCCCACTCCCGCAGCGGGGCCCCGGCCCACTCGGCGGGGGCGGTGTCGAGCATCCCGCGCACCAGCCCGGCGGCCTCGTCGCCGCCGGTGCCGGTGGCGGCCAGCTCCGCGCGGGCGGTGCCGACGGCCTCGCCCCAGGCCCCGCCGTCGCCGCGCGCGACCGCGGCCCACACCGGCCGCAGCGCGTCGGCGCCCTCGGGCGCGAGCAGCGGCAGGCACCGGTCGAGGCAGGCGAGGCCGGCGGCGGCCAGGCCCCGCTCGTCGGCCCGCTCGATCAGTTCCAGCAGTTCCAGCAGACCCGTGCTCGTCGCGGACGTCATGGACGCCTCCTCGCCACCCGATGCGGACGCAGTACTTCCACTACTGCGCCGTGCGGTGTGAATCCGTCACTTTTCCGTCACTGCGCGGCCGGAATCATGCCAGTGGCCTTCCGGTGCTGCATAGAGGTCAGACGACGGACGAGCAGGATCGCGAGGACGGCGGCGACGATGCCGAGCGCGTCGCTGACCATGGTCCAGCCCGTGCCCTCCACGAGTTCGGGCACCGAGTCGGCCCTGTTGAAGACCGTGAAGCCGGCCCGGGACGAGATCACCGTGGCGAGGAAGGCCAGCCACCAGAAGTTGACCAGGACGAGCTCGCCGCCGCGGTCGGCGCCGTACGGCTCGGCGCGGGACGCCCGCCAGATGTCCACGATCAGGGCGCGCGGGAACCAGAAGAAGACGATCGGGACGACCCAGCCCGCGATCATCCAGCCCTTGGCGCGGCGCTGGAGGTCGGGCGCCCAGACCTCCGCGTTGCCCCGGATCCGGAACATCCAGACGATGAAGACCACGCCGGTGGCGACGAGCAGCAGGTTCTGCGCCGTCCAGACCGCGGCCGCGGCCAGCGTCCCCGCGTACCCGACCGGGTCGGGGTGGTCCGCGAGGGAGCCGGTGAGCTCGCCGCGCATGGCGCCGGTGGCGAAGAGGCTGAAGATGTTCGCGACGACCGTCAGGCCGAGCAGCGAGACGACGGCATAGGACAGGCCGTTGGGATTGCGGAGCATGGTGAAGACGGATCCCCCCAGGGACGTGCGGCGCCCCTCCCCGAGGCGCCGGCGCGGCCGGACGGCCGCGGCGGGTGGACCGTACGCGACCGGGAAGACCGGCGTCCATGGGAATAGCGCCTGGTCGCCCCGGTCGGCACCGGCTGGGGAGGCCCGGGCCGCCTCAGCGCACCTGCCCCGCCAGCGTCCGGAAGCGGTCCCAGGTCAGCGTCGGCTTCCTGGAGTCCCACAGCTTCTGCGCGGTGGCCGTCAGCGGCATCCGGATGCCGTCGGCGACCTGCGCCTGGGTCTGCGCGTTCGCCAGGTCGCACCAGACGGCGAAGCTGCCGCCGAGGATCTGCGGGTCGTAGCGGGCGGGCACGGGCGCGGTGCCGCGCAGGACGAGCGGGGTCCACTGCTCGTAGATGCGGCGGCCGGTCGGGTACGTGAAGTCGTTGGGCTGCCCGAGGACGTAGTAGAGGTACTCGTCGTTGTAGTTGAGCACCTTGCGGCCCGCGCTCAGGTACGCGAGGGGCGGCCGGGCGCCGATCTCCTTGCCGGTCCAGTAGGCGACCTGGAGGTCCTTGTCGGCGCTGGTCACGCCGCCCGCGAAGAAGCCGTCGTTCCAGGCGCGCAGGGCCTTGCCGGTCGGCCGGACCACGGCCGCGCGGGCGTTCAGCCAGCCGGTGGCGAGGTCCTGGACCCGGCCCGAGGCGCCGTAGGCCGCGGTCGCCGCCCGTGCGAGTTGGGGGTAGGTCGCCTCGGGGTTCTTCGCCATCAGGGCCACGTACTCGTCGGCGCCGAGGTGCCAGTACGCGCCCGGGAAGAGGCCGGTGTACTCGCGCAGCAGCTCGTCCACGAGCTTCGCGGAGGCGGGCTTCGAGATGTCCACCGCCCCGCGCGGGGCGCGGCCGGTGGCGCTGACGAGCTGGAGGTCGGGGTGGGCGGCGATGACCGCGCCCAGGTGTCCGGGCGAGTCGATCTCGGGGACGACGGCGATGTGCAGGCTCGCCGCGAGGTCCACGATCCGGCGCACCTCGGCCTTGCTCAGGTGCTGGGCGGAGACGATCTCGGGGTGGCTGTCGGAGGCGATGCGGAAGCCCTGGTCGTCGGAGAAGTGCAGGCCCAGCTCGTTCAGCTTGAGGTCGGCCATCTCGCGGACGCGGGCCTCGATCCAGGCCGCGTCGAAGTACTTGCGGGCGATGTCGACCATCAGCCCCCGGCGCGGCTTCGCCGGGGCGTCGTCGATCACGCCCTCGGGTATCGCCCCGGTGGCCCGGACGGACTGCTTGAGGGTGCGGGTGCCGTAGAAGACCCCGGCCTCGCCCGGCCCGGTGATCCGGACCCCGCCGCCCTGGACGGCGAGGGTGTACGACTCGGCGCCGCCCTGCCCGCCGAGCGCGAGGGAGACGTCGCCGGGGCGGGCGGCGGCGGTGCCCCGGTACGGGATCCGCAGCTCGCCCGCGAGCAGCCGGGCCTCGTCGGCGAGGGCGGCCTCGTCCTTCGCGGCGACGACGACGCCGGTGTCGGGGCCGGGCTTCCAGCCGGGGCCGCGGGCCGCCCGGTGGGAGGCGACGGCGGGGATGGTGAGGGGGGCGGTGGAGAGCGGATAGCTCCGCGTGGGGGTGGGGGTCGGGCTCGGCGGCGGGGGCGGCGGGGCCGCGGAGGCCGTCGTGGGGGCGGCGGCCGTGCCGCCCGTGCCGGAGGCGCTGGGCGGGCCGCCGCCGGAACCGCCCGAGCAGGCCGTCACGGTGGCCAGGGCCAGCGTGGCCGCCAGGAGTGCGGGGCCCCTGAGGGGCCCTCGTATGGAGTACCGCATCACTCGGAATCCTCCCTCACCACGTGATTCTCGGCATCTCGGACCTTCTGTCACCGCCTGAGCCGAAACCACTCGTCCAGGTGAAATTCGCGCATCCGTCGGACACTTCCCCCTTCCCGTCGATAGCGTGGCGTCACATCCACCCCACGGCTTTCCCTAAGCTTTCCCAAGCCCGTGGATTCCCCGTGACGCCTTCTCGTCACGCCTTCACGCCCTTCACCTTCACCCCCCTCACCCCCGTTCCCGGAGTCACCGCTGACCATTCCCAGCGACACTCACGCACCCTCCCGGACCCTGGGCTCCCCCGCCATGCCTGCCCAGGCGGCGCGCCACTGGCACCCCGCCGGGCTCCCCGGCTTCAACGCGGCCCCGCACGCCCTCGCGGAGGGTCTGCTGCTGCGCTGCTGCGGCAGCCGCCGCTGGGCCGAACGGGTGGCCGCGCACCGCCCGTACCCGACGCTCGACGCGCTGCTCGCCGCCGCCGACGAGGCCGGCTACGACCTGGCGGTGGCCGATCTGGACGAGGCGCTCGGCCACGAGACCCCGGCGCTGCCGCCCCCGGACGCCCCGCCCGCCGCGCGGACGGCGCTGCGGGCCGCGCACGCCGCGTACGAGAGCGGCTTCGGGCACGCGTTCGTGATCAGCCTGGACGGGGTCCCCGCCGGCGAGCGGCTCGACCGCGTCCTCGCCGGGATCCGGTCACGTCTCGGCAACGAAAGGGAGGAGGAGCGGGCCGTCGCCGCCGAGGAACTGCGCCGGCTCGCCCGCACCCGGCTCACCCGTTCGGTCGCCGGAGGGTGAGTTCGTCCGCGAACGCCCCGCGTCTCCCCCGTAAGCATCCGAAATGCGGCGATTCGGGCTCCGCTGATAGTCCGTCCGTGCCTGTTTGATCACACCTACGGACCCCGCGCGAGCGAACCGACAAGTCGTCGCTACGATGACCGGGGCCGGTGGACCGTACCCGGCCGGGCCAGACCGACAGAGAAGCCGGCCGGCCCCGATCCCCGCTCCCGGAGGGTTTTTCCGTGCCGGCTGGAACGCTGTACCGCGGCCGGGAAGGAATGTGGTCCTGGGTGGCTCATCGAGTCACCGGCGTCCTCATCTTCTTCTTCCTGTTCGTACACGTCCTTGACACCGCTCTCGTCCGCGTCTCCCCCGAGGCGTACGACGATGTCGTGGCGACGTACAAGACGCCGATCGTCGCACTCCTCGAGTACGGCCTCGTCGCCGCCATCCTCTTCCACGCGCTGAACGGTCTCCGTGTCATCGCCGTGGACTTCTGGTCCAAGGGCCCGCGCTACCAGAAGCAGATGCTCTGGACCGTCGTGGGCATCTGGGTCGTGCTGATGGCGGGCTCCCTGTACCCCGTCCTCGGCCACGCCGCACGTGAACTGTTCGGGAGCTGACTTCAGACATGTCTGCTGACACCACTTCCGCCATCGGTCCCGTCGAGGGCGCTGCCTACGACGTGGACAACCCGGCCCCGTACATCGAGGCCCCCCGCAAGCGCACGGGCAAGACCCCGAAGGCGACGCGCGGCAACTTCGAGATGGCCGCGTGGCTCTTCATGCGCCTCTCGGGCGTGGTCCTCGTCGTCCTGGTCCTCGGCCACCTGCTGATCCAGCTCTTCCTGGACGGCGGCGTCTCCAAGATCGGCTTCGCCTTCGTGGCCGGCCGCTGGGCGTCCCCGTTCTGGCAGGTCTGGGACCTGCTGATGCTGTGGCTGGCGATGCTGCACGGCGCCAACGGCCTCCGCACGGTCATCAACGACTACGCGGAGCGCGCCAACACGCGCCTGTGGCTCAAGGGCCTGCTGTACACCGCCACGGTGTTCACCATCCTTCTGGGCACGCTGGTGATCTTCACCTTCGACCCGAACATCCGCTAGGCACGGGGCTGAGGTAACCACGTCATGAAGATCCACAAGTACGACACCGTCATCGTCGGCGCCGGCGGCGCCGGCATGCGCGCCGCCATCGAGGCGACGAAGCGCAGCCGCACCGCCGTGCTGACGAAGCTCTACCCCACCCGCTCCCACACGGGCGCCGCGCAGGGCGGCATGGCCGCCGCGCTGGCCAACGTGGAGGAGGACAACTGGGAGTGGCACACCTTCGACACGGTCAAGGGCGGTGACTACCTGGTCGACCAGGACGCCGCCGAGATCCTGGCGAAGGAGGCCATCGACGCCGTCCTCGACCTGGAGAAGATGGGCCTGCCGTTCAACCGCACCCCGAACGGCACCATCGACCAGCGCCGCTTCGGCGGCCACTCGCGCAACCACGGCGAGGCCCCGGTCCGCCGGTCCTGCTACGCCGCGGACCGCACCGGCCACATGATCCTCCAGACGCTGTACCAGAACTGCGTCAAGGAGGGCGTGGAGTTCTTCAACGAGTTCTACGTCCTGGACCAGCTCATCGTCGAGGTCGACGGGGTCAAGCACTCCGCCGGTGTGGTCGCCTACGAGCTGGCCACCGGCGAGATCCACGTCTTCCAGGCGAAGGCCGTGATCTACGCGTCCGGCGGCACCGGCAAGTTCTTCAAGGTGACGTCCAACGCCCACACCCTGACCGGTGACGGCCAGGCCGCGTGCTACCGCCGCGGGCTGCCGCTGGAGGACATGGAGTTCTTCCAGTTCCACCCGACGGGCATCTGGCGCATGGGCATTCTGCTCACGGAGGGCGCCCGCGGTGAGGGCGGCATCCTGCGCAACAAGGACGGCGAGCGCTTCATGGAGAAGTACGCGCCGGTCATGAAGGACCTCGCGTCCCGTGACGTCGTCTCCCGCTCCATCTACACGGAGATCCGCGAGGGCCGCGGCTGCGGTCCCGAGGGCGACCACGTCTACCTGGACCTGACGCACCTCCCGCCGGAGCAGCTGGACGCCAAGCTGCCCGACATCACGGAGTTCGCGCGCACCTACCTCGGCATCGAGCCCTACACGGACCCGATCCCGATCCAGCCCACCGCGCACTACGCCATGGGCGGCATCCCGACCAACGTCGAGGGTGAGGTCCTGTCGGACAACACCACCGTCGTCCCGGGCCTGTACGCGGCCGGCGAGGTCGCCTGCGTCTCCGTGCACGGCGCCAACCGCCTCGGCACCAACTCGCTGCTCGACATCAACGTCTTCGGCAAGCGGTCCGGCATCGCCGCCGCCGAGTACTCCGCCAAGGCCGACTACGTCGAGCTGCCGGAGGACCCCGAGGCGTTCGTCGTCGCGCAGATCGAGAACCTGCGCAACTCCACGGGCAACGAGCGGGTCGCCGACCTGCGCCGTGAGCTCCAGGAGACGATGGACGCGAACGTGATGGTGTTCCGCACGGAGCAGACCATCAAGACGGCCGTCGAGAAGATCGCCGAGCTGCGCGAGCGCTACAAGAACGTGTCCATCCAGGACAAGGGCAAGCGCTTCAACACGGACCTGCTGGAGGCCATCGAGCTGGGCAACCTGCTCGAACTGGCCGAGGTCATGGCCGTCTCGGCGCTGGCGCGCAAGGAGTCCCGCGGCGGTCACTACCGCGAGGACTACCCGAACCGCGACGACGTCAACTTCATGCGCCACACCATGGCGTACCGCGAGGTCGGCGAGGACGGCGCCGAGGCCGTCCGCCTCGACTACAAGCCGGTCGTGACGACCCGCTACCAGCCGATGGAGCGTAAGTACTGATGGCTACCCCCGTACTGGACAAGGTCGAGGCGGAGTCCGCCGCCTCCCCGTACATCACGGTCACGATGCGGATCCGCCGCTTCAACCCCGAGGTGTCGGACGCCGCGGTCTGGGAGGACTTCCAGATCGAGATCGACCCGAAGGAGCGCGTGCTCGACGCCCTTCACAAGATCAAGTGGGATCTGGACGGCACGCTGACCTTCCGCCGCTCGTGCGCGCACGGCATCTGCGGTTCGGACGCGATGCGGATCAACGGCAAGAACAGGCTCGCCTGCAAGACGCTGATCAAGGACATCAACCCCGAGAAGCCGATCACGGTCGAGGCCATCAAGGGCCTCACCGTGATGAAGGACCTCGTGGTCGACATGGAGCCCTTCTTCCAGGCGTACCGGGACGTCATGCCGTTCCTGGTCACCAAGGGCAACGAGCCGACCCGCGAGCGCCTGCAGTCCGCCGAGGACCGCGAGCGCTTCGACGACACCACCAAGTGCATCCTGTGCGCCGCGTGCACGTCGTCCTGCCCGGTCTTCTGGAACGACGGCCAGTACTTCGGTCCGGCCGCGATCGTCAACGCGCACCGCTTCATCTTCGACTCGCGTGACGAGGCGGGCGAGCAGCGCCTGGAGATCCTGAACGACAAGGACGGCGTGTGGCGCTGCCGCACGACGTTCAACTGCACGGACGCCTGCCCGCGTGGCATCGAGGTCACGAAGGCGATCCAGGAAGTGAAGCGCGCGCTGATCACCCGCCGCTTCTGATCCCTGGGCACCGCTCGGCCGAAGGGCCCGCTTCTGTACGCTGCGACGTGCAGGAGCGGGCTTTTTCGCGTGTGGAGGACGGGGACTGATGAGCGAGCCGAACCCTTATAAGCCCGGGGAGTACGAGTGGGGGCCCGGGCAGCAGCCGCCGGCCGGGGCGCCCGGCTACGGGTACCCGCAGCAGCCGACGCTGCCCGCCGGGGTGCCGCTGCCGCCCCCTCCGCCGCCGCAGGTGCCGGGGCCGCAGCTCGTCCTGGGCGACATCAGCGTCGTCGGGGACCAGATCATGACGCCGGCCGGGCCGATGCCGCTCAAGGGCGCCTCGTGGAACGTGATGGACATGTCGCGGACCGAGGAGAAGATCTCCACGACGGGCATCGTGCTGGCGGTCGTGTTCTTCGTCTTCTGCTTCCTGGGACTGCTGTTCCTGCTGATGAAGGAGAAGCGGACGACCGGCTTCATCCAGGTCACCGTCACCAGCGGCGGGCGGTACCACTCGACGATGATCCCGGCGCACGGGCCGGAGACGCTGCACTGGGTGATGGGCCAGCTGAACTACGCGCGGTCGCTCAGCATGTGAGTCAGCCGTGCCAGGGCTCGACGCCCGTGTGCTCCTCGGCGACGAGCATGACGCGCCGGAGCAGGTCGTTGAGCTGGACGCGCTCCTCGGCGCTGAGGGCGCCGAGGATGCGGTACTCCTCGTGGCCGAGCACGTCCATGGCGCCGAGCCAGGTCGCCCGGCCCCGATCGGTGAGCTCGACGACCACCCGGCGCCGGTCCTTCGTGGACGGGGTGCGCCGCACCAGGCCCCGCTTCTCCAGGGCGTCCAGCCGGCCGGTGACGGAGGCGGGCGCGAGGTCGAGGTCCTGGGCCAGCTCGGAGGGCGCCGCGCTGCCGCCGCGCCCGGCCAGCTTGTGCAGGGTGTCGAACTCGTGGCGTTCGAGGTCGAAGTCGGCCAGCGACTGCTCCCGCACCCGGCGCAGGTGGACGGAGAGCTTCTTCATCCGGGTGACCGCGCCCTCGACGACCGGGTCGAGCTCGGGCAGCACGGGCTGCCAGCGGGCCACGTGCTCGTCGGTCCAGTCGCGCCGTTCCTCGGTGGGTGCCATGGGGTGATCGTACGTCCGGGGCGGGGGTCCGGAGGGGGCGTGCACGGCAAAGTATTTCGTTGACGAATTATTCGGTACCGAAATACTCTCCTCGTCATGCCCTCACCCCGCACCGCCGCGCCCCCGTCCGCCCCCACGCCCCCCGCCGCCCCGCACCCGCTGCGCACCCGCTCCTTCCGGCTGCTCTTCACCGGCCGCGCGCTCTCCCTCCTCGGCGACGCCGCCATCCCCGCCGCCCTCGCCCTCGCCGTCCTGGAGGCCACCGGCTCCGCCTCCGCGCTCGCCCTCGTCCTGGCCTGCTCGATGGTGCCCAAGCTGCTCCTGCTGCCGCTCGGCGGCGTCGTCGCCGACCGCTTCGACAGCCGGCACATCGCCCTCACCGCCGACCTCGTCCGCTGCGCCGCCCAGCTCCTCGTCGGCGTCGAGCTGCTCAGCGGCTCGCCCACCCTCTGGCTGATCGCCGCCGTCGAGGTCGCGGGCGGCGCGGCCGGCGCCTTCGCGATGCCGACCGTCGCGCCGCTCGTCCGGGGCACCGTGGCCCCCGAGGCCCTCCAGCGGGCCAACGCGGCCATGGGCGTCGCCCAGAGCGCCAGCCGCGTCGCCGGGCCCGCCCTCGCCGGCTCCCTGATCCTGACCGTGGGCCCCGGCTGGGCCTTCGTCCTCGACGCGGCGACCTTCGCGCTCAGCGCCGCGCTGCTCGCCGCCGTCCGCGTCGAGCGCGTCACCGTCGCCCGCAGCAGCCTGCTCGCCGACCTCCGGGAGGGCTGGCACGAGGTCCGCACCCGCGACTGGTACTGGACCAGCCTCATCGGCCACAGCGCCTGGAACGGCGCCGCCGCCGTCCTGATGACCCTCGGCCCGGCCATCGCCCTCGACCGGCTCGGCGGCAAGGGCGCCTGGGTGCTGCTGCTCCAGGTCGGCGCCGTCGGCCTGCTCCTCGGCTCGCTCGCCGCCGACCGCTTCCGCCCCGCCCGCCCGGTCCTCGCCGCGAACCTCGGCCTCGCCACGTACGCCCTGCCCCTGGTCCTGCTCGCGGTGGCGGCGCCCGCGCCCCTCGTCATCGCCGCGTACGGGCTCGCCCAGGCCGGCCTCGGCTTCCTCACCCCGGTCTGGGAGACGGCCGTCCAACAGGCCGTGCCCGCCCACGCGCTGGCCCGCGTCACCTCGTACGACTGGCTGCTCTCGCTCGCCGCGATGCCGCTCGGCTACGCGCTCGCCCCGCTCGCCGCCGACGCCTGGGGGCCCGGCGTCCCGCTGCTGGCCGCCGCCGTCGTGGTGGCCGGCTGCTGCCTGGGCACCGGCCTGGTGCCGGGTGTGCGCCGCTTCCGGAGCGGCTGAGGAACGACCCGCCCCGGGAGGGCGGAGGGGCCGACCGGGGCCGCGCCGTGAGCGGGTGTCACGGGCCGCCACCCTCCGTCCGCCCCGGCCCGTCCGGCCGACTAGGCTCCCCCTGTGACGGACGCGAGAAACGAGCAGCAGGGCACGTCCGCGGGCGGGCCTCCGGCGGAGAAGCCCGCCAAGGCGCCCAAGAGCGAACAGACCCGCGCGCTCATCCTGGAGACCGCGCTCCGGCTGTTCAAGGAGCGCGGTTACGACAAGACGACCATGCGCGCCATCGCCCAGGAGGCCGGGGTCTCCGTCGGCAACGCGTACTACTACTTCTCCTCCAAGGAGCACCTGGTCCAGGGCTTCTACGACCGGATCGCCCGGGAGCACCAGGAGGCCGTCGAGCACATCCTGGCCAGCCGCGAGAGGGACCTGACGGCGCGGATCCGCGGGGTGCTGCTGGGCTGGCTGGACATCGCCGCCCCGTACCACGAGTTCGCCGCGCAGTTCTTCAAGAACGCCGCCGACCCGGACAGCCCGCTCAGCCCCTTCTCCCCCGAGTCGGAGGGCCCGCGCGCGGCGGCGATCGACGTGCACCGGCGGGTGATCTCCGGCTCCTCGGTGAAGGTGGATCCCGAACTGGCGGAGGCGCTGCCGCAGTTGCTGTGGCTCCAGCAGATGGGCCTGGTCCTCTTCTGGGTGTACGACCGCTCCGAGGGCGCCGCCAACAGCCGGCGTCTCGTCGAGAAGCTCTGCCCGGTCACCGCGCGGGCCATCCAGCTCTCCCGCTTCCGGATCCTGCGCCCGCTGGTGAAGGAGACCCACGAGCTGCTCTCCGAGATGATGCCGACGGCGGCGGGGATGGCCGCCTCGGGCAAGCCGCGCCGCTCCGCCAAGTCCGGCTAGCACCGGGCGCGTACGGCGGACCCGACGGGTACGGCGCGGGCGGCCGGTCAGCCGACGGCCCCCAGGATCGGGGCCCAGGTCGGGCCGGTGAGCGCGGCCACGGCCTGCTCCTCGGTGAGCGGCGGCGCGGGGCGGGTCTTCTCGGGCATGGTGCTGCCGGTGCCGCCGCCGGGGCTGTTCCACTGCGTCAACTGGAGCTGTGCTCCGGTCGACTTGAGGGTCAGGGTCATCGTCCAGCGGTGCGCGGTGCGGGGGCCCGCCGGGCGCTCGGCCACGGACTCCTCCGTCATCAGCAGGGCCCCGCCGGGCAGCGCGGCGGAGCTGGGCAGCTCCTTCAGGGCGCAGCTGTCCCCCTCGGGCACGGGCTTGGATTCGCAGTCGAGCCCGGCGCCGTCGCGGAGCGGCAGCTTGAGCCGCACCGCAGAGACGCCGACCGCCGCGGGGCCGTGCCCGTCGTCGTAGACGAATCCGGCGTTGGCGACGAGCCCGGCGGACGGGTTCGACGGGTCGTTGCTCTGCCTGGTCACCTCGCTGAACCGGCCGCCGGGGAAGGTCGCTTCCAGGGCCCGGACCATCTGGTCGCCGCTGATCGCGGAGCGGGGCATGGCGAGGGCGACCATCGCGAGGTCGGAGTCCGCGGCCCGGGCCCCGGCGAGCGCGCCGGGAAGGGTCAGCGCGGCGGCGGTGACGGCCGCGAAGGCGCCCGTCCCCGCGACGAAGACGGCGGTGCGGCGACGGCGACGGCTGCGTCCGCGGGCGACGGCGCCGTCCATGAGCGCGGTGAGGTCGGGGTCGAGGGAGTCGGTGGTGCGGTCCAGGGCACGGCTGAGTTCTGCTTCGAACGGCATGGTGGAGTCACCTTCGTCGAGTCGGAGGAGAGGGAGGAGGGGGGAGCGCTGGGCTGGGCTTGATCGACCCGCCCGGTGCCCTCAGTGCGGGACCAGGTCGGAGAGGGTGTCGCCGAGCAGTCCGCGCACACGGGCGAGGGCCCGGGTGCCCTGGGAGCGGACCGCGCTGTTGCTGAGCCGGAGCATCCGCGCGGTCTCCTCGACGCTGCGGTCCTCCCAGTAGCGCAGCAGGAGCACCGCCCGGTCGCGGGGCGGGAGCCGGCCGATCGCGTCGAGGAGGGTGAGGCGCAGCGCGGGGTCCGGGCCGGAGTCGGCGCGCTCGGGCAGCTCGCCCACCGGGCGCTCGGCGGTGCTTCGCCGGCGGCGCAGGCTGAGGAAGGAGCGGACCAGGACCGTCTGCGCGTAGGCCGCCGGGCTGTCCGCCCGCGCCACCCGTTTCCAGTGCACGTAGACCCGGCTCAGCGTCTCCTGCACCAGGTCCTCGGCGAGGTGCGTGTCGCCGGCCGCGAGGACGTACGCCGAGCGGTACAGCGCCCGTGTCCGCTCGGCGACGAACCGCAGGTAGGCGTCCTCCTGCTGTGCTGATGCCAATGGCTTCCCGCCCGTTCTTCCGGATCCGTGTGCACGGGCGTTCCCGTGCACACCCTGTTGACTACGCGGGGCGGCGGGATGTCGCGCACGAGCGCGATCTTTTTCCACGGACACGGCTCAGGGCCCGTCCGGTGGACGGGCCCTGAGCCGTATCGCCGGGGCCTGACGGGCCCCGCGTGCCGTGGATCCGACTGGATCCGGCTGGATCCGGCTGGTACCTGCTGGTACCTGCTGGATCCGACTAGATCCAGCTGAGCTCCCACAGGCGCCAGATGCCGGTGCCGTCCGAGAGGAACTGCGAGCCGGTCACGTCCTCGCTGGACAGCACGTAGTCCTTCTTCTGCCACAGCGGCACCAGCGGCACCTCCTTGGCGACCTCGGCCTGGATGTCCCGGAAGTCGTTGGTGGCCCGCGAGCGGTCGCTGAACTGCTGCGTGGCGGCGATCAGGGAGTCGATCCGCGCGTTGGAGAAGGCGTTGTGCAGGGTGTTGTCGGTGCCGACGAGCGGGGCGGTGAAGCTGTCCGAGTCGGGGAAGTCCGGGAGCCAGCCGACGGTGTACGCGTCGTAGGAGCCCTTGGCGTACGCCTTCTGGAAGGACTGCCAGTCGACGGCGACGACCTCGACCTCGAACAGCCCGGTGTCCTCCAGCTGCTTCTTCAGCTGGGCGGCCTCGGCGTCGTAGGTGGCGTCCTTGCTGTGGCCCAGGGTGAACTTCACCGGGGTGTCCACGTCCGCCGCCCGCAGCAGGCGCGCGGCCTTGGCCTTGTCGGGCTCCGGGGTGACGTCGTAGAAGGCCGTGCTGTGCCCGACGAAGCCCTGCGGGATGAGGGAGTAGAGCGGCTCGACCGTGCCCTTGTACGTCTCGGTGGTGATGGCCGGGCGGTCCACGACGGCCGCGACGGCCTGCCGTATCGCCTTCTTCGCCATGACGGAGTCGGGCCGGACGTTGAAGTTCAGGTTGCGGATCTCGGCGCTGGCCGCCTCGGTGATCCGGGTGCCGTCCTTCGACGCGTCCTTCAACGAGTTGATGAAGGCGGGCGGCATCTGGCGGTGCGTCACGGAGATCTCGCGGGCCTTCCAGGCGGCGGCGAGCTGCTCGGACTCCTTGAAGTACTTCACGACGACCGTGCGGCCGGTCTTGGTGATCGCGCCCTTGTAGTTCGGGTTCGGCTCCAGGCGCGCGCTCTCGCCCGGCTTGTACTCCTTGAGGACGTACGGCCCCGAGCCGTCCACCGTGGTGCCCGTGCGCAGCGACTTGGCCGGGTACGCGGAGCGGTCGACGATCGAGCCGGCGCCGGTCGCCAGCTTCAGCGGGAAGGTGGCGTCCCGGCCGCTGAGGTTGAAGGTGACCTTCTGGCCCTCGGCCACGACGCTCTTCAGCGTCGGGAAGAGCGGCTGCGGGCCGACGTCCGTCTTGATGCCGAGCATCCGCTCGAAGGAGAACTGCACGTCGGCGCCGGTGATCTTGCGCCCGTTGGCGAACTTCAGGTCGTCGCGGACCACGCACTGGTACGTCGTCAGCTTCGTGTTGACGAACTTGCAGCTCTCGGCCGCGTCCGGGACCGGCGTCGTGAAGCCCGGCTTGAAGGTCAGCAGCGACTGGAAGACGTTGCTGTACATCGCCCAGGAACCGGCGTCGTAGGCGCCGGCCGGGTCGAGTGAGGTCACCTTGTCGGTGGTGCCGACGGTGATCGGTGCGGTGCGCTCGCCGTCGGACGGCAGGAGTTGCCAGCCTCCGACTCCGGCGGCCACCAGAACTCCACAAGTGATCAGAATCCGCAGACGGACGGACGACCGCATGAGACGTGCTTCCTTTTTTTGTTCCCACCCCTGTCGCGGCGGCTCCTGGCCGGCCGCGATGCAGTCATCCCATCACACGCATTTCACAAGTGGAAGAGTAAACATTCACACGGCACGCATATGTCCGGGATGGGGGAAGTAAGGGACGGAGCGGTACGTATCCGTAACAGCGCGCTCGGTCACATGTGTCCCGTTCCGCCCCCCTGGGGCCGCCCGTTCACGCCTGCCGCGAGGCCAGCTCCACGACGGTGATGTCCGAGGGTGCCCCGACCCGCACCGGCGGCCCCCAGGCGCCCGCGCCCCGCGACACGTACAGCTGGGTGTCGCCGTAGCGCTCCAGGCCCGCGACCGTCGGATTGGCCAGCTCGGCGAGGTAGTTGCCGGGCCAGAGCTGGCCGCCGTGGGTGTGGCCGGAGAGCTGGAGGTCGACGCCGTGGGCGACGGCGTCGTCGATGACGATCGGCTGGTGCGCGAGCAGGACGGCGGTACGCGCCCGGTCCCGGTCCCCGAGCGCCTTGGCGAAGTCGGGCCCCTGCCCCTCGCTCTCGCCCGCGACGTCGTCGACCCCGGCGAGGTCGAAGCCGGCCCCGATCTCGACGCGGGCGTTGCGCAGCGGGTGCATCCCGAGCTCGCGGACGTGGTCCACCCAGGCGTCGGCGCCCGAGAAGTACTCGTGGTTGCCCGTCACGAAGAACGCCCCGTCCCTGGCGCGCAGCCGCGCGAGGGGCTCGGCGGCGGGCCCGAGGTCCTGGACGGTGCCGTCGACGAGGTCGCCTACGACGGCGATCAGGTCGGGCTGGGTGGCGTTGATCGTGTCGACGATCCGCTGGGTGTGCGCCCGCCCCAGGATCGGCCCGAGGTGGATGTCCGAGACGACGGCGATCCGGTACCGGTGCGCCGCGCGCGGCAGCTTGGCCAGCGGCACGGTGACCCGCTTCACCCGGGGCCCGCGCAGCACCCCGTACGTCCCGGCGCCCACCGTCCCGAGCGCGACGGCGGCGGCGGTGCCGGAGACGATCCGGTTGACGAAGAGGCGGCGGGAGGGGTCGGGGACGGACGCGGGGGCGGGTGCCTGGGCAGGGGCCTGGGCGGGTGCATCGGCGGGTGCCTGGGCAGGCGCCTCGGCGGGTGCCTGGACCGTCGCCGCCGCGGCCCCGGCCGCCACCGCGCTCCCGGCCCCCGCGTGGGCCTCGGGCTCCGCGTCGGCCACGATCTCGGCCCCGGCCCCGCCCTCGCCCCGCCGCGCCAGCACGCGCCGCAGCAACGGCCGCAGCGGCTCGGTGACGACCAGCGCCAGGGTCAGATACAGCAGCACGGCCAGCCAGAGGAAGCCCGGCCAGGCCACGATCTGCTGGAGCCGGAACGGCGCGCCCACGCGGCCCGAGACCAGGGCCCCGAGCGAGAGCAGCGGCAGCGCCACGGCCAGGGCGGTGCCGACCCGGCGGGCGGTGCCGCCCGCCGCCGTCAGGTCGCGCACGAGGCGCCGCCACACATACCAGTGGACCGCGCCGAGCAACGCGAGAACCACGACCAGCACCAGCAGGAAGACGACGACCACGTCCCACGTACCCCTTGTCCGCTACCCCTCCACCACGCACACGCGAACCCGCGCACACGCCACGCGACCCGAAGATACCGAGACCCACCCACAAGATCGCCGGAGGCCCGTTCGATACTGGCGGGGCACGCCACCCCACCCCGAAGGACACCCGATGAAGCTCAGCCGCCGCGCCTCCTGGTTCCTGCTCGCGTTCGGCGCCTGGTCCTGGGTGATCTGGGTGACCTTCGCGAAGAACCTCTGGAAGGACGGCAGCGGCCTCGCCTTCGACGACGCGGGCGACCCGACCGCGTACTTCTGGGTCCACCTCGCCCTCGCGATCACGTCGTTCGTCCTGGGCACGGTCGTCGGCACGATCGGCCTCCGGGGGGTCCGGGCGGGCCGGAAGTAGCGGCACGGTCGGCCGGGCGGGGGAACGCCTGGAACCTCGACCGCCCGGGACCCCTCTGAGGAGTGGGGCCGCGCCCGGGGCCGTCCGGGGTCCGGGGCGGCCGGAGTCGCTCCGTGCGAAAGGTGTTCCAGATGAAGCAGGTCCCCGCGTCACCGCCCGCCTCCCCGGGCCTGCGGACGGGTGGACGGGCTCGGGGGAATCGGGCCGCGATGTTCGGAAGCCGCTTCCGGGCATGTACGTTCTCGATCGTGTCCGCATCGAAGATGACCGCGAAGGCCGCCGCGGCGGTGACCGCCGCCAGCGCGCTGTTCCCCCTGCTCGCCGTGTCGCCCGCCCATGCGGACGAAAAGGACAAGCAGCAGCCCAAACCGCCCGCCGCCATGTCCAGCGTGGGCGGCACGCTGCTGTCCCGGCCCGGGACGCAGGTGCAGCTCGGGCCCGGGGCGCCCGTGCTGCCCAAGGAGCTCAGCGCGCGGTCGTGGATGGTCGCCGACGCCGAGAGCGGGCAGGTGCTCGCCGCGCACAACGCGCACTGGCCGCTGGCGCCCGCCTCCACCCTGAAGATGCTCTTCGCGGACACCCTGCTGCCCAAGTTCCCCAAGACCGAGAACCACACGGTCAAGGCCGAGGAGCTGGCCGGCATGGGCGCGGGCTCCAGCCTGGTCGGGATCAAGGAGAAGCTGACCTACAGCGTCCACGACCTGTGGCTCGGCGTCTTCCTGAAATCCGGCAACGACGCCGTCCACGTCCTGGCCGCCATGAACAACGGCGTCCCGCAGACCGTGCAGGACATGAACGACCACGCCGCCGAGCTCCAGGCGCTCGACACCCACGTCGTCTCCCCGGACGGCTACGACGCCCCGGGCCAGGTCTCCTCCGCGTACGACCTCACGCTCATCGCCCGCAGCGGGATGCAGAAGGCCGACTTCCGGGAGTACGCGGCCACCCCCCGCGCCGCCTTCCCCGGCGAGCAGAAGCCCGGCAAGAAGCGCGAGACCTTCGAGATCCAGAACACCAACCGGCTGCTGACCGGCGATATCGGCGTGCCCGCCTACCAGGGCATCGCCGGCGTCAAGAACGGCAACACCACGCACGCGGGCGCCACCTTCACCGGCGTCGCCGAGCGCAACGGGCGGGTGCTGCTGGTCACCGTCATGAACCCGTCCTCGAAAGAGCAGCATGCTGTCTACAAGGAGACCGCGCGCCTCCTCGACTGGGGCTTCGCCGCCTCCGGCAAGGTGACTCCGGTCGGCGAGCTGGTGCCGCCGAAGTCGGTCCGTACGGACACGGGCTCGGCCGGCGGCTCCTCGGCCGGCTCGACCGCCGACGGCGCCGCCCCCGCGCCCGGCAAGAACGCCCCGGGCACGGAGCAGGCCGCCGCGCACGAGCGCTCCGGCGGCGTGGGCATCGCGCTCGGCGTGGCGGGCGGGGTGCTCGTCCTCCTCGCGGGCGCCGTCTTCCTCGTCAACCGGCGCTGGCCGCTGGCGGCTTCGGCCCGTCGGAAGAAGGGCTCTGCGCTGCCGGGTCCGGTCGACGAGAGCGTGAACCCGTAGCCGTCCAGGCCGCGCAGAACAGCAGCAGCTTCGCGGTGAAGTTGATCCACAGCAGCAGGGCCACCGGCACGCCGAAGGCCCCGTACATCGACTTCGCCGCGACGCCCTTCATATAGCCGCCGAGCAGCAGTTTCAGCAGCTCGAAGCCGATCGCCCCGAGGAGCGCCGCGACCACCAGGTCGCGCATCGGGTCCGGAAGGGCCGGGGGAATCAAAGGACTCGGACCCGGGGGAGCCCGTACGCCCGACATGACAGGGTGTCAGGGTGTCGGGGCGGTGTGCGGTGCG
>NZ_JBEZHM010000082.1:0-25953 GCF_040650575.1 Streptomyces sp. NPDC048659 | reverse complement strand
GTAGCTCCGCTACGAGGGCGCCCCGGCCGCACGCCGATCGCACGCACCGGACGACCCGGCCTGATCCGACGCGAATTGTCAGACAGGCCCTAGCCGCCCCGCCCCCCCCAGACCCAGCCCCCACGCCTTCCCCCGACGACGTACGGAACGGCAGCACACCATGGACAAGCACACTCAGACCGCCCGGGACCTGCTCCCGCTGGTCGGCGGCGCGCACAACGTCACCTCGGTCGCGAACTGCATCAGCAGGCTCCGGCTCGGGATCGCGGACCCCTCGAGGATCCGCGCACAGGAGATCAAGGACCACCCGGCCGTGATGGGCGTCGTCGAGGACGACACGTACCAGATCGTCCTCGGCCCGGCGGCGGTCGGCCAGGTCGCGACCGCGTTCCAGCGGCTGGTCGAGGACGAGCGCGCCACCGCCCCACCGCCCCCCGGCACCGACACCGGCGCCGGCGCCAGTGCCGACTCGCTCGCCGCCAAGGGCGCGGCGATGAAGGCGGACCAGAAGCGGAAGAACGCCACCAAGGGCAAGCTCTTCATCCGCAAGATCGCCAACATCTTCGTACCGCTGATCCCCGCCCTCATCGCCTGCGGCGTCATCGCCGGAGTCGGCGGCATCCTCAACTCCATAGCCCTGTCCAGCGGTTCCGACGCCCTGTCCGGCGTCATCCCGATCACCACCGCGCTCGCCCAGGGCTTCATGTCCCTGATCGCCGTCTTCGTCGGCTACAACGCGGCCAAGGAGTTCGGCGGCACCCCCATCCTCGGCGGAGCCGTCGCCGCGATCGTCGTCTACCCCGGCGTCGCCAACATCACCAGCACCTTCTTCGGCGAACTCAAGCCCTCCCAGGGCGGTGTGCTCGGCGCCCTCGCCGCCGCCGTCCTCTGCGCCTACCTCGAACGCTGGGCCCGGCGCTGGGTCCCCGACGCCCTCCAGGTGCTGCTCGTCCCCACCATCGCCGTCTTCCTCTCCGGACTCGTCGCCCTCCTCCTGCTCATGCCGCTCGCGGGCACCATCGCCAACGGCATCGGCGACGGCGCCACCTGGCTGCTCACCCACGCGGGCGCCGGCGCCGGCGTGGTGCTCGGCGGGCTCTTCTCCTCGCTCGTCATGCTCGGCCTGCACCAGGCCCTCATCCCCATCCACACCACCCTCATCGAGCAGCAGGGCTACAGCGCCCTCTACCCGATCCTCGCCATGGCCGGCGGCGGCCAGGCCGGCGCGGCCCTCGCCGTGTACTTCCGGGCCCGCCGCAACACCTCCCTGCGCCGCACCATCAAGTCCGCCCTCCCGACCTGCGCCCTCGGTGTCAGCGAACCGGTCATCTACGGCGTGACGCTCCCGCTGGTGCGCCCCTTCATCACCGCGGGCGTCGGCGCGGCGGTCGGCGGCGGCATCGTCGGCCTCTTCAGCCAGCTCGGCGTCACCACCGGCTCGACCGCGATCGGCCCGGCCGGCCTGGTCCTCGTCCCGCTGCTCGACGGCAGCAAGGGCATCGGCCCGGCGGCCCTCATCTACACCGGAGCGTGGCTGGTCGCCGCCGGTGTGGCCTGCGCGGTGACGTACTTCTTCGGCTTCTCGAAGTCGATGCTGGCGGACCTGAACACGGACCCGGAGCCCGCCGGGACCACCACCCCCGCACCCGCGCCCGCGGACCGGCTCCAGGAGGAGCCCGCCCCGGACCGGGACCGCACCCCGGCCACCCTCTGACCCGCCCCGCCCCTTCCATGGCCGCGCGTCCGCACCGCCCCACGGCGGCGGGCGCGCGGCCGGCCCGCTCCGCCGAACCCCGAGGAACCCGACCCATGGGACCGACGCTCACCCCGCGCCGCCGCCACCGCCCGGCCGACCCCTACGACACCGGCGAGGAACCGGACCCCCGCTTCACCCTCGCCAACGAACGCACCTTCCTCGCCTGGCAGCGCACCGCCCTCGCCCTGATCGCGGGAGGCATCGGCATCGAGGCCCTCACCGCGCACTCGACGGAGCGCGACCTCCTCGCCGTCTTCCTCGTCCTGGCCGGCGTGGCCTGCGCCGTCACGGCCCTGCGCCGCTGGTCCGCCGCCGAACGCGCGATGCGCACGGGCCGCCCGCTGCCCCGCTTCCGCGCGGCGCTCGCCTTCCCCGCCGCGATCGCCGCCGCGGGGGTGCTGGTCATCCTGATGGTCGTCCGGTGAAGCCCCCGCCGCCCCACGCCCCCTGGGACCCCGGCCTCCAGCCGGAGCGCACGGCCCTGGCCTGGAACCGTACGGCCCTGGCGGCGGCGGTCGGCGCGCTCGTCCTGGCCCGGCTCCTCACCCACCACCACCCGGTGGCCGCCACGGTGGCCTTCCTCACCGTCCCGCCGTGCGCCCTCGCCCTCCTCGCGCTCACCGCCCGCCGCGCCCGGCGCACGGACCACCGCCTCCGCACCGGAGCCCCGCTGCGCCCGGGCGCGCTCCCGGCGGCACTGACCGCGGCGGTGTGCCTGGTGGGCGTCCAGGCCCTGATCTGGATCATCCTGAACTGACCCCGGGACCACGCCCGTTCCCCCCGCTCCCCACCGGCCACATCCGGCCACCACCCGCCCCGGACCCGCCCCCGGCCCGCGTACAGTGACCCGCCGATCTCCACCGGCGGCCCGTGTGAGGGGAGAGGGATGACGAGCGGTACGGACGGACGAGGACCCGGCCCGGCGGCTGCCGGCCGAGCGTTCCTGGACCTGAACGGCGCGATGACGGACGTGTACGCGGCAGCCCTGGCCGCCCACAGGGAACGGATGCTGGCGACGACGCCGATCGTCCTGGCGCTGTTCGACGGCGGGGGCGGCCGGATGCTCCTGCACCGGCCGGGCCGCCCGACCGAGGCGGCGCCCCCGGTGCCCGTGGCCTACCAGTACCTGAAGGCGGTCGCGCACAGCGCCGTCGCCGTCCACCACATGGCCCGCCCCGGGGACGGACTTTCGGCCGACGACCCGGGCGCGCCGTCCCGCTTCGCCGCCGCCCACCGCCGCGCCCTGGCGGCCCTCCCCACCCTCCCGCTGGACGCGGCGGACGCCCGCACGGCGGGCGTCGTGCTCGCCCTGAACGGCGACCTGCTCGCCGGCGCGGACGACGACGGCGGGCCGCCCGCCGAAGCCCGCGCCGAGGCCCACGCACGGGCGTGCGCCCCGCACCTCGTCCGCCTGATCGACCGGGCGGCGGCGCTCCAGGTCGCGCACTGGATGACGGTGCTGGACGGCTGGCGCACGTCCCTCGGCGCCTCCTGGGACGGCGTGTACGCGGCCGTGAACACCCTCTACGTCACCCGCCGGAAGAACATCCTGTTCACGGCCCTCGCCCAGTTCATGGGAGAGGACGCCATCGGCGAGCGGCTGCTACTCCTGGAGACCTCGGACTTCACCACCACCCCCGACCACCTGCTCGACCTGCTCGCCAGGATCACCGGCGACCGCGAACTCGGGCACGCCTTCTTCGGCCACGGCCGCGTCATGGACGTCGAGATCCTCGGCGACGCGGCCAAGGAGGCCATCCGCGCCGAGACCCGCCGCCGCGGCATGCGGCCGGTCCTGCCCGCCGCCGCACCGTACGACTCGACCGAATGGCCCTGGCCCACCGACCCGGCCGACGGCACGGCCCCCGCCACCCTGCCGGAGCTCCTCACCGGGCCCGCACCGGCACCGCCCCACCCGACCGGCCTCCCACCTGCCCAGGAGCGCGCGGGCACGCCCCCGGTCGGCGGGGCGGCGGGAAGAGATGAGAGGGTCGGGCGGTGAGCGAGACACCTACGAACATCCTGCAATACCGCACCGACGGGCGAGAGGACGCGCCCGTACTGGTCCTGGGGCCGTCCCTCGGTACCACCTGGCACATGTGGGACCGGCAGATACCGGAGCTCACCCGCGAGTGGCGGGTCGTCCGCTTCGACCTGCCCGGGCACGGCGGCGCGCCCGCGCAGCCCGCCGGTTCGGTCGCCGAGCTCGGGGACCGGGTCCTCGCCACCCTCGACGAGCTCGGCGTCCAGCGCTTCGGGTACGCGGGCTGCGCGCTCGGCGGCGCCATCGGGCTCGACCTCGCCCTGCGGGCCCCGCACCGGGTGGCGTCGCTCGCCCTGGTCGCCACCTCGCCCCGCTTCGGCACCGCCGACGAGTTCCGGCAGCGCGGGGTCATCGTGCGGACCAACGGTCTGGAGCCCATGGCCCGCGCCGCGCCCGAGCAGTGGTTCACCCCCGCCTTCGCCGCCGCCCAGCCCGCCATCGTCGACTGGGCGGTGCAGATGGTCCGCACCACCGACCCCGGCTGCTACATCGCCGCCTGCGAGGCCCTCGCCGTCTTCGACGTCCGCGAGGCGCTCGGCCGGATCGGCGTCCCCGCCCTCGTCCTGGTCGGCGCCGACGACCAGGTCACCGGCCCGGCCGAGGCCCGCACCCTGGTCGCCGGGATCGCCGACGCGCCGCTCGCCGTCGTCCCCGGCGCCTCCCACCTGGCCCCCGTCGAGCAGCCCGCCGCCGTCACCGAACTGCTCGTCGGGCACTTCGCCGGGCTCGCCCAGGACACCGGCTCGCTGAACGCCCCGCCGCTGCCGCCCGTCCCCGCCGCCCCGGCCGCCGCCCCCGGCGAGAGCGCCCCGGCCGCCGCAGAGGCCGAGGAGACCGCCGCGCCGCACCCCGACCCGTACGAGGAGGGGCTCAGGCTGCGCCGGGAGGTGCTCGGCGACGCCCATGTGGACGAGGCGCTCGCCGACGGCTTCGGCGACGGGTTCCAGCGCCTGTTCACCGGCTTCGCCTGGGGCGAGGTGTGGAGCCGCGAGGGCCTCGACCGGCGCACCCGCAGCGCCGTCACCCTCGCCGCGCTCATCGCGGGCGGCCACCCGGAGGCCCTCGCCGACCACACCCGGGCCGCGCTGCGCAACGGGCTCACCCCGGACGAGATCCGCGAGGTCCTCGTGCAGACCGCCGTCTACTGCGGGCTGCCCGCCGCCGAGAGCGCCCTGCGGGTCGTCGGCCGGGTCGTCGAGGAGGACACCACGCCGCGGCCCTGACCGGCCTATGGTGGAGGGCGTGAAGCTGACGAAGAACACGCACGCCTGTGTCCGGCTGGAGAAGGACGGGCGGTCGCTCGTCATCGACCCCGGCGCGTTCACCGAGCGGGACGCCGCGCTCGGCGCGGACGTCCTGCTCGTCACCCACGAGCACCCCGACCACTACGACGAGGGGCTGCTGCGGGCCGCCCTGGAGGCCGACCCGGCCGCCGAGCTGTGGACCCTGCGGAGCGTCGCCGAGCAGCTGGCGGCGGCGTTCCCGGGCCGGGTGCACACCGTCGGGCACGGCGACGCCTTCAGCGCCGCCGGCTTCGACGTCCAGGTGCACGGCGAGCTGCACGCCGTGATCCACCCGGACATCCCGAGGGTCACCAACGTCGGCTATCTGGTCGACGGGGCCGTCTTCCACCCCGGCGACGCCCTCACCGTCCCCGACCACCCGGTGGAGACCCTGCTGCTGCCGGTGATGGCCCCCTGGAGCAAGATCTCCGAGGTCATCGACTACGTGCGCGAGGTCCGGCCGGTCCGCGCCTACGACGTCCACGACGCCCTGCTCACCGACCTCGCCCGGCCCATCTACGACCGCCAGATCGGCGCCCTCGGCGGCACCGACCACGGGCGCCTCGCCCCGGGGAGCTCGGCCGAGCTCTGAGCCGGATCCGGGTGACTGTCAGTGGGCGCGGCTAGGCTTGCGCCCATGCGCATCGCCACCTGGAACGTCAATTCGATCACGGCCCGCCTGCCCCGGCTGCTGGCCTGGCTGGAGAGCACCGGCACCGACGTGCTGTGCATCCAGGAGACCAAGTGCACCGCCGAGCAGTTCCCCGCCGAGGAGCTCCGCGCGCTGGGGTACGAGTCGGCGGTCAACGCCACCGGCAGGTGGAACGGGGTGGCCCTGCTCTCCCGGGTCGGCCTGGAGGACGTCGTCACCGGGCTGCCCGGCGGCCCCGAGTACGAGGGCGCGCAGGAGCCCCGGGCCATCTCCGCGACCTGCGGCGGCGTCCGCGTCTGGTCGGTCTACGTGCCGAACGGGCGGGAGGTCGAGCACGACCACTACGCGTACAAGCTGCGCTGGCTCCAGGCGCTCAGGGACGCCGTCGCCGAGGACGCGGCGGGCGCCCGCCCCTTCGCCGTGCTCGGGGACTACAACATCGCGCCGACCGACGAGGACGTCTGGGACATCGCCGAGTTCGAGGGCCTGACCCATGTCACCGAGCCGGAGCGGGCGGCGCTCGCCGCGCTGCGCGAGACGGGGCTCGACGACATCGTGCCCCGCCCGCTGAAGTACGCCCACCCGTACACCTACTGGGACTACCGCCAGCTCCGCTTCCCCAAGAACAAGGGCATGCGCATCGACCTGGTCTACGGCAACAAGCCCTTCGCCGACGCCGTCAAGGACGGCTACGTCGACCGCGAGGAGCGCAAGGGCAAGGGCGCCTCCGACCACGCCCCGGTCGTCGTCGACCTCGACGTGTGATCCACACCCCGGACGATCCCCGCGTGCCGGGTGGTGGACCGGCACGCGGCGGTGCGACGCTGTTCGGATGAACATTCCTTTTCTGGACAACTGGCGCAAGAAACATGATGCGGGGCGTTCCCCCCTGGTCTCGGCCTTCGACCGGGACCCGGAGGGGGCCGCCGAACTGCTCGCCGAGTGCGAGCTGCTGCGCGCCCGCGCCGAGGACGCCGGAGTGGAGCTCGACGACACCCCCCGCTCCCTCGCGGCGCTCGACCAGCTCCCGCCGCGCTGGCGCGACGACCCCGAGGAGCTGCCCTGGATCGGCAACGACGCCGGGCTCTACCTGGGCACCGTCATCGTCCGCACGGTCCGCGCGGCCGGCTGGCGGCTGCGCCCCGACGGGCAGCCGGTCGTGCTGCTGCCCTCCGGGCGCGAGGTGGACGTGGTCGGCGCCGGGCTCGACTGGGCCGTCACCGGGGCCCCCGAGCTCTCCCAGGTGTACGCGGAGTCGGCGGAGCGCTGACCCCCGCCCAGGGCCCCTCCCGGGCCCCCGGCCGGCCCGCCCGGCGGCCCCCGCGCCGGTCCTTTCGGCGTACATACGGCTTATCTCGCTTATGCCGTTTCCATGCGTGTCGCCGGTGAAGTCCCTTTTCGAGCTGGATAGTTTGCGCTGACCTCGACACCAGCCGAGAGACACAGGGGCAGGGCAGCGTATGGCCGTCGGCGATGATCCGTTGATCGAACTGCGTAGTGTCAACAAGCACTACGGCAGCCTGCACGTCCTGCAGGACATCGATCTCACCGTCGGACGCGGCGAGGTGGTCGTCGTCATCGGCCCCTCGGGCTCCGGGAAGTCGACGCTCTGCCGGGCCATGAACCGCCTGGAGACCGTCGAGTCCGGCGAGATCCTCATCGAGGGGGAGCCGCTGCCCGAGGAGGGCAGGGCGCTCGCCCGGCTGCGCGCCGAGGTCGGCATGGTCTTCCAGTCCTTCAACCTCTTCGCCCACAAGACCGTCCTCGCCAACGTCTCCCTCGCGCAGATCAAGGTCCGCAAGCGCAAGCGCGAGGAGGCGGACCGGCGCTCCCGCGAACTCCTCGAACGGGTCGGACTCGCCGCCCACGCCGACAAGTTCCCCGCCCAGCTCTCCGGCGGCCAGCAGCAGCGCGTGGCCATCGCCCGCGCCCTCGCCATGGACCCCAAGGCACTCCTCTTCGACGAGCCCACCTCCGCCCTCGACCCCGAGATGATCAACGAGGTCCTGGAGGTCATGCAGCAACTGGCCCAGGAGGGCATGACGATGGTCGTCGTCACCCACGAGATGGGCTTCGCCCGCTCCGCCGCCAACCGCGTGGTCTTCATGGCCGACGGGAGGATCGTCGAGGACCGCGCCCCCGAGGACTTCTTCACCGCGCCGCGCAGCGAGCGCGCCAAGGACTTCCTGTCCAAGATCCTCAAGCACTGACCGGACCGGGAGCCATGCAGCGTACGAAACGAACCCTCGCCGCGCTCACCCTGCTGCTCGGCTCCGCGGCGGGCTGCGGACGGGAGGGCAGCCCGCCCGTCAAGGGCCCCAAGCCCGGCCAACTCCCCGTCTACCAGGTCCAGTCGGGCTTCACCCTGCCCGACTCGCCGACCTGGGAGCGGGCGAAGCGGCGCGGCCACCTGGTGGTCGGCGCCAAGGAGGACCAGCCCTACATGGGCGAGAAGGACCCCGCCACCGGCACCTACTCGGGCTTCGACATCGAGATCGCCCGGATGATGTCCGCCTCGCTCGGCTTCGACCCCGCCGGCATCAGCTTCCGCACGATCGCCTCCGCCAACCGCGAGACCGCCCTGCAGAACGGCCAGATCGACTACTACGTCGGCACCTACACCATCAACGACAACCGCAAGAAGCTCGTCGGCTTCGCCGGTCCCTACTACATGGCCGGCCAGTCGCTGCTGGTGCGCACGGACGAGAACGACATCCACGGGCCGCAGGACCTCGACGGCAAGCGGGTCTGCTCGGCCGCCGGATCGACCCCGTACCAGCGCATCCAGAAGGACTACCCGAAGGCCCAGCTCGTCGCGTACGACACGTACTCCGTCTGCGTCGACAACCTGCTCACCTACCAGGTCGACGCCGTCACCACCGACGACACCATCCTGATGGGCTACGCGGCCAAGGTCCCCAAGGAGCTGAAGCTGGCCGGGAAGCCCTTCTCCAAGGAGCCCTACGGCATCGGCGTCCCGCACGGCGACACCGCGCTGCGCTTCGCCCTCGACGACGCCCTCGCGGTCCACGAGAAGAACGGCGACTGGAAGCGGGCCTACGACGTGACCCTCGGCCTGTCCGGGGTGCCCGCCCCGACCCCGCCCCCCATCGACCGCTACCCGGCCGGCTGAGGAAGGAGCACCGCCCCGACATGGACGTCCTGACCAAGAACTTCTCCACCTACGGCGAAGGCTTCCTCGGCACCGTGGAACTCACCTTCTACGCCTCGCTGCTGGCCCTCGCCCTCGGCTTCCTCATGGCCTCCTTCCGGGTCGCCCCGGTCGGCTCCTTCCGGGTCTTCGGCACCGTGTGGGTCGCCGTGCTGCGCAACACCCCGCTCACCCTGCTGTTCTTCGCGGTGATGCTGGGCCTGCCCCGCTTCGGGCTGGTGCTGCCCTTCAAGCTGTTCGCGATCCTCGCGCTGGGCTGCTACACCTCGGCCTTCGTCTGCGAGGTGCTGCGCTCCGGCATCAACACCGTGCCGCTCGGCCAGGGCGAGGCGGCCCGCAGCCTCGGCATGAGCTTCGGGCAGACCCTGGGCGCCGTCGTCCTGCCGCAGGCGTTCCGCTCGGTCATCCCGCCGATCGGCTCCACCCTCATCGCGCTCGCCAAGAACTCCGCCATCGCCGGGGCCTTCAGCGTCACCGAACTCCTCGGCACCTACAAGACCCTGAGCGAGCTCGGCTACAACATCGTCTGGACCTTCGTCTGGATCGCCGTGGGCTATCTCATCATCACCCTCGCCATCAGCGCGCTCTTCCACTGGCTGGAGAAGCGCTGGGGAGTCGCCCGATGACCACCACCGCCACCGCCGTCTCCTCTACCGCGCTCTACGACATCCCGGGCCCCCGCGCCCGCAAGCGCCACCTGCTGTACGGGCTGCTGTCGACCGCCGTCATCCTGGGCCTGGCCGGCTGGATCCTCTATCTCCTGTTCGACACCGGCCAGTTCACCGCCACCAAATGGGCGCCCTTCACCTACAAGGGCATCCAGGAGCTGCTGCTGCGCGGCCTCGGCAACACCCTCAAGGCATTCGCGTACGCCAGCGTGCTCTCCCTCGCGCTCGGCGCGGTGCTGGCCGCCGGGCGGCTCTCCGAGCACCGGGTGTTCCGCTGGAGCTGCACGGTCCTGGTGGAGTTCTTCCGGGCCATGCCGGTGCTGGTGATGATCTTCTTCATCTTCGTGGCCCTCAAGGTGCAGCCGCTGCCCGCGCTGGTGGCCGGGCTCGCCCTCTACAACGGCTCGGTGCTCGCCGAGGTCTTCCGCACCGGCATCCACGCGGTGGCCCGCGGCCAGGGCGAGGCGGCGTACGCGCTCGGGATGCGCAAGACCCAGGTGATGACGTACGTCCTGGTGCCGCAGGCGGTGCGGGCCATGCTGCCCGCGATCATCAGCCAGCTCGTGGTGGCCCTGAAGGACACCTCGCTCGGCTACCTCATCACCTACGAGGAGTTCCTGCACGCCGGCAAGCTGATCGCGTCCAACCTGGACTACGACCTGCCGTTCATCCCCGTCGTGATGGTCATCTCGCCCATCTACATCGGGATGTGCATGCTGCTCTCCTGGTTCGCCACCTGGGTGGCCAGGCGGGAGCGGCGCAGTCCCCGGACCAAGGCCGTGGACGTCGCCCCCGCCCGGCCGGTCACGGTGCTGCCGGGCCGGGAGTAGCCCGCCCCGCACGGGCCCTGCCCGTCCGGCGGCAGCCGGTGATCACTCCGCCCGCAGCGGTACCGACACGTACGACGGGTCGGCCGCGGGGGAGGAGAAGGTCAGCTGCGCGCCGGTCGGGTTGTGCTCGATGTAGAGCGGGTCGACGGTGTCGACGACCAGGGCGAGCCGGTGTCCGGCGGGCACGTCGTACGCGGTGGAGAACAGGTCCAGGTCGACGCCGAAGGACTTCCCCGGCGTCCGGTCGTGGAAGGTGTACGGGGCGTTGGTCACCAGCTTGCCGACGCCCAGCGGGCCCACGTCGTAGAGGTAGGCGACGAAGGTGCCGCTCGACGCGGTCGGGGTGACCGTGGTGTGCAGCCGCGCCGTGCCGCGCACCCGCTGCGGCTCGCCGTACCGCTCGGACTGCCAGACGGCGGCGAAGGCGCGGGGGAGCAGCGGGATCGAGGCGGTGGGCGGCGCCTGGAAGAACTGGTCGAGGAGGTTGGACAGCATCACGAGGCCGCCGTTGGCGCCGGAGTCCACGTTGGCCCACAGGTGCTCGGAGCCGGTGAGCGCGAACTTCCGCTGGTTCGCGTTGACGGACTTCCAGTCGGCGTAGCCCTCGTAGCCCGCGTCGGAGCGCGGCTTGAGCTGGACCGGCTGCTCGCGGTCCACGCCGTTGTCGGCGCCCTTGAGGTAGTGGTCGAACCAGCGCCGGGTGCTGGTCCAGGTGTCGTTGGGCAGCCCGAGCAGTCCGGTGGCCTCGGCGGTGGCGTGGTCGCCGGGGCGGAACTCCAGCCGCTTGGGGCCGCTGAGCTTCTCGTAGAAGCTCGCGAACTGGTTGGGCGGGAAGATCGTGTCGCCCCAGGCGTTGCCCAGCATGACCGCCGGGCGGTTGGTGTTGAGCGCGTCCAGGTAGGTGGCGGCGGAGCGCTGCCGCCCCCAGGCGATCATCTCGTCCTCCTTGTCCAGGTTGGAGGAGAGGAAGTCGCCCAGGATCTCCTTGAGTTCGGGTCCGGGGCGGCCGGTGAGGTAGCCGGCGCCGCCGAGCAGGGCGGCGGCCTGGAGGTGCTGGGTGCGCCCGCTGTAGATGGAGTCGATGAGGTCGGCCCAGCCGCTGAGCGCCGCGACGGCCTTGATCCGCTTGTCGTGGGCGGCGGCGAGCAGGCTGATCCCGGCGCCGTAGGAGACACCCGCCATGCCGACCTTGGCGGGGTCCGCCGGGGTGTTGGCCAGCGCCCAGTCGATGACCAGGGAGGCGTCGGCGATGTCCTTGGGGCCGGCGGTCTCGATCTCGCCGCCCGACTGCCAGAAGCCGCGCGAGTTGTAACTGACCACGACGTAGCCGGAGTCGGCCAGCTTCTGGGCCTGGGCCAGGTACTCGACCTGGGGCATGGCCCAGCTCGTGGGCAGCACGATGACGGGGTGGCGGGCCGAGGCGTCGGCGCCCGCCGGGGTGACGACGTTGGCCTTGAGGACGGTGCCGCCGTCCCCGGCGATGTCCACGAAGCGGAGGGTGGCGGCGGTTCCGGCGGCCTGGGCGGCGGGGGCGAGCCCGAGGGCCGTCCCGGCGACGAGGGCGGCCGAGACGGCGAAGGCCAGGGCTGTGCTGCTGCGCACGGGGCACTCCTCACTGGTTCACTGATGGGGGGCAGTGAAAGTGACCCGACGGTAACCGGGGCGGCTTACTTGAGGTAACCGCCCGGTAAGTTACGCGAGGGTAACGATTGGTGACGCCTCGCCTACCGCAGCGCGCTCTTCGTCTGCCACTCCGCCCACGAGAGGTTCCACTCGCCGTAGCCGTTGTTCAGCGCCTGCGTCCCCTTGGCGTCCGAGCCGGTGATCTCGAACGGGTCGCCCACCTGGACCTGGTCGTACACCGACCTGGCGTTCGCGTCGCTCATCCCGATGCAGCCGGAGCTCTTGTTGGCGTTGCCGAAGTAGGCGGCGTTCCACGGGGCCGCGTGCGCGTACATCCCCGACCAGGTCAGCCGCATCGAGTAGTCGACCATCTTGTCGTACGCGTCCCCGAGCCCCACCGTCTCCGAACGCATGTTGATGGTGCCCTCCTTGGCCATCAGGACCGTCTTCCCGCGCCAGGACGCCTTCTCGCCGCCCGGCGTGCCGGCCGACATCGGCACGTCCGCCACCTGCCGCCCGTCCCGCAGCAGCCGCAGCCGGTGGGCGTCCAGGTCGATCTTCACCACCTGGCTCTTCCCGATGGTGAAGCCGGTGGTGTAGTCGCGTACGAACCAGCCGCCCGCGCCCGAGTCGATCCCGTTCAGGTCCGCGTCCAGGGTCACCTTCGTGCCGGGCTTCCAGTACTCCTTCGGGCGCCAGTCGATCCGGTCCTTGCCCGACCAGTCCTGCATCCAGCCCCAGGAGCCCACCGTGCCGTTCGAGGTGGTCACCTTCAGGTGCCGTTCCACCTCCGCCCGGTTCTTCACCGGGTGGTCGAAGACGATCGACAGCGGCTGGCCGATGCCGACCGTGGTGTCCTTCCCGGGCGCCAGGGACAGCTTGTTCACCTTGTCGGCGGGCGCGGTGCCGAAGGTGGCGGTGGCGCTGCCCTTCTCCCCGATCCGCGCCGTCACCGAGTACGCGGTGCCCGGCGCGGCCGGCCGCTCCGAGGTCCAGCTCGCCCCGTCGGCGGCCAGCTTGCCCGCGAGCGTGCCGCCCCGGGAGTCCGTCACCGTCACCTGCTTCAGCGTCTGCCCCTCCGACGCCTTCACCACGACGGGCGTGCCCGGAGCCGCCTTCGTCCCCGTCAGATTGACCGAGATGCGGGCCGGGGGCTCCTCGGCCCCGGCGCCGCCCGGCCCGCCCGTGCCGCCGGACCCACCGGAACAGGCCCCGAGCGTGAGCGCGAGGGCGGTGGTGACGAACAGGGCGGGCAGGGGTATGCGACGCAAGGGGAACGACCTCCGGTGATGATCTCTTACGGAGGAAGAGAGTCACCCTGCCGGGGGATGGTTCCGAAAATACGGACTATTTCGGGGATGTCGGATGTGAGATGGGCGATACGGGCCCGCCGGACAGCCCCGCCGCCTCCGCGAAGTCCCGCCGCGCCTCCCCGTACCGCTTGAGCGCCAGCAGGAACATCGCCCGGTCCGCCAGCGCCCGCGCCGCCGTCGCCCGGGTCGCCGCCCCGCCGTCGTCGGGCAGCGCGCGGGCGAGCGCGATCCCCTCGTCGTACGAGGGGAGCAGCGCCGCGCCGTCCCGGGGCCCGCAGAACTCCCAGCGCATCGCCCGCCGCACGGTCAGCCGCCGCTGGACGACGACCGCTTCCGGCGGCCCGCCCGCCGCCGCAGCCGCCCTCTCCAGCTCCGGGACCGACGCGGACCAGGCGGCCCGCACGTCGGGGGACCAGCCGTGCCCCGCGTACGTGCCGAGCGCCGGCACCGGGGCCCCGGGTGTCGCCGCCGGTTCGTCCCGCCGCCCCGACAGGGCGAACAGGGTGACCCAGGTGGCCCGGATGTCGCTCCAGCTCACCGGCTCGCCGCCCGCCGCGAGCCGGTCGAGCGCGTCGGAAGCCTCCCGCCGGGCCGTCGCCGCCTCCGCGGGCCGGTCCGCGTCGGCCAGCATCCCCGCGTAGTGGTGCAGCAGCCACACCAGCACGGCCAGCGGGGCGCGGTCCGCCGCCGCGCGCCGCCGCTTCCCGTCCACCAGCCGCCCGAACACCTCAAGGGCCCGCTCCGTCCGGCCCGCCGCGTCGAGCTCCGCCGCCCACCCGATCAGCGTCCAGTCGGAGACCTCGGAGACCTCGGACGCGCCCGGTGCCCCCGGGCCCGCCGCTGCGGCGCCGCCGAGCCGCAGCTCGTGCAGCTCCGCCGCCTCCGCGTGCCGCCCGTCCTCCGCCAGCACCGTGGCGAGGCGCCCGTACGCCCCCGTCTCCGCCAGCTCCGCGCACACCGCGCGGCCCTCCTCGCGCCGCCCCGCCGCGAACAGCTCGTGCTCGTACGCGCCGAGCGCCGCCCGAAGGGCCCGCGCCCCGCGCGGGGAGTCCCCGGCGCACCGCCTCGCCGCGGTCGCCGCCTCCTCGGCCAGCGCCAGCCGGTGCTCCGGCACGTCCGTCCGCCGGCGGTGGCCGAGCAGCGCCTCCGCGAGCCTCGGCGCGTACGCCCGCGGGCTCACCTCGGCCAGCACCCGGTACGCCCCCAGCGCCCGCCACGGGTCCAGCTCCCCCGACGCCAGCAGCAGGACCCGCGCCCGCAGCACCGCTTCGTGATCGAGATTCCTCATGTGCCCCCTGTTCTCCGTCCGTTGCACGACGGAGATTCTGGGATCCGCCGGGCACCCCGGACAAGGCTCCCGAACTGTGCGTTCCGTCCTACGAAAAACACGGCTGACCTGTCATGATGGTGACGTCTTCACCCCGACGGGAGGCCCGGTGAGGGAAGCGAGCGGCACACCCGACGTCTTCGACCCGAGGCTCTACGCGGACGGCATCCCCCACGCGCGCTTCCGCGCCCTGCGCGACCACCGCCCCGTCGCCCGCCAGGACGAGTACGAGGTGCTCGGCTGGCCCGCCGGACCCGGCTTCTGGGCGGTCACCCGGCACGCCGACGCCACCCGGGTCCTCAAGGACCCCGGCACCTACTCCTCGTACCTCGGCGCCACCCAGCTCCGCGACCCGGACCCGGCGGACCTGCCGTTCATCCGGCGCATGATGCTCAATCAGGACCCGCCGTACCACGGGCGGTTGAGGCGCCTGGTCAGCCGCGCCTTCACGCCGGCCCGCACCGCCCGCTTCGCCGACACCGCCCGGCGGCGGGCCCGCGAGCTGCTCGGCGCGGCCCGCGAGGCGGGCGGCGAGACCGATCTCGTACGGGCCGTCACCGACGACTACGCCCTGCTCAACCTCACCGACCTGCTCGGCGTCCCGCCCGCCGACCGGGGGCTGCTGCACACCTGGACCGAACGGGTCATCGCCTACCAGGACCCGGACGAGCCGCCCGTCCTGGACGCCGCCGGACGCCCGGTCAACCCCCGCTCACCGGCCATGCTCGCCGACATGTTCTCCTACGCCCAGGAGCTCGCCGCCCACAAGCGCGCCCGGCCCGCCGACGACGTCATGACCGTGCTCGCCCACTCCGAACTCCGCGACGCGGAACTGGAGATGTTCTTCTTCCTGCTCACCGTCGCGGGCAACGACACCGTCCGCGCCGCCGCCCCCGGCGGGCTGCTCGCCCTCGCCGGGCACCCCGGCGAGCGGCGGCGGCTGTGGGACGGCGAGGTCGACGTGGACACCGCCGTCGGCGAACTCCTGCGCGTCCACCCGCCCGTGCTGCACATCCGGCGCACCGCCGCCCGCGACACCGAGCTCGCCGGGGTGCCGATCGCGGCGGGCGACAAGGTCGTGGTCTTCCACGCCTCCGCCAACTTCGACGAGCGGGTCTTCGCCGACCCGTACGGCCTCGACCTCGGGCGCGGCCCCAACCCCCAACTCGCCTTCGGCGACGGCCCGCACGTCTGCCTCGGCGCCCACTTCGCCCGGCTCCAGCTGCGGCTGCTGCACGAGGAGGTGCGGGTCGCGTGCGCGGAGCTGGAACCGGCGGGAGCGCCCCGGCGGCTGGTCTCCAACTTCATCAACGGGATCAAGTCGCTGCCGGTGAAGGTCGGCTGGCGGGACTCTCCGGCCGCTCCCCGGGCGTGAGCGCCTGCCGGGTCACGTCGGCCACGAGCTCGACGACATCGGGGCCGTACGCCTGCGAGTTGACCACCCTGAGCAGCAGCACGAAGGAGCCGCCCCGGTGGCCGCGCGCGAGCCGCCGGTGGTGCCGGGCCAGATAGCGGGTGGCCGCCTGGTTGGTGATCGCCCGCTGGCCGCAGAACAGGAAGACCGGACGCCCGCCCTCGCCCGCGGTGATCCGGGCGAGCAGCACGTACTCGCTGACCCCCGGCTCCATCAGGTACCGCTCGCCGCCGATCCGTATCGCCCCGCGCTCCTCGACCGGCTCCCGCTCCACGCTCATCGACAGGCCCGGCAGCAGCGAGGAGAGGTGGGCGGCCGTGCGCCGGTTGGAGCCGGGGCCGCCGACGCAGAACTCGGTGCGGTCCCCGAAGCCGAGCCGCGCCAGGTCGTGCTGCACGATCTGCGCGTGCGCCCCGCAGTCCTTGATGAGCGCGGCCAGTTCGAGCAGCGCCGAGACGTCGAAGCGGTGCACGGCCCCGTCGTTGCCCGCCTCCCGGTTGACGACCAGCAGGCACTCCGAGTGGCTGGGCAGCCCGAAGAACGCCTGCTTGCGGCGGAGCCGGCGCCGCCAGAGATGGGTGCGGGTCAGCCAGCCCAGGGAGCCGCTGACCCCGGTCGCCAGCACGCCCAGCACGATGTTGCGCAGGTCCTCGTTCATGGGCGCGCATGGTAGCGGGGGAGCGGCCGGTTGTTCGAGACGGCGGACGGGCGGGGACGAGCGGGGGACGTACGGGGGGCGTACGGAGGAGGCGGCGGTGGGCGGGGCCGGGGCGCGGCGTTCGCGTGAAGGTCCTGTTGCGGGCCGGACGCGCTCCTGACGGCGGGCGGGGCCAGAAGTTACGCTGCGCGGACGGCTGTTGACTGGAGGTACGGATGCGGTCTCGGACGCGGTGGACCACCGCACGGAAGCTGTCGGTTCTCGCCGTCGCGGCGACGGTCCTGTCGGTGGGCGCCGCCGCCCCGCCGACGGCGGCCGGGCACGGCGGGCCGCCCGCCAAGGTGCCCGTCGCCAGCGGCTGGGGCGGGGCGGTGTCCAGCGTCGACGCGGACGCCTCCGCCGCCGGGATCGAGGTGCTGCGCAAGGGCGGCAACGCGGTGGACGCCGCCGTGGCCGTCGCCGCCGCGCTCGGCGTCACCGAGCCCTACTCGGCGGGCATCGGAGGCGGCGGCTACTTCGTCTACTACGACGCCAAGTCCCGTACGGTGCACACCGTCGACGGACGCGAGACCGCGCCCCGCTCCGCCGGGCCGGACCTCTTCGTGGAGAACGGCGCGCCCATCCCCTTCGAGGAGGGCCAGACCAGCGGACGCGGCGTCGGCACCCCCGGCACCCCCGCCACCTGGGAGACCGTCCTCGACGAGTGGGGGAGCAGGCCGCTGGGCCGGCTCCTGGAGCCCGCCGAGCGGCTGGCCCGGGACGGCTTCACCGTGGACGCGACCTTCCGCTCCCAGACCGCCGCCAACGAGGCCCGCTTCCGGGACTTCCCCGACACCTCGCGGCTCTTCCTGCCCGGCGGCCAACTGCCGGTCGTCGGCGCCACCTTCAAGAACCCCGACCTGGCGCGGACGTACGCGAAGCTGGGCCGCGAGGGCGTCGGCGCGCTCTACCGGGGCCCGCTCGCCCGTGACATCGTCAGCACCGTCCAGCACCCGCCGGTGCGTCCGGGCGCCACCCGGGTGGTCCGCTCCGGCGACCTGACCGAGCGCGACCTCGCCGCGTACGGGACGATCCGGCGCGCGCCCACGAAGGTCTCGTACCGGGGGCTCGACGTCTACTCGATGCCGCCCTCCTCCTCCGGCGGCACCACCGTCGGCGAGGCGCTGAACATCCTGGAGAACACCGACCTCTCCGCCGCCTCGCAGGCCCGCTACCTGCACCGCTTCATCGAGGCCAGCCGGATCGCCTTCGCCGACCGGGGCCGCTGGGTCGGCGACCCCGCCTTCGAGGACGTGCCGGCCCGCGGGCTGCTCTCCCAGCGCTTCGCGGACTCCCGGGCCTGCCTGATCCGCGACGACGCCGTCCTCACCAGCCCGCTCGCCCCCGGCGACCCGCGCCACCCGGCGCCCTGCGCGAGCGGCGGGACGGCGGCGCCGACCACGTACGAGGGGGAGAACACCACCCACCTCACCGTCGCCGACAAGTGGGGCAACGTCGTCGCGTACACCCTCACCATCGAGTCGACCGGCGGCAGCGGCATCACCGTCCCGGGCCGCGGCTTCCTGCTCAACAACGAGCTGACCGACTTCTCCTTCGCCCCGGCCAACCCGGCCGTCCACGACCCCAACCTGCCGGGTCCCGGCAAGCGCCCCCGCTCCTCCATCTCGCCGACGATCGTCCTCGACAAGACCGGCCGCCCGGTCCTCGCGCTCGGCTCGCCGGGCGGGGCGACCATCATCACCACCGTGCTCCAGACCCTCACCGGCGTCGTCGACCGGGGGCTGCCGCTGGTCGACGCCATCGCCGCGCCCCGCGCCAGCCAGCGCAACCAGGCCACCACGGAGCTCGAACCCGCGCTGTGGAACAGCCCGTTGCGCGCCGAGCTGGAGGCGATCGGCCACGGCTTCCGGCAGAACCCGGAGATCGGCGCCGCGACCGGCGTCCAGCGCCTCCCGGACGGCCGCTGGCTGGCCGCGGCGGAGCCCGTCCGCAGGGGCGGCGGCTCGGCGATGGTGGTGCGGCAGGGGCCCTGAGCACGGGCGCCACGCGGGGCGGCTCCCGGCGGCGACGCCCCGGGACAGGTCCTAGAGCGCCGTCAGGATCCGCGGGCCCTCGTCGGTGACGGCCACCGTGTGTTCGGCGTGGGCCGCGCGGGAGCCGTCCAGGGTGCGGATGGTCCAGCCGTCGGCGGCTGTGTAGTGGTCGTCGCGCCCGCCGCCGATCAGCATCGGCTCGATCGCCAGCACCATGCCGTGCCGCAGCTGCATCCCCCGGCCCGGGCGTCCCTCGTTGGGGATGTCCGGGCCCTCGTGCATCGAGCGGCCCACGCCGTGCCCGCCGAGGCCGTCGGGGATGCCGTACCCGGCGCGGCGGCAGACCCGGCCGACCGCGTGGGCGATGTCGCCGATCCGGTTGCCCACCCGCGCCGCCGCGATCCCCGCCTCCAGCGCCTCGTACGCCGTGTCGATCAGGCGGGTGTCGGCGGGCCGGGCCGCGCCGACCGTGAAGCTCACCGCCGAGTCGCCGACCCAGCCGCCGAGGACCGCCCCGCAGTCCGCGCTCACCAGGTCGCCGTCGGCGAGCCGGGTGCCGTCCGGGACACCGTGCACGATCGCGTCGTTCACCGAGAGGCAGACCACCGCCGGGAAGGGCACCGGGGCCCACTCCGGGTGGTAGTCGAGGAACGGCGAGCCCGCCCCCGCCCCGGCCAGCACCTCGCGGGCCGCCCGGTCCAGTTCGCCGAGGGTGACGCCGGGCGCCGCCTTCTCCCGTACGGCCGCGAGGGCCTGGGCGACGACCCGCCCCGTCTCGCGCATCGCGAGCAGATTCTCTTCCGTCTTGATCTCCACCATGCCAATTACTATACCGGTATTAGAATGGGTGGCATGGTACGCACCCCTCTCACCCCGGAAGAGCGCGAGCGCGGCGAGCGCCTCGGCACCCTGCTGCGCGAGGCCCGCGCCGCACGCTCGATGGCCGAGGTCGCCGCGGCGGCCGGACTCTCCGCCGAGACCCTGCGCAAGATCGAGACCGGCCGGGCCCCGACCCCCGCCTTCTTCACCGTCGCCGCCCTCGCCGGCGTGCTCGGGCTCTCCATGGACGAGCTCGTGACCCGCTGCGCGCTCGTCGTCGTGTAGCGCGCCCGGCGCGGAGGGAGGAGCCTGGAAGCAAGGGCGGCCGGGTGCGCCGAGCGCGTTTCGGAGCCTCCCGCCCGGAGCCTCCCGCCCTGCCGGGAAAGGCCGTGTCATGCGCATGTTGCTGAAGATCCAGATGGACACCCCGGCCTCCAACGAGGCCATCAAGCGGGGCACCCTCCAGGGGACGATGGAGAAGGCGCTCGACCGACTGCGCCCCGAAGCCGCGTACTTCACCGTCGAGGACGGCTGCCGGACGGCCTATCTCTTCTTCGACCTGGCCGACCCGTCCGAGCTGCCGGTGATCTCCGAGCCCTTCTTCATCGGGCTCGGCGCCCGGATCCACTACTCGCCGGTCATGACCCCCGACGACCTCCGCAAGGGGCTGAGCGCGATCCAGGCGGACGGCTGACCCGTCCTGGCCCCCGTTCCCGTCCCCCGTCCCGTCCCCCGTCCCTCCCGTCTCCGCCGTCCCTGCTGTCCCCGCCGCCCCCGCCCGACAGGGCGCTCCCCGGTGGCCTAGCAGCGGATGCGGGACCCGGGGCCCCGGGCCACCGTGGACGCGTGAACCCTCGTCAGACGCGTCTCGCCCTCACCGCCGCCGCCGGCTGCGCCGCGCTGCTGCTCGCCGCGACCGGCTGCGGCTCGGGCCCCGGGGCCCCCAAGGCCGCCGCGCCGCCCGCGGGCACCGCGCCCGAGCACTTCCGGCACCCCGGCGTCCTCGTCGGGGGCGCCCAGCTCGCGGCCGTCCGCGCGCACGTCGCCGCCGGACGGGAGCCGTGGAAGTCCGCGTACGAGGAGATGGGCGCGAGCAAGTACGCCGCCCCCGACTACACCCCGCACCCCGCGAAGGTCGTCGCCTGCGCCTCCAACGCGGGCACCGACGCCTGCGTCGCCGAGCGCGAGGACGCCATCGCCGCCTACACCCAGGCCCTCATGTGGACGGTCTCCGGCGACACCGCGTACGCCGACAAGGCCGTCGAGATCATGGACGCCTGGTCGAAGACGGTGAAGGAGCACACCCGCGACGACGCCGACCTCCAGACCGCCTGGTCGGGCTCCTCCTGGGCGCGCGCCGCCGAGATCGTGCACGCCGGCTACCCCGTCTGGAAGGCGCCCGAGGTGCAGCGCTTCAAGTGGATGCTGCGCAAGGCGTACCTCCCCGACGTCACCGCCAAGGTCCCCGACTACAACGGGAACTGGGAGCTGGCGATGACCGACGCCGCCATCGGCATGGCCGTCTTCCTGGAGGACCGCACGGTCTACGAGGACGCCGTCCGCCGCTACCGCGCCCGCGTCCCCGCCTACTTCTACCTCGCCTCCGACGGCGCGCTGCCCAAGCGCCCGCCCGGCGGCACCATCGACACCCCCGACGAGCTCGCCACCTACTGGTTCGGCCAGCGCACCTACCGCGACGGCGTCGGCCAGGAGACCTGCCGCAACTTCATGCACATCGGCTACTCCCTCGCCGCCACCGCCCACATCGCCGAGACCGCCTGGCACCAGGGCCTGGACCTCTACCGCGAGGAGGCCGACCGGCTCACCGCCGCCCTGGAGTTCCACTCCCGCTACCAGCTCGGCGAGGCCGCCCCGCGCTGGCTGTGCGGCGGCAAGGTCACCCGCACCATGGGCCCCGACGTCGAGGTCGCCCTCAACCACCTCCAGGGCCGGATGCGCCTGAACCTCCCGCAGACCGCGAAGCTCGCCCGCAGCCAGCGCCCCGGCGGCACCGACGACCTGTTCGTCGCCTGGGAGACCCTCACCCACGCGGGCAACCCGACTCCTGCGTAGGCTCCCGGGCATGACGCCCGACACCCCCCGCACCCCCCTCCCCGACGAGCTGCGCCACGGCCGCTACGTCAGCCTCACCACCTTCCGCGCGAACGGCACCGGGGTCGCCACCCCCGTCTGGTACGCGGTCGACGGCGACGAGCTGTACGCCTGGACCCGCACCGACTCCTGGAAGGTCAAGCGGCTGCGCCGCGACCCCCGGGTCGTCGCCGCCGTCTGCGACGTGCGCGGCAACGTCGCCGACGGGGCCGAACGGGTGGCAGGCACCGCCCGGCTGGTCACGGGGGAGGAGCTGCGCCGGGTGCGCCGGCTGCTCTCCCGCAAGTACACCTGGCAGTTCTGGGCCGTCGACTGGCCCGCCACGCTCGCCCGCCTCGGCAAGCGCCCGCACACCGGGATCGTCGTGAGCTTCCCGGGCTCCTGACCGAAAACCCTGCGTAGCCGTCCCGTAACACGACTGCGGTCCAATGCCCCCAACGCCCGCGGAGGCGGACCGAAAGGCAGTGGGATGACGGTGCATCAACTTCCGGTGGAGTTCGTCGCGTTCGCCGGCTGGCTCAGCGAGCTGGCCGGGCGCCTGCGGCCCGGCGGGGGCTGGTACGGGGTCTTCGCCGCCCGCGACCCGGAAGGGCTGCGCGCCTGCTTCGAGGGTACGGAGCTGCCGCCCTGGGACGTCGTCGAGTCCCTGCTCCAGGACCTCGGCGAACCGCCCGGCGCGCCCCGCGCGGTGCGCGGCCGGGCCCTGCACCGCGCGGCGGCGGTCGCGCACGACCGGGCGCCGGGCGCCGCGGCGGCGCTCACCGCCCGCCGGGAGCTGATGGAGCACGAGGCCCACCGCGCCGGGACCCGGGTCCGGGAGCTCGCCGCGAGCCCCGGGCCCGAGCTGGCCTGGGCCCGCGACGACCTGGCCCGCGCCCGGGCCCGCGTCGCCGAACTGACCGCCCGGCTGGCCCGCGTGGCGCCGCGCGCGACGCACCCCGGCGCGCCGCCCGGACCCGGCCCGGCCCCCGCCCCCGCCCCGGCTCCCTCCTCGGGCAAGGGCCGCCCGCGCGGCGCGCGGTACGCGTGGCTGGACGGCGAGGGGGCGGGCGGCGAGGGCGGCGGGGCCCCGGTCGTGGTGCCGGGGGAGCCGGCGCTGCCGGTCGGCGGGGCGCTCCCGCGCGGCGCGCGCTTCGGCGGCGCCCTCCTCGCCCCGGAGCCCACGCCCGCGCCCGCCCCCGCCGCCGACCCCGGGCAGGCCGCCCGCGCCGCCGCCAACGCCGTCTACGCCCTGCGGCGGCTGCGCGCCCAGGGCCGCGGCGGCGACGCCCACGGGCTGCTCTGCGAGGCGCTGGCCGGCCCGCCCGGCTGGCTGCCCGCGCTGGCCGACGAGCTCCACCGGGCCGGCCTCGCCGCCGACTGGGCCACCCTGCTGTGGGAGGCCGCCTCGCTGCCCCCGGCCCGGCTGGCCGCCGTCGCGGGCGCCCTCGCCGACGCGGGCCGCCCGCACGACTGCGAACAGCTCCTCCGGCAGGGGGTCGCGCGGCCCGTCGAGGAGCTGGCGGGCGCCTGCGCGGCCCTGTTCGCCGAGGGGCACGAGCCGGAGGCGCGGGCGCTGCTCGCCGCCTTCCTGCGGGTCCGCGCCCCGGAGGACGCGGCCCGGCTGGCCGCGCTCGACCCGTCCGCCCTCACCCCGCACCTGCTCGCCGCCGCCCGCACGGTCTCGCCGTCCCGCGCCCGGGACCTGCTGCACGCGCTCCGGGTCGCCGGGCTGGCCTGAGGCGGCGGGCCGGGGCGGTGGCCCCAGGTGGCCACAGGCGGCCGACCAGGCGGTGGCTGCGGTGGCGTGCGCCGACCGACCAGGGCGGTGGCTCCGGCGGCCCGAGGCGGCCGATCAAGGCGCTGGCCTGCGAAAACGATTCGATCGACGGCTCCGCGTACCGGAGAATACCGGCATGTCCACGCAAGAGACCCTCACCCGCATAGACGCCGACCTCGCCGCCGGCCGTGTCCCCATGGCGCGCCAGCGCCTGCGCGGCCTGGTCGGCTCCTTCCCCGCCGATCTGGCGCTGCGCCGCAGGCTGGCCGAGGTCTACCGGCTGTACGGCGAGCCCGCCGAGGCAGGTCGCTGGGCCTACCTGGAGGAGGACCGGGACCCGGCGGAGACCGCCGCCTTCGAGGCGCGCTTCCACGCCCCGGGCCACCGGATGAAGGCCCTGGCCTGGCGCGGACCCGAGGACGCCGCCGGGACGCCCGTCGCGCGGGCGCGGCTCGCCGAGGTGCGGGAGGAGTGCTCCCGGGCCCTGGGGCGCCCGGTCCACTGGGACACGCCGCCGGACGAACTGCTGGAGCCGGCGCCCGAGCCCGCCGAGCGCCGGACGACGGCCGGGGACATCGCGTCCGGCGTCGGCTGTCTGCTCGCGGCGCTCGCGGTGCTCGCGCTCTGGGTGAACGGGATCGTCGCGCTCTTCGACTGAGGCCGGGAGACCGGGAGGCAGGGAGACCGAGAGGCCGGGGACCGGGCGCTCGCACGGGCGCCTCGGAGCACGGTCCAGGCGCTCGCACAAGAACGCGAACGGCCGTAAACGGACGTGTCGGTACGTGTCCGACGTGGACCACTCGGGTATGAAACATGATCGACTCCGCCGGTTCACGGCAGTGGTCTTGCTCCGGGCTGTGACGGGGCTTACGTTCTCCTCCTACGCACCGCGTCTACGTGCGTAGAGGCTCTCTGACGCCGTGCCGAAGGAGCAGCTCATGACCGACGTCGTACGCGCCGCGCTCGTCCAGGCGACCTGGACCGGCGACACCGAATCCATGATCGCCAAGCATGAGGAGCACGCCCGCGAGGCGGCCCGGCAGGGCGCCAAGGTCATCGGATTCCAGGAGGTGTTCAACGCCCCGTACTTCTGCCAGGTGCAGGAACCGGAACACTACCGCTGGGCCGAGCCGGTGCCCGACGGGCCGACCGTGAGCCGGATGCGGGAGCTCGCCCGGGAGACCGGGATGGTGATCGTGGTCCCCGTCTTCGAGGTCGAGGGCGCCGGGTTCTACTACAACACCGCCGCCGTCATCGACGCCGACGGCAGCTACCTCGGCAAGTACCGCAAGCACCACATCCCGCAGGTCAGGGGCTTCTGGGAGAAGTACTACTTCCGCCCCGGCAACGCCGGGTGGCCCGTCTTCGACACCGCCGTCGGCAAGGTCGGCGTCTACATCTGCTACGACCGCCACTTCCCCGAGGGCTGGCGCCAACTCGGCCTCAACGGCGCCCAGTTGGTCTACAACCCGTCGGCCACCTCGCGCGGCCTCTCCGGCTACCTCTGGCAGCTCGAACAGCCCGCCGCCGCCGTCGCCAACGAGTACTTCGTCGCCGCCATCAACCGCGTCGGCCAGGAGGAGTACGGCGACAACGACTTCTACGGCACCAGCTACTTCGTCGACCCGCGCGGGCAGTTCGTCGGCGAGGTCGCCTCCGACAAGGCCGAGGAACTCGTCGTCCGCGACCTGGACTTCGGCCTCATCGAGGAGGTCCGGCAGCAGTGGGCCTTCTACCGGGACCGCCGCCCCGACGCGTACGAGGGGCTGGTGCGCCCGTGAGCAGCCTGTACGACCGCCACCGCGCCGTCATCCCCGACTGGGTCGCCCTCTACTACCGGGACCCGCTCGAGATCACCCACGGCGAGGGCCGCCACGTCTGGGACGCCGAAGGCAGGCGCTACCTCGACTTCTTCGGCGGCATCCTCACCACGATGACCGCCCACGCGCTGCCCGAGGTCACCAAGGCCGTCGCCGAACAGGCCGGGCGGATCATCCACTCCTCCACCCTCTACCTCAACCGCCCCATGGTGGAGCTCGCCGAACGGATCGCCGCCCTCTCCGGCATCCCCGACGCCCGCGTCTTCTTCACCACCTCCGGCACCGAGGCCAACGACACCGCCCTGCTGCTCGCCACCGCGTACCGCCGCTCGAACCAGATCCTGGCGATGCGCAACAGCTACCACGGGCGCTCCTTCTCCACCGTCGGCATCACCGGCAACCGCGTCTGGTCGCCCACCGGCCTCTCCCCGCTCCAGACCCTGTACGTGCACGGCGGCGTCCGCCACCGGGGTCCCTACGCCGACCTCACCGACGAGCGGTTCACCGACGCCTGCGTCGCCGACCTCGAAGACCTCCTCGGCCACACCCGCGACGTCGCCGCCCTCATCGCCGAACCCATCCAGGGCGTCGGCGGCTTCACCTCCCCGCCCGACGGCCTCTACGCGGCCTTCCGGCGCGTCCTCGACCGGCACGGCATCCTCTGGATCTC
>NZ_JBEZHM010000081.1:0-25962 GCF_040650575.1 Streptomyces sp. NPDC048659 | reverse complement strand
CAGGGCGCGTTGCATCAGGCGGCGCAGGAACCCGACGCGGCCCGGGAGGTTGGAGAGCGGCGCGGCGGCGGAGCCCAGCCGGTTGAGGAGGCGGACCTCAAGGCGAACCCGGACGAGCACGTCCACCTCGTCACGAACAACAGCACGGACTTCGGCGACGGAACCACCTACCCGTACCCGATGAACGAGGACGTGCGCGGTCTCGAAGGCCGTCTCACCCTGCTGAAGGACTTCGACCAGGTCATCTCCCAGTTCAGCAAGGAGGTCTCCGGGAAGGACGCGAAGGCCGCTGCGGACGAGCTGCTGCGGTCGCTGCCGGTCCGGGGACGAGTGGCCCAGACTGCGATGGACTTCAGCTCGCCTGCCGGGTTCCTGGGCCTGGGTTCAAGTGACGCGACGGTGGGGTGGAGCGAGTGGCTCGTCCAGCCCGAGGTCGAGCTGCTCAGCGTCGCGGAGGTGACAGGGCACGAGATCGAGGGCGACGTCTGGTACACGGCGAACGCGACGTGGCTGCTGTACGGGCTCGCGGGAGATGGAACCGGGGCCGTTGCCGGGTATGTCGCCTGCGTATGGGAGATGAAGGTCCTGTTCTCCACAAACGACGGAGACGAGACGCCCACCGTCCTCTGGCAGAGCAAACCGTCGGCCCCCGACGCGTCGGACACAACGATCATGGAGGTGTTGAAGCGCCTCAAGGAGCGGGTGGCCGGCCTGTCCCGGAGAGCCGTCAGGCCGTTGCAGAGCGCGGGCCAGGCAGATCGCCTGCTGCAGCAGCATCTGTCGGAAACTCTCGCAAAACTCGACGCTGTCGGTGAACCGGCACGGCGGCTTGCCGAACAGTTCGCCGCTTCCCAGTCAGCCTCGGAGAGCATCCGCAAGCTGGTCGCCGCGAGCCAGGTCGACCGCCTTGCTCCGATCAGGAGGCTTCTTGATCAGCAGGCTTCCCGCCAGGCCGACATCCTCAGCTGCTCCATGCACAATCTCGCCCGGCAATTTGCCGCGAACCAGCCGAAACTAGACATCGCTGCATGGACTCCGACTCCGAACCTCGCCGACATGATCGCGGCTTCCCTGATTGCCAGCACCAGGGATGCGACTGCCATCGACGAAGACGAACAGAAAGAAGGCGAGCAACTGTCCCTGTCGGACATCGATGAGGGCGAAGACGGGGCCTCTCCCGACGACTCCGCCGACGCGCCCGAGAACTGAAGGACCGGTCGGCCGAGCGGCGGAGGCGGTGGTCGAAGCCAGCCTCAGTCACCCACGGCTGACCTGAATGCGGTTCTCATGGAAGTGCTCCCAGTCCATGACCAGGCGGAAGCGGCGGTGGGCCTCCAGACGCTCCGCGTCGGCCGGCTCCTCGCCGCGCTGGACACAGGCGTCGCCGGATTTCACGAGTTCCGCGAGAGCGAGCCGGACGTCGTCGACGTCCTGGCCCGTAGCTGCCGCCAGCCGGTCCAGGGAGGTGAGGGTCTGTGCCGGTTCACCCAGATCGTCGACCAGGTGGCCGACGAGGGTGTCGAGGAGCGGTCCGGTGCGCATCGTCCAGCGGATCCCGTCGAGGCGCTTGGTGAGTTCGGGGTCCAGGGGCAGCAGGTCGCCGGGCAGCGGCAGCGCGGCGGGCATGGACCACCGGGTGCCGTCCGGCGTCTCTTCGCGGCGGGCCAGGCCCCACGTCAGGTAGAGCTCGGACAGATCCCGCACGGTGGTGGGCACCGGGAAGCCGACGGCCGTCAGCATGGCGCTGAACTGCTCCCAGCGGGCTGCTTCGCATGCCTCGCGGCCCTCCGGCGCGGCCTCGTAGTCCCATTCCTCATCCGGCCAGGAGAAGGTGAGCGCGCCGTCGAGGTCGCCGCCGATCATGTCCCAGTGCCCGTCGAAGAGCTCGTGCACCAGGTCGTCCAGTGAGCCGGTGAAACCGGGCTGGCATGCCGTCCCGATCAGCATGGTCAGCGGGAAGCCCTGACGGGGCAGGACGTGCTCCCAGCCCGACACCCACCAGTCGTTGTGCATCGCCAGGTCCCGGCGCGGCCCGGGCACAGACGCCTTCTCAGTCATCCGCAGCTCTTCCTCGAAAACACCTCGGTGCTCGCAGCGTACGCAGCGAGACGCAGCAGGTTCTCACGGATGTCCCGCGGGCGATGTCCTGTCGGGTCCAGTGCTCACGGGGTTCGCCTGGCTGGCGGTGGTGAGGCGGGCGAGGACGGAGGCGCGGCCCTTCGGAGTCGCCTGGACGGTGTCCCAGTCGATGGCGGGGTGGGCCAGGAGGGCGTCGAGGTAGTCAAGACGGTAGAGCGGGACCGACGGCGCCGCCCGGCGGGGCTGGTGACCGCTGCGGACGTGGAAGGCCGTGAGCAGCCAGCGGGCGCGGGTGAGGTGGGCGAGGTCGCTGTCGCGGATGCCGAGGTGGTGGGCGGCGGTGTGGCGGTCGAGGAGCCGGCCGTCGTGGCGGGCCTTGTCGAGCGCGGCCTGGTCGGTTGTCCGGGGCGGCTCGGTGCGGTCGGCGTCGCCGCCGGTGCCGAGCGCACGGCGCCCGCGAGCCCCCACGGCCTCCTCGGCCAGCAGCCGCTGCTCCTCCGGCGACGGAGGCGGCGGGCTCCAGCTCGCGGACGCCAGCCGCGCGAAGCGGGCGAGCACTCGGGGGCTACGCGGGGCGTTCGACGTTGAACTCAACGCGCGCGCCGACGCGGCGCACGGTCCCGTCGGTGAAGTGGACCACCACAGTTAGCTATCGGGGCGGTCGCCGTCGAGGTCCGCGCGACGGTGCGGACGGCGCCGTCGACGGGGCGGACGACGTCGCCGGCGCGGGGCGTCACGGCGACCCGACGGCCGTGCGGCGGGCGCCGACGGAGTCGGCGGCTACTTCACCGCGATTCGGGCGGTCGGGGCCTGACCTGCGAGCACCGAGCGTATGCGCTGTTCCAGTACGCGCGCCCAGTCCTGCGCCGACGGGCTGTCGCCCGATCGGGGCGTGTGGACGAAGACTTCCACCGGGCCGATCTGCATACGGACGTTCGCGAATCGCTCGGTGTCGTAACTAAGGCTGTCGTCGCCGATGCCGGACTCTTTGGGGGAGAAGCACGACCACAGCGCGCGCGCCCGCTTCATGTTGTGCGCCACGAGTGCGACGCGGTCCTGTTGGGTGAGGTCGGCGTCCAGGTTGTCCGAGTCCATCAGGACCTTGAGGGAGATATCGGCGCCGTCGCCCTTGGCCTCGTTCCCGACGGAGAAGCTCACGATGTACTCGGACCCGTTGAGGTCCTTCTCCAGCGCTGTGGCGCCGCACTCGGTCCCGTCCTCGCCCTCCGCAATGGAGTCGGCGGCGTCACGCCAGCCAACGGACGTTTCGCCGGACTTTACCCATCCGGTCGGCAGTTCATCCGCCTTCGGCATCGCCGCGACGAGCCCATCACTCGTCGGAACGCCACCGTCCAGCAGGGGGTCGGCCGGAGCGAACGAGGACTGCGCCGGGGCGGACGGTGAGGCCGCTGTGCCGCCGGAACGCTCCGGCGGCGGCGTCTCCTGACCGCCGGAGCAGGAAGCGGTTCCCGCCAGCACCGAGGCGGATACGCCCACCCCCACCACAGCACGCACGACTCTGCCACGCCTCATGGCCCTACCCCCACACTCTCCGGACGCGCCTCAGTATCAAGCTACTAAAGGGTAGACCTCGGACGCACAAGTCCGTTGGTCACTGGGGAAGTTGAGCATGGCCTGCCAGTTCGGCGGTCTTCGAGGTCACCCGTACGCTCCGCCACCTCCGCGTCCGGTGTCCGACCGGGAACGCCTGGGCGCCAGCATCCTCACCCGCACCGACCTCTTCGGGCCGTGGGCGCCGGCCTCGTCCCGGCAGGTGCTCCGGCGACTTCGTCGGGCGTCTCGCCGGGGGGGAACCGGTCCGGGGATGGACTACTTCGAGCTAGCCGACGGGACGTCGGGCGCGCTGCCGACGATGCACGAGGAGCGGCGGCGTGCGGTGCGGGAGGCCGTCGACGAGGCGCGGCTGACCCGTGAGGCCCTCGGTCTCCCGCCGACTTCGGTCGAGGTACGCATCGCGCGGAAACTGGCGCAGGACGTGCGCGCGAGTGCACAGGAGCATAAAGGTGCTGCTGGGGACCGTCGGCCGCCGCTCGTGCGGCGGCTCCAGCAGGTCGTCGGGCTCGGGCACCTGGTGCGGGCGCTCCTGGACGACTCCGACCTCGACCAGGTCCGCCCGGAGCTACGGGCGGCGATGGAGGCCGCCGAGGCGTTGTGCTCAGGGTTCGGGGAGCCGCTCGACGAGCTGGAGGAGTACCTCGCCGTGCGCGGCGTCACGTATCCGGAGCTGGAGCAGGAGCGGCACCCGCTCGACACGGTGGCGCCGCTGTGGATGGACGCCTACGGCGCGCCGTCGGTGATGGGCGTCTTCAGCCGGCTGGTGCTGGCGCCGCTCCTCGACCCGCCATCTCAGGGCTAGGCCGTGTCTCTTGGACGAGTTGGGTGCGCGGCGGACCTTGCGCTGGGCCGGGACAACCTGACCGTCGAGCGGCTGGCAGCGGGCGAGGAGCCGGCGGTGCACCGCGGGGATGGCGGTGACGCGCAGGGTATAGCCCTGGCCTCGCCGTACCGGCACGCCCTGGTCGAGCACGGTGCGGTCGGCGGGCTCCAGCTCGGTGGTCCGGGGGAAGTCGGCGACCTTGCCCGGCATATCCAGGGTGACCGGTCAGCTCCGGCGCGGGGGCGTCCTCCTCGGTGGCGGTGTGCTCGGGCCGGAGGTCGGCGACGGCGGTGCGGATGGCGCTGCGGATGGCGCTGCGGCTGACGCCGTGATCGCGGGAGAGGGCCGGGGTCCTGGGCGGTGCGGCTACGCATGCGGCCGCCTCCGGTGCCGCAGCCGCTGGCCTGCATCGATGGAGGCGCGACGTCAAGCACTCTCAGGTCTTCACCTGATCGGGTGAATGTGGCTTGGCGGGCCCACAGCGCGGTGGTGATCGTTTAGCTTCGCCGTGCACCGCCGAGAACTGATGACGCTCTCCGCTCCCAGGCGGGGCGCACGCGAGAGTGGCCACGCCATGGGGCGTCTGCGTACAAGCAGTTTCTTCATCTTCCACGACCCGGATGCACCCACCGCGGTGACATTCGACAAGGCGCAGATCGAGGAGATCGAGGCCGCGCACGAGGAAGCCAAGAACAGGCGCATCAAGGAGCTGGTCCGGCGTCAGCTGGGCATCTACATCCCAGAGCTGAGGCCGGCGAAGACTGCCGCTGAGCGACTGCACGGACTGGACCGTCAGACCTTGGTCGCGGTGCTCACCAGGAAGATCGAGAAGAAGAACGAGGAGCAGCACCTCAAGCTGAGGGTCGAGAGGCTCGCCGGGCTGAGCGCCGAGACGCTCGCCACGAGGATCACCGAGGTGACCGCCGAGCGGGTCGCCAAGATGACCGCCACGGGCGCCGGGATGACCGCCGAGAAGGTGACCGAGTCAGTTCTGACTGGTTGGTCCAGGGATCTGCGCTCCGCGCAGCTGTCCGATCTGAGCGCCGAGCAGCTGGCCGAGAAGCTGGCCGAGCTCATCGCCAGCTGGAGTGCCGACCAGCTGGCGAATCTGAGCATCGACCTGAGGAAGGATCTGACGGAGCGGATGGAGAACGATCCGCCGAGCGATCTGACGAAGAAGCAGATCGACGAGCTGCACGCCGAGCTGCGCGCCGGGCTGAGCGCGGAAGAACTGGCTTCTCTCAGCCGTGAAGAGTTGGCCGGGCGGCTGGCCGGCACGACTCGTTCGGAGCTGATCAGGCATTTTATCAACATGAGCAGCGTCCTGAGCGTCGAGCAGATCGCCGAGCAGATCGCCGCCCTGAGTGCCGAGAAGCTGGCCAAGCTGGGCCCTCGCAGGGTCGTCAGGCTCCTCGGCGATCTGGACGACGAGATTCTCTTCAAGCCGGACCCCGCTCTGGCCGGACTGCTCGACCGGGTGAAAGCCGGTCGATGGACCGAGGAGGACGGGGCTGAGGTGGTCAGGCTTCTCGGAATCCTCGATGACCCCGGTGTCACCGAGGAGGATGTGAAGGCGGCGCAGGAGAGGAGTCGGCGGGCGGAGGACACCGAGGCCGGCCAGAAGCTCCTGGAGATCGTCCGGGCGATCCAGGAGATCGGTGATGACGAGGCGGAGTTCGGGAGGTACCGCTCGCGCGTCCTGCTTCCGAACTGGCGTGATACGACCTTCTACTACTTCGGCACGGCGGTCTTCGACATCGTGACCTCCAAGGCCGAGTACCCGAGCAACCATCACGTCCCGAACAACACCCTGGCATCGACGGTCCGGTTCAAGGAGGACGAGTACTTCGGCATCGGCGATCCCAGGTACGGCCAGGCCGCGCCGGACGACCCGGACAAGGAGACGGACCAGCAGCGCCGGAACCGGGAGCAGAACTGGCGGACGCGGCCGGCGGTGTGGATGAAGGTCGCGGACGGGGCGTGGGCCAAGGACGGCAACTGGGGCGGCTTCCTGCAGATCACCTGCGTCACCGCCAAGGGCCAGTGGGTCTCCTCCAAGAACGGGTGGATGGCCGGCTTCTCGCGCAAGGCCGACGTCGGCGTGTCGTTCTACGACATGGGCCACTACTACGAGATCTGGCAGGGCACCCGCGAGGACGGCAAGCCCCTGGTGGTCGAGGATGACGGCCTGCGCTTCGTCAAGGACGCGACCCCCGGCCGCTGGAACATCGTGGACCGCTCCGGGGCCTAAGCGACCTCCTCCTGACAGGCCCCGCCCGCACGGACGCCGGGGCCCACGGACAGGCCGCCGCGGACCCCGGCCTGTCCGTGGCACAAGCGCCGCTGAACGGCGCCCTCCACGCCGTCGGCTGGCGTCCCGGTGTCCGAACGTCAGCCCGGCCGGCTGCGGGGGGTGCTACTGCGTGCCGCTGTGGGGCGTGCATCAGCTGGGACGCTTTGGCCGACGCAACCTCGTGACCGCTCCGGCCGAACTCCCTCGACGCGATCCCGCACTCGCGCCGGTATCAGCCCATCCGCGTCGCCGACGGGTCCGGCCCCGGGGCACCGCCCTCACGGTCTCCCGGGTCGCCCGCGGAGCCAGATCAGCACAGCGGCGAGATGGAGCGCGGCCTGGTAGGCGAGGGCGAGCTTGTCGGTCCGCATCGCCAGACCGCGCCACTGCTTCAAGCGCGCGATGCACCGCTCGACCGCGTTGCGTTCCCGGTAGACCTCGTCGTCGAAGCCGGGAGGCCGGCCGCCGCGGGAGCCGCGCCGCAGCCGGTGGCGGACCTGGTCCACCGGTTGCGGAATGACCGCCCGGATGTGCCGGCCGCGCAGGTGGGAGCGGATGGCGCGAGCCGAGTAGGCCCGGTCGGCGATGACGGTGTCGGGCCTGGTGCGGGGCCGTCCACCGTCAGGACGCGGAACCCGGAGCGCGGCCATGACGGCCGTGAACGCCGGAGCGTCACCTGCCTGCCCGGCAGTCACCACCATCGCGAGCGGCCGGGCCCGGGCATCACTGGCCAGATGGATCTTCGTGCTCAGCCCGCCACGCGAACGCCCGAGCGCGTGGTCGGCGGGCTCGCCACGATGCCTGCCCTCCTCTCCGGGCACCAGCCGCATGCTGGTGGGCTCGGCAGACGGTGGAGTCCACCGAGACAGTCCAGCCGATCCCGCCCTCGGCATCCGCAGTTGCCAGCACAGCAGCGAAGATCCGCCGCCACGTACCGTCCGCCGCCCACCGCAGCAACCGCTTGTGCGCCGTCTGAAAGGGCCCGAACTCCTTCGGCAGATCCCGCCAGGGCGCACCCGTCCGGTACTTCCAGGCGATGGCCTCAAGGGTTCGGCGGTGATCGGCCCACCGGCGACCCCGGACCGGATCGGCCGGCATCAACGGCTCGATCCGGTCCCACATCGCATCGCTGATCATCAATCGCACAGACATGTCCGATCAACGGTTCAGCACACCAAGGAGACACGCTCTAGGGCTGGTCGAATCCGCCGTCGAAGCCGCGCAGGAGCGGGGTGAGCTCGGCGGCGGCGCCGCACAGCGAGCACAGCCGGACGGCGGGCCGCTCGGCCAGGTCCAGGGCGTGCTCCAGGGAGAGCGTGGCGACGCCCTGGGGCGCCTCGGTGCAGTCGGGGGCGTGAATGGTGCCCTGGCCGCGCGTACCGCCGCGCATGACCCAGCCGGACGGGCGCCGCTCCCCCAGCGCCGCCTCGATCAGCGACGGCTCGGGAAGGCGGACCGCCGGGACGGCGGAGTAGTCGGTGCCTGGAATCCGGCGGATGTGGGCGGGGGCGTCGAGCCACACCCGGCACGCGGACACACTGCACCTGTTGTGCCCGAACTGTGAGGTGAACAACCCCCTCCGCCTGCGGCGCGGCGGGCGGACCGCGAGCTCCCGCGCGCGCCTCAGGTGGCGGGGTCGCTGGGGGGCAGGACGGGGTGGTCGGCCCCAGGGCGTCCAGACGAGACGGCCGACGGGGGGCCGGGTGCGGGCAGCGGGCGCCGCCCGGTCAGGCAGCCGCCCTGCGCAGCTCCTGGCCGTCGCCCAGGACCACCGTCACCGGAACCGGTACGGCGTCGAGGCCGGGGGCCGGGTCAGGGTCGGGCTGCTCGGGCACGGATCCACCGTACGACGCCGCCCGCCGCCGGAACGGGCCGGGCGGCGGGCAGGCGGGGCGGGTCAGGTGGTCGCGTCCGCCGCCGACTCCACGGTCCGCGCCGCCGATCCCAGCAGCGCGGACGCCTCACCGAGGCGGAAAGCGACATCAGGAGTGATCCCGTCGAGCACGCCGACGGCGCTGCGCACGCGCTGCTGGAGCGCCTCGACATCGGCGGCGAGGGCGCGCAGGTGGCTGGCGGAGGTATCGGTCACGGCTCTCCTCAAGGGTGCGGCGGGGCAGGGGCAGGCTATGGCCCCGGAGGCCCGCCCCGGGCGCCGTCGACGGGAACAGGACACCCACGAGGGACCGGAGCCGGGGCCGACGCGGGGCCGAGGACGTCCCGGGCGCCCAGGTGCGGGGGCGGGACGCGGCTGACGGCGGGGGCGGGGCCGCAGGGGTGCCGGGGCAGGCGGGGTGGTCGCTGAGACGGCCGACCGCCTCGGCGACCGCGACACTGCGGTGACGGCCTCCCCGGCGCGCGACCGTGAGCCGGTGCACGGGGGTCTCGTCCGCGAGAGCCCCGTGGCGTGTCCGGCGCTCGGTCAGCTCTGGGTGTTGTCCGGGCCAGTGGGCCCTGAGCTGCGATCTGTGGACAACTTTCCGGCCCGAAATTCCGCAGGCGCCCCGGCTGTGAGCCGCGGTCGGTACAACGGTGGGGAGAGATCAACCTGGGAGGGCTGCATGACCGATCACGACGACGAGCCCGAGTTCACGGCCGCGGTGGAGCGCGCGAGGCGGTACGAGGCGATGGCCGTCCGGTACGTCAAGAAGGCGTTGTCGGGTGAGGCGGGCGCGGCTCAGGTGGCGCAGACGCTCGCGTCGCTGGCGGCCGCTGCCCGGATGGAGCGCCTGGACTGGCGTATGCGGGTGCTGGGCGACCAGCTCGAGGACGTGAAGAAGGGGATGGACGGTCTTCGCCGCAAGCTGCCCGAGCGGTGACGTCCATCGAGTTCGACCACATCACCGGCTCCTGACCGCCCCCTGTGGGCAGTACGGGTGACTGTGCTGGTCAACAGGGGTGCGAGGGCCGGACTATGAGGGCTATGAGTACAGACGAGCCTGATGTTCCGCCGACCGGCTCCCAGCCGGGTGACTCCCTCACCGGCTCCGCCTGGCCGGGCATCCTGGTCACGGCCTTGCCTGTCGCCACGGCGGTCACGGTGGCCGGGCAGGTGGCGAAGGCGTACATCGAGCAGCGCGGCGAGACGCAGCGCGCGGTCATCGCTGCCGAGGTCGAACGTGAGCGGATCCGCCAGCCTCAGCTTCCGGCCGGCGACGGCGGCGCCGCCTGACCGCTCCGTATCCTGCGGCCACCGTTACTCGGTGGTGTGCTCAGGGTCCGGCAGTTGGAGCGGGAAGCGGCGCTCCAGGATCTCCGCCCATCGGTGCAGGACCACAAAGCCGGCGGTGTCGGCCTGCGCGTGGACCAGCTCGGTCAGAGCGTCGGCGAACGGCCGGTTGAGGCTGTCCGGCGGCGGGGTTTCGGCAGCCTGCTCCAGCCGCTCGTGCATGGTCGGGAAGAGCTCCTTGGCCCACGCGTCCTGTTCCCTTATGCGCCGGGAAGGCCGGGTGTACGGCCGGGACCATGACGACCCCAACCCGGGCCCGCTGCCGCACCAGACGTACGCCGTGCTCGTCGGCGGCCGCAGCAGCTGCTCGTCACCGTCGTTCATCCGACCAGCCTCCCAGCCACCACCGACAGCGGAAGGCCAGCGGCGACCGGCAGCCCGGCCTCTCCCGCCCTACGGAAGAGGCCGGCGGCCCGCAGGGTGGGCGTCAGGCGCAGGGCAGACGGTCGGAGGCGGGCCAGTCGATGCGCACCCCGCGGCGGATCAGCGCGGTGAAGTTGTCGACCTGGCGGGCGGGCGGCTGGTCCTGGGTGAAGCGGCGCAGCGCCCGGTGCACGCCGTCGCGCAGCTGGCCGTCGGTCAGCGTGGGCGCCTGCTCCTGCAGTTCGGCCAGGAGCTGCCCGGCGCGGTTCGCACGGGACAGCGCGGCGTCGGCGAGCGGTCCTTCGGCGACGCCGTCGCGCACGGACAGGCCGGGCTCGATGAAGCTCATGGTGACGGTCCTCTCCGCCCGGCCACACGGGGTCTCCCGGTTGGAGACGCGGTCGCGGACCGAGCGGGCGGGAACGTAGAGCACCGAGTTCGTTAGCGTCGCGGCCTGGCCGCCGGGGTGTCCGATTTGCTGGGCTCCCACTCGCGGTCACGCCTCCGGTCCCCCGCTGAAAGCAACCCAGAGTCCCCGGGTCTGCGCAGCTATCCGCGGCGCCTGAACAGCCCGCGGGCCCTCGGCACCTCTGCTTCGGCGGCCGCGCCGGCTGCGGCGTCCTCGGCCTGGCGCTGCGCCACCCGCTCGGCCTCCGCACGGGCGATGGACTCCTTCGCGCACGCCCCGCACAGGCCGTCCCACTCCCCCGGCCACGAGGACCGCGTCGTCTCCTGCCAGCGTTCGTCGGAGAACCTCGCCCCGCACCGTGCGCACACCGGCCGCTTCGCCTCCCGCTCTGCGGCCTCCCGCTCCGCCCGCCGGTCTCGGGCCTCCTTCCGCTGCGCGGCATACAGGCGGTCGCCGTCCGGGTTGTCCAGGGCCTCGGGCAGGGTTTGCCACTCCTTGCGCCCGAGCCTGCGCCACACCGCGCCGGCGGCCCCGGCCGGGGCGGCGGTGATCCGCTCCAGCTCGGTGACGACCACGGGCACCGCCTGGTGGTAGTCGACGGCCGTGATGCCCGCGCCGCGGCCCGGGTACGGCTCCCCAGCGAAGTACGCGCGGGCGGTCTGCTCCAGGCGCCGCATCCGGCTATCGCGCTGCGCGGCCGTCTTCCCGGTGAACACGAACGCCACCGGCACGTAGCCCTCCCGGCCGGTGGCCGGGTAGATCCTCGACCACAACCGGAAGTCGTGCACCGCCGCGCCGCCAGCTGCCTGCGCCCTGACCGCGTCGGCCTTCGGCGCCAGGAGCTCGAACCAGTCGGTGTAGCGGCGCAGCTTCGCCGTCAGGTCGTCGACGGGCTCGTGGACGCGGTCGACCTCCAGGAGCATCGCGGGCACCTCGGCGTCCGGGGCACGCATCGTCAGGTCGGCGTACTGGGCGTACCCGTACGGCAGACGGTGGGCGATCTCGGTCTGCCAGGACAGCGGTGTGCCGTACCCGGCCCCGGTGAGCACAGCGGCGGTCGAGGTGACGGCGGCGGCGTGCTCGTCGTAGCCCTCTCCCGGGATGGGCCTGCCCTTGGTGTCGTACTTCTGCTTGCACAGCGCGGAGATCCGTACGTTCTTCGGCAGCAGCAGCTTGGCTTCCTTGTGGCCCTTCTCGGTGAGCACCCACAGCTGGTGTCCCGACTTCAGCCGCGTCTCCACCCGGGTCAGGCCCGACTCCTTCAACGCGTTCAGGGTGTCCCTGGTCATCCGGTCGTGCTGGTCGGTGGGGCGCAGCATCCGCCAGAGCTGATCAGGAGTAGCCCGCTGGAAGATCCCCAGAGCCCTCAGCACTTCCCTGCGTCGCACTCCGGTCGGCTTCCACGCCTGTGTCGAGCTAGGAGGGTTGTCGAACGCGTCACGGCCCCTTGACCGCCGGGGCTGACCTGCGGAAACACGTCTGGCGGGCAAAGTGGCCTTGGAGGGGGCGATGGAGGGGCCCGTGGAGGGGGCCTGCGGGAACTGGCTGCCGTTCTCGGAAGGTCTGCGGTCGCGGGCTGCGTGGTGGTCGTGGGCGGGGTCGGGCGTGAGATCGGCGGGCACGGTGTCCTCGGTTTCCCCCGGCCTGCGGACCGGGTCGGTGAGCATCCGGTTCGTACGCGGAGGTGCGTACGGACCGGGGCCACCGTCGGAAGCACCCCCTTGTCCGCGGTCTAGCTGTCCACCACGTCCGGTGTCCGATTCCTCCTTTCCTAGGCCCTTGTCGTGCGGGTTTGTCCGTGAGCGGCATCACGATCCTCGTCCTGTCCCCCAGCAGGCTGACAGCACCAGCGAAGCTCCGTCTGGACCAGGGGACGTGCTCTAGCGTGAGCGCTCCCGTCACCTGCTTGGCAGAGGAGTTCAAGGTGCCCACGGTCTGGATCGGCCCGCGCAGCTACGCGACGAAGAAGGCTCGGCAGGAAGCGGTGCAGGCGATCCTGGGCCGCTACGGCCTCGGGCAGGTCGTCGACCAGGAGGACGACGACCTGCTGCTGCGTGACCTGCTGGACATGCACCCCGACGCGTCGGGCAAGGTCGGCCCCGGTGTGGAGCACTTCCGGGTCATCGCCACCCCGCGCGGACACCACAAGGGCCCGGAGGCGGTCCTGGTCGACGGCAGCAAGGTCGCCTTCTCGTATCAGAAGTGCCTCGATGCCCCCACCCACCCGCAGCGGGTGAAGGCCGCCATGCGCACCGAGATCCAGCCGCAGGTCAACACCTACTACGAGTCCCGCAAGGCGTCCCAGACGCTCGTATCCGACGAGAGCGGCCAGGAGCTGGCTCCCGTCGACGTCCATGTCTCCTACTTCCAGGGCCCGCGCTTCCACGACATCGCGCTGGACTTCGTCCGCGCCGCCGGCGGCTTCGACGCCATCAACCTGATCGCGGAGACTGAGCGGGGCCTGGCCCTGTTCACCGACCGCGCCCTGGCGGACCGCTGGCACGCCCACCACCAGGAGCACGCCGTCCTCGGGCTGCTGTCGGCCAAGGAGAACCTGCGCCGCCCGCGCATGTAGCGCACCGGACGGATGCGGCCTGAGCCGAACTGGCCGGAGCGGCGCCCGGGGACGGAGATCTCTCCTCCCCGGGCGCTGCCCGTTTTCGGTGGTGATTCGGAGGCAGCAGAGGTCGACAAGAGGGTGGCCCACCGTCGGTGGTGGATCGGATGGCGTCCACTCCCCCGCCTCGATCACGATGCCGCCCACCCCCACCTGATGCCGTGGATCGAGTGGAGTCCACTCCGTCCGGCCACCGGGTGCGGTGGAGTCCACCGAGTGGAGTCCACTCCCGGTGCGGTGGTGCGGTGCGCCGTGCGTTCCTGGTGGTGCGCACCGGTCCGTACGGTGCGGCCCGGTGCGGTGCGCGGCCCGGTCGCCAAGGAGGCCCAGTCGAAGCCGGGTTCGCATATCACACGCCCCCTTGACCGCGACCTGTCCGGAGTCCCGAATGCGCGTTATGCGGACCCCTTTTATGTGGCAGATCACATGCCGAGGGGGTGGGGGCTGGTGGGAGGGTGCCCGCCGTCTGTCGGTCGGGTGAAGGTGCGCAGGACGGAGTTCACCGGTGCACGCGCACGATTGGCGCGCGCACCACGGTGCGGTGCCCGGTGGTGTGCGATGGCCTCGGTGTGCGCACCGGTACCTCGATGTCCCGCACCTCCCACCGGCCGGGTGCGCCGGAGTGGAGTCCACCCGACGCCCCGGTGGAGCCCCCTTCCACCCGGTGCGCTTCACGGTGGCCTCTACTCCCTCGGGTGGATCCTCGCGGTGGGCTCCACTCTCCGGGCGTCCCGTCGCCCACCGGGTGGGCGACGGGGTCCACCGTGTCCACTCACCAGAAGTAGCGGCGGCGCAGGCGCGCGGTGCGCCACGGGTTCGGCCGGCCGCCGGGGTACTGCCGTGAGCGGCTTCGGACCGGCCGCGGCTTCGACGCCGGGTACAGCGCCGTCCGCAGCCGGCTGGCGTCGGCAAGGTGCTCCAGGCGCTCGCGCTGCTTCGGCGAGAGCTGTACCAGGATCAGATCGGCCACGGGTTCCTCCTCGTTCACGGGGGCGGTCTCCGTACTCTCGCCGCGCCCTGATGTCTGCGCGGCCGGGGCGCCGGGGCGGGCCGGGGGCTGGCACGTCGGCTTCGATGTGCATCCCGTCAGACGGTCACGGCCCGGGACCAGGGCCCTGGCCGTGGCCGGGCTGCCGGTGCTGCTGCTCGTGCTCCTGGCGGCAGCCGTCGGCGTCGGGCGCGGCCGGGGGCGTCGTGTCCTCGTAGGTGCGGCGGCGGGCATCGGCGGCGCAGGTGAAGGCGGCGAGCCGCTCCAGGTTCTTCGGCGTGCGCAGCCACGTCCCCGCGTCGGTCGTGCGGCCCCCGAGGTACTCCTCGGGCATCGCGGCCTGCTGGTGCGCGTGGACGGCGGCGGACCGCTGCGCCGGGGTGAGGGCGGCGTCCCGGCCGGGATGGTCGACGGCGTGCGGCGGGGCTGACGCCGGGCCGCGGTGCTGCTCGCCGGTGTGCGCGGCGGCTGACGTCGCGGCAGGGGCGCCGGCCTGCCCGGCGGGAGCGGCGCGGGCGGCGCGGATCGCGTTGCGTACGGCGAAGCTGGCGACCCGGGCCCGCTCGTAGCGGGACGACTGGCGGGGCGGCTTGCCGCCGGCGCCCGCGATGAACCAGGAGTCGGGCCCGGGGAAGTCGGCGGTGTAGAAGATCTGGTCGGCGGCCGGGGCCCGGCGGCCGGGCTGGGGATCGGTGGTCTGGCGGCCGTGGTCGGCCAAGGCTCGGTCCGCGATGTAGTCGTCCAGGCCGCGCGTGAACTCGCGGCCGCGCAGGGTCTCCAGCAGATGCCGGCGGGCCTCGGCCAGGACGTGGCGACGGGCGAACTTGCCGCGCACGGTGAAGACCACCGCGGCGACGTCGACGGCGGCCAGGACGACATCGACGTGCGGGTCCACCCGGGCCCGGATCGCCGCGCCCGCCGCGCGGCAGCGCTGGAGGAGCCCGTCGACCATCTGCTGGCCGAACTTCAGCAGCGCGGACGCCTTCCACCACACGAGCAGCTGCTCCAGCGGGCGCGGAGTCTTCTTCTCACGGCGGGTCTCCTGCGCCGCCCACCACCCCAGACCATGCCGGGCCTTCTCACCGGGCAGCCCCCCGTGCTTCTGCGCGTACGTGTAGGTCAGGCCCTCCAGGACGTCCTCGATCTGCTGGCGGCGGGTAGCCGACCAGTCGATGAGCTCGGAGTCGACACCGGCTATCTCCATCACCGGGCGCAGGCCCGGCGTCACCTCCCGGGGCACCGTCGCCAACCCGAGCTCCTCGCACACCTCGGTCGTCATCGCGAGGGTGTAGAGCGTCCCGGCGGCCACCACATGGTGGTAGAGGCGGCGGGTGTCCAGCGCGCCCCACACCGGATCACCGCCCGCGTCCGGGCGCTGCACGCGGTTGAGGATCAGGCAGTGCTCGTGCAGGAGCGGGAAACCATCCCGATTCTCAAAGTGCCTCCAGGCCGCGACCACGAGGGCCGGTGTCTTCGCCCGGCCGCGACCGGAGGACCACCGGGTCTCGGCGACTTCGTCCTCGAGCCAGCACAGCGCCCTGTCGACGGCCCGCTCATGCGCCCGCTCGATGACCCAGCGGGTGTGGGCGTCGCCCAGCGCCCACAGCACATGCAAGGACGCCTGCGGACGGAAGGTGAAGTCCAGGGCGAGCAGCGGGGTCTGCTTGCGGGCCTCGATCTCCCCGATCGGCTGCCCGAGGACGGTCGCCCGCCGGGCGGTGGCCGCGTCGGCGCCGCCGTCCAGGAGGTGCCGCTCGATCCGGTCGGCGTCCGGGTGCCGCCCCCGCCCGAAGGCGAGCTCCATCTGCCGCTCGGACACCTCCGCTCCCGCGGTGAGCCCGAGCGCGCCCACGCCGCGCCCCAGCCACCTCCCCGGCGGGAGACCGGCCACCTCCTGGGCGTCCTTGAGGGACAGGCCGACCGGGCGACGGCCGTCCCCGAAGGCAACTCCGCGTACGTAGTAGCGCCAGGAATTACGCCTCTGAACCTTCGCGACACTCAGCATCCCCACAGAAGACACCGGCTCTGACCTGCAGAAAAGGCCGATTCCGTGAGGCGGGACAGTTCACCGGAGCTTCACCACCGGTCCCGTACGGCGGGCATGTCCCGCGGCGCCGTGCCCGCCCGGCGGAAGCCACCAGGGCCATGAAAATGCTGCGCAGCCACACACCTCGCGCGCCACGAGAACGAACGGTTGACAACTCCTCCGTCGACGAGCGCACTTCTGCGTACCGCTCCCCCACCCGCGACCCGGGACTGCTGCCCCCAGCTGACTCCGGTCGCAGGTCTCGTACGCCCGGAGGCCACGACCCGACCATCGCTCGCGGCCAGCAGCGCAGTCTCAGGAGCCGGAGATGAGCGCGCGCTCGACGCCCGTCCACTCCGTGTACTCCTGCCGGGCGTAGGCGCGAACGGTGCCGGGCTCGTCGTCCCAGATCGAGTGCTCCGGCCGGATCCCGCCGCCCGCGTAGACGCTGGCGGTCACCACGTCGAAGTCGCACAGCGCCTTCGCGGCCACGTCGGCACGGTCCAGCTCCCGCTCCGCCTCGGTGAGGCTGGAGCCTCCGCCCAGGTACTCCAGCTCGGCGGTGTAGGCGCGGCGGTCGGCGAGTGCCGCCCGGCGCAGCAGGAGCAGACGTCGGGCAATGGGGTCCGGGCGCCTGCCGGCCTTCTTCGCCGCGTCCAGGCCGGCTTCCAGGGCGGCGAGTGCCTCGTCCTCTTCCCGCTCGGGTGGTGCGAGGCGGTAGGCGGTGTAGTAGGTCGGCGCCGGGGACGGGGAGGTGTCGTAGAGCCCCCAGGTCCTCCTGCACCGGCGGCACCGCAGGAACCGCCGCCCCTCCGCTGCGGCCACGGTCACGTCGGTCCGCCGGTCCGCCGGTCCGGACACAGTCGGCACACGATCGACGGCCGCGACAACTTCCAGTCCATCTACCCTCCCTGGCCACCCTGGACGCCGCCGTTCCGGCGCCCGATCCCCCGTGCTCTGCCCAGCTCGCGAGGCCGGCAGTCCGCCATCACCCCAACGAGCACCCCCACATGCGGCTTTGTACTCCCGTGCACTCCCGTGAACCCGGAACGCCCGCAGGGTCTCCCGTCTGCAGGACGGACCAGTCGTGTCCAGCCCACACCTGCCGACCGCTCCCCCACCCAGTGGCCGGGCCACCGCGCACCGCACCACGTCACCCGCTCCCCGCCCCCAGCACCGCCGGGGGCTTCTTCGTGCTGCCCGAAGGACACCATCGTGCCCACCTTCGAGACCTGTCCCCGCTTCACCGCCGACCTCCAGCACCTCACCCCCGCCCAGCACCGGCGCTTCCGCCGCGTGGTGCTGGACGCCTTCGTGCCGGACCTGCGCACCGGCCGCCTCCGCCCCGGCTTACGGATCAAGGGCGTGCGCCGCGCTCCGGGTGTTTACGAGCTCACCTGGGCGCCGGACGGGCGTGCGACGTGGTCGTACGGCGGAGAGAAGGTCGCCGGACTCCCCCATGTCATCTGGCGACGCATCGGCACCCATGACATCCTCACCGGGCCCTGACCGCCGGTGCGACGATCGAGCCGTATCGGTAAACGATGATGATGAGAAGTCAGCAACACGGAGCGGTCGAATTCGTTGGGCGGAATATGAAGCACTCCAGCTCTACCTCCCTGGACCTGCTGGCCGAGAGCGCCGTGATCGCGGTGTGCACGCTCGCCGACGCCGCAGGCCCCGGCCGGTGGAGCGCCGGAGCCGTCGAGGACGCGGCCAGTGCGCTGGAGGTGCTCGCCGGTGCGCTGTCCGAGATCAGCCCGGAGGCCGCCGAGCTGCTGGACGTCGTCCCGGCCGCCGTCGCTGCACTCCGCGAGCGCGTCGAACACGCCGTGGCCCAAGCCGCACCTGCCGGGCCGTCCGCCCGATGGGCCGCCACTTCGGCCGACCCGGCGGTGCTGAGCACGGGACTGCGACGGGCGCTCGCCTCGCACAGCCTCACCGGGCACCGAGTCCACCAACTTGGCCCAGCCCTGCTGACCGTCACCCTGGATCCGGCGCACGCCCAGGCCCTCGCCGTACTCCTCGCCGCCCGTCGAAGCCTTCCCCGTCAGCCACCCTCCGCCGAGGACGGACTCCACTGGGGTGCCGGGCCGGCTGAGACGGCCGCGGCCGCGCTGTCTGTGGCGCTGGGTGCCTACGGGCCCGGGACGTACGCGCGCGTCTTGGCCTCCGGGCAGGTCACCGCCGGCCTGTCCCCCACGGCGGCCCGGCAGGTGACCGACGCGCTGAACACCCGCCCAGCGCCCTCGTCTGCCTCATCGTCACGGCCGCAGCGCCGAGGGCTTGGGGACAGGTGGAAGGGCATCGACGCGGGGCACTGACAAGGAGGGCGGCGTCTACGGGGCCCGGGGTCTGGGGCGATGATGGGGGGATGAGCTTGAGTCGTCCGATGCTGAATCAGCGCGAAGCCGCAGAGGCGTGTGGCACCAGCCGTTCCACGATCCGCCGACGCCGTGAGGCCGGGTTGTTGCCCGGCTCGGTGGAGGATCCGGAGCGGGGCTGGCTGATCCCGGTCGAGGCGCTTCTCGGCGCCGGTTTCACCCTCAACGCCCCTGCCCCGCCCGACTCCCCGCCCGGTGCCGGGTCGGCCCCTGCGGCGGGCGCCGCGGGCGTACCGGAGGTGGGGGCGGTCGCCGGGCTGAGGGCGGAGCTCGACCGGGTGCGGCATGAGCACGCGCTGGAGCTGGCCGAGGCCCGGTACGGGCGGGCGCTCGCGGAGAACGAGGCTGCTCTTCTGAGGGCGCAGCTCGCTGACCGGGCGGATCACATCGGTGACCTGCAGCGGGCGCTGCAGGCGTTGATGCCGGCTCCGGTGCGGGCTGCGATTCCTCAGCCGCAGTCGCCGTGGAGTTCTCCTCCGGCTGGTGCTCCGGGGCAGCCCGGCATCGGCTGATCCGTTGCCGGGCACCGTCGGGTTCCGTACGGTCTCGGGGCGCCGGGGGGGGGGTCAGCCGGTGTAGCCGTTTGTGATGAGCTCGTTGGCTGCCTGGCGGCGGTCTCCAGCGGAGGTCTTGGAGATGCCCAGGAGGGTGGCTATCTCGTCGATGGAGACGGCATACATGTCCGGCCGGTCTGTCCGCTGGTCGGCTGGTAGCGCGGTGTGGGCGGCGAGGATGAGGCGGGCGACCTTCCGCTCGCCCCGCTCGCGGGCGGTGAGACGGGCTTCGTCCTCGGCCTCGACCGCGGCGAGTTCCGCCTCGGCGGCGGTCCGGCGGGCGGCGACGGTGGCGGCAGCGGCTTCGGCGGTCTCCCGCTCGGCGCGGGCCGTGCGGGCGGCGGCCTCGCTCTGTTCCGCCTGGTGCCGGATCTCTTCCGCCTTCGCCCGCTCGGCTTCCGCGGACTGCCGGGCTGCTTCCGCCTGCGCGATGGCGGCTGCGGCCCGGTCTTCGTCCGCGCGACGCCGTGCGGCCGCGGTGCGGGCTTCGGCTTCTGTCTGGGCGGCGGTCTTCTCCGCTGATTCCTCACGCTCGGCGGCGCGTTCCGCCGCCTGCGCCTGCCGTTCCGCCGATTCCAGGTCGCGTTCCGCCTTTCTCCGGGCGGCTTCCGCTTCGAGGCGGGTCTGGTGTGCGGCGGTCTCCGCCTCTGTGGCGCTCGCTGTCTCGACGAGGCGGGCCTGTGCTTCGGCTGCGGTCGTCTCGGCGGCGATCCGGCTCTGCGCCGTCGTGAGCCCCGCGTGGATCTCCATGCGCCGCACCTTCGCTTCGGCGTCCCGCGACTCGGCCTCCAGGAGCCGCTGTTCCTCCCCGGCGGCCGCCAGGGCGATCCGCTCCTGCTCCGCGGCCGCGCGGGCGTCTGCCGCCTCCTGCTGGAGCCGTGGCAGCGCGAGGGCCTCGTCGACGCTCAGCCCGAAGCGGGCCATGGTGAACGGCAGGAGCATCTCGGCGCCGGCCTTCTTCTTCCAGCCGCGTCCGTACTGGTGCTGGAGCCAGGCCCGGTAGACGGTGCGGTCCTTCTCCATGACCACCATCCGGGTGTACGAGGTGACGTCGTAGAGGCGCATCCGCCGGTACAGGCTCCAGGCCGACCAGGGAGCGAGGAGCCAGCGGTGCAGGGGCACCTTGTCCGACTCCACGGTCAGGGACAGGCGCTGGGAATGGATGATCAGGTGCCGGGCGGCTTCGATGACCGCGACGAACAGCACGGGCAGGATGCCGTGCATCGCCGCGGCCAGCGGGTCCTCCGACGGCGCCTTCTCCCCCGCGTTGATGTTGAAGACGATCGTGGCGACGGTCAGCCCGTGCGCGACCAGACGGAGCAGCGGCTTCGGCATGCGCAGCCACACCAGAACGAGGTCGAGGCCGTACATGGCGATGATCCCGGCATCGATCCCGATGGGGAAGACGTAGGAGTAGCTGCCGAAGCCACGCGCTTGAGCGAGGCTTTGCAGAGCATCGTAGGAGCCCGCGAACCCGATCCCGCCGACGATCCCCGCGCACACGATTGAGGCCCAGATCAGCCACCGCATCACCCCCGGAGACAGCCCTTTTCTGGCCTCCGGTGAGGCCAGATTGACCCCGGCCGCTGGCCCGGCGGCCGGGGCCGTGAGCACCCCGTCCGTGGCCACCCCGGCCACAGGGCGGCCACTTCCCGGAACGCTTCCAGAAAAGGCCGGAACGGTCTCGTAAATCTCCGGAGCGGGATTTCGGGCGGCCGGAACGACCGGGCTGGCCGCCGGAACGGCCTCCAGCCCGGCCGTGTCCGCCGGGGCCATGGCCTCCTGGGTGGCCGGGGCCTGGTCATCCGTCAGCACGTCATGCATCCGGCCATCTTGCACTCCGTTCAGTGCGCGGACGTCACCGGCCCCGAGTTCGTATGGTTGGCCTTCACCGCCGGCGTCAGGACAGCCACGCGCGGAATGCGGGGAACCCTGTCCGGAGCCCGGAGGCTTGTACTGGAGGGCGAGCTCAGGCGCGGGAGTCACTCAAGGCAGCGGCCAGGACTCACATGCGCTCAGGTGCTGCAGGGGTTCTTCACTTCACCAGCTGATGCTGCGCCAGGCTGTTGCAGGTGACGTCTGCGAGGCCAAGGACTGACAGGAGGGGTTCACCCCAAGTGCCCCACCGCTTGAGGTGCGCCGCGTCCAGGAGGTGTATGTCATGGTTGCGGGCGAATTCGGCAGCGGGTTTCGTGAACGTCCCGTTGGTGACGGCGACCACCAAGTCCGCGTTGTGCTCCGGGCGGGCCGTGCCGTTGAGGGTTTGAATATCCGGCGATCCAACCTTGCCCCGACCGCCCTGGCGGTGCTTGCACTGCACCACGATGCGCTGGCCATCGGGTGTTACAGCAATCACGTCGGCGCCCAGATCACGTGCGCCCCCGCCGTCCCGAAGAACCTGATACCCGTCACGCCTGGCGAAGGCGGCTACGGTCTGCTCGAACCCTGATGGCGTCATGCAGTGAATCTCGTCGATGGCCACGCTGGCCTCTGACCTGAGGAAGCGGTCCATCGCTGCTTCCCGGAACGCCAGGTCGTGCATGACATCCCGATGCCGCTCGAGGGAGCTTTGCATGACGCCCTCGGCCTTGGTCAGTTTCGCCTTGAGGGGCCCCAGACGGTTCGCTTCCCAGGAGGCTTCATCTGTCCCTGCTCGATATCGAGCAGGGAGGTCGCTACGTGTCATGCCACTCAGCTTCTGCCAGACGTGACGTGCCTCCTCGCTGGAATAGTCCGCGATGCGGACCACCTCAGACAGGGCCGCGTGGAGATCCCGGCGCGCCTGGCTGTACTTAGCTGTGTACGGGCTATCCGTGGGCGCCACAAGGCGCGCAAGGTGGTCTTGCTCTGCTCGGGCCTCCGCCTTAAGGTCGCAGGCCAGGAGGAACCAGTCGGCCGCAACTCGTCCCTCGGTCCAGTGCAGGTAGGCGGCCAGCAGATCGTCGTCAGTGGCTTCGGATATTCGGCGCCGCAGGTCTTCCTGCATCTGGGTACTGGGGTACTCAGGGAACGGCACGGCGCTTGCCCAGTTGATGTGCATCAGGCCGACCTGCTCACGGTAGACAGAGGCATACCCCACTCGATCCACTGTTGCAGCCCGAAGCGCTGGACCAGCCGAATCTTGGGCTTCACGTCCTGAAGGAGGCGATGGGCGGGGTGGGAGACGTACCTGAGGTTGCTGATCACCAGAACGCCGCTGGCCCCGCGTTCCTCAGCCAGGCGTTGTGCGTCGACGATCCGCTCGATGTCGGTTTTCTGGTCTCGAGCTGGATTGCGGGAGTTAGCGCAGATCACGAGGCCCGTTTCGGTCTCACGGGAAACTTCGAGCACGGCTGGCTTGTTGGAGGTCACGTGGAATCCGGAGCGTTCAAGGGCATCTTGTATGGCCCGGTCAAATTCTTGCTGGTCCATCTTGTCAAGTTGCTCCAGCGTGACGCCTGTTCTGACTGCCGCATTGCGTCTGTGCTGCTCAAGCTTTGCCCAGCCGTGCAGCTCAGCCTTGTCTGCCGATATCAGGTCGCCTAGGCGTTCGTTCGCCAGCTGCAGTTGGTCATTCAGCACGGCCAGGACTGTCCGCAAGCCGGCCTGTTCATCGCCGTAGTCCATGCCCAGGCACTCTCCGAGTTTCTCAGTGACTCGCTCGCACTCTTCCAGCGCCTCAAGTGCCTCGTATCGCTCGGACCAGAGCTTGTCGGCCAGTTCCTGGGCTGCTGTTCGTGTGCCCACGCCTACCTGGTCAAACGTCTCCCAGGACTGCCGGTCTCGCCGCCTCTCGGCCTCCTTGGTTTCCCGATCGAGTCGGCTGTGGAGCTCTCGCCACGCAGCAGTTAGGTCGCCTGCCATCTGCACCTCGTTCACCCACAGCAGCGCCCGCAGCATGTCGTCCCGATCGGCCCGTCCTATGCGCCTGCCGATCGTTCGGCGCAGGAGGGGGCTCTGATAGCGATTCGGGGTGACGCCCGCGTTCCGGTCAATGATCACCGCGTGAGGGTATACAACCCCTCGGACATACACCGACTCACAGCCTCACACTCGTGCATCACCACGTTGTATGGCGCCGACAACGGCTCAGACCTCGCAGGGGGCGCCGAATCAGGCCCTGTATATGGGTAAGGGCCCGACCGCCTGCTGGCGTTCGGGCCCTTACCCCGTTTCCAGTGGAAACGGTCGGTCAGGTGCGGTCGGGGAAGCCGATGCTGGTCATCAGCTTCCTGTAGTCGACGGCCGGCACCGAGTTGGGAAGAAGGATGGGCAGGGGGCAGCAGTCGTCGTACAGCTTCTTGGCATCGGCGGAGTAGCGGATGTAGGGCGTGAGGATGTCGCCGTACAGGGATTCGGCGAGCGCCGTTGCCTTCCTGGCTGATGCTTCGGTGTAGCTGGCGGTCGGGGTGCCGGTGAGGATCAGGTGGTTGACCGTTGGCCGGCCGGGGACCGAGCGCCGGAGGCGGTTCTTCTCCCGGACTCGGTCGAGCTCCTCGAAGAGCGGGACCAGCAGCTTGACGTCCTTCGGATCGGCGCGGACCGACGGGATGACGGAGTCGTCCTCGTCGAGCATGCGGATCACGGAGTAGACCATCTTCCCGTAGCTGGCCGGGAAGTCGAGCCAGAAGACGTCGTCCTCGTCGCCGTCGTAGCTGAGCAGGATCTCGGCGAACCAGTCCTGGCGGTCCGCGTCCTCAGCGATCGCGGTGTCCGCGGTGGACATTTCCTTGCAGCTGGGCACCACGCGCAGGCCCGGGATGTAGGCGAAGGCGTCGTCGTCGTAGCCGTCGCCGATGCGGTAGCGAGCTGGCAGGGCGACCTCATCCAGAGACGCGGTTCCGTGGATGAGGTCGAGGACGGTCTTCCGTCCCTTCATGGCCTCTTCGTCATAGCCGAGGATCGTGGTCGTGGACCGGTTGGCGTCGAAGTCGAAGATGGTGCCCGGGTACCCCCGCAGGGCTGCCTCGGCCGACATGGAGGTGGCGCTGGTGGTCTTGGTGGACCCACCGCACTCAAGGATGAAGGCGTAAATCTTGGGGTGGCGCCGCCCCCTGGGGCGGAAGCGGGGGTCGACGGTACGCGTCATGCGTTCTCTCCTGTGGTGTCCAAGCCCAGTTCCTTCTTCTCCCACGCGGTCTCCGGGGCGTACTGCGCGTGGTCCTGGAGGAGGCGGAGGTAACCGACTTCTCGACTGCCCCATGAGTGTCGGCGGGCGGCTGTACGGAGCTCGGCCGCAGCGAGGGCGCTTGCGAACGCGGCGAGCCGCTGGAGGTCGTCGTCACCCGAGTCCTGGACGGCGTTGAAGTAGGCGCCGGCGTTCGACTCGTCGAGTCCGTGACGTTCGGCTCGGCGGAGCCAGACCAGGGCGCGCTGCTGTGCGGCGGACTGCTGCTGCGGAGCGAGCAGCGCGCCCGTCATGGCCTTGAGGAGAAGGGCGTTATCGGCGGTGGCGCCGACGTCGACGGTCTCCACGAGGAGTTGGCAGGACACGTCTCGGGCTGCGGCTGCGGCACTGCGGTCCTTCTCATACTGGTCGGCAGACGGCTTGGACTGCTCCTTCTTCACCTCCGTCCGGGGCTTGGGAGCAGCGTTTCCAGTGGAAACGGTGCCCGGCTGAGGGATGGCGCCGTTTCCAGTGGAAACGGTGGCGTCCCCATCGGCCGGCTCCGAGTCAGGCGCGGCTTCGTCCTGCCGCTGCCGCGCAAGGATCTGCGCCTGCGCCTCCAGCGGCCGCATGCCGCCCTGGACCAGGGCCACTGCCTTCCGCTGGTCCTCGCCGCTCATCTTCTGAAACTTCTCAGCGGTGCTGACGGCCAGTGTGCCGTCCCGCAGCGCCCCCTGGACTTCCGGCGCCAGCGCGAGGAGTTGCACGCGCTTCCACACGGTGCCCTTGGAGATGGCTCCCTTGGCGGTCTCGCCGACCTTCTGGGCGATCTGCTCGTACGAGAGCCCGCTGCTTCGCAGGGCTTCGTAGTGCTCGGCCTCTTCCAACGGGCTGAGTTGCGCGCGGCGGAGGTTCTCGATGAGGGTGATGAGCCGGGCGTCGGCGACCTTGTCGTCCATCAGGACGCTCGGGATGATCTCCCAGCCCAGGGACTGGACTGCCCGCCAGCGGTGCTCCCCGAAGAGGATCACGTTCGCGGCCGTGATCTTCTCCGCTGTCTCCGGGTACTGCTCGAGCCAGATGTTCGCCGGGATGTGGGCGATGTTCTGGAGGAGGCCAACCGTCTCGATTGTGGCCGCGAGCTCCTCAACGCCCGACATGGCCCGCTTGTTGAACGGGTTGGGGCACAGGTCCTTTGGGTGGAGTTCCACGGTGTCGCCGCTGCGGTCCTTGCCGCCCCGGTAGAACGTCTCTTCCTTGGGCGGAGCTGCGGGGGTCTGCTTGGTGCTCGTGCGCTTGGGCCTCGGAAGGTTGGCAGCCATAGATTCTCCAGGACGACAGAAAGTACAGCCAGAGACTAGTCGTTTCCAGTGGAAACGCTGGCGCTCTCGAACGACTCAAGCAGGGCTGCCGGTGTCCTTCCTGTCCCACGGTTGCCGTTTCCATTGGAAACGGCGTTGCCCTGTCCGGGGGTTGACGGAGGGTCGAGAGGGCCTTCGCGGGGCACCACGAGGTGCGCTGCGTGGACGTCTTCCTCAA
>NZ_JBEZHM010000080.1:0-26370 GCF_040650575.1 Streptomyces sp. NPDC048659 | reverse complement strand
GCCCTGGAGCAGCGTGGCCCGTCCGGGCACCACGGTCAGGGCGCTCACCACGGCGGTGAGCCGGCGCCGGCGGCATGGTGCGGAAGACGTCGACGAAGCCAGGGGGGCTCTCCAGTGATGTCCGATCGATCCGACGGTGCCGGGGTGACCGGTGATGACGGCTGGCTGCGGTGGGTCGTGGCGGTCCCGTTGGTAGTCCTCCACGCGATCGCCGCGTGGTTCGTCTACACGGCTCTCACCATCCGGGCCGCAGGCAGCTGGGACGACGAGGCGCGGGCCGGGGTCGAGCTCTCCTGCGTCTTCGCGATCGTCGCGAGCGGGGTCGCCCTGCTGATCACTCTGCTTCCGTCGATCCGTCGCGCGATGGGCGTCTGGTGGCTCGTCCCGCCGCTCCTCATGGGCGCGATAGCGGCCTGCCGGTGGGTGGTCGGGGGGTGAGGGCGGTGTCTCATCAGCGGTCCGTGCTTCAGCAGTACCTCAGCCGTGCCTCAGCCGTGCTTCTCATGCGGACTGCGGCGGCCTGCATCGGTCCCTGGTCGGCTCTACCGGGCGTGGGCGGCCCAACTCCATAATGGGGCCCTGGTTTCCGGGTGGGGGAGGCTTGGGTGGGTGTCGAGCAGGGTGGGGTGCGGGTTCCGGACGCGTTACGTGTCGCGGCGCGGGAGTTCGGGCTGGGGGCCCGTAAGGGGCTCGTGTGGAACGAGCCGAAGCGGTTTCCCTGGGGCGGGGTGCTGCCGATCGGCGCGCTCGGTGTGTTCCTGGGGTGGATAGCCCTGTCGTACGCGATCGAGGACCAGCGGGAGGAGGGCGCCTGGTACTTCTCGCTTCCGCTCATCGTCCTCGCGGCGATCCCGCTGGGCTTCGTGGCGTACGTCCTCTTCTCCTGGGCGTTCCGTCCCCGGGCGAGCCAGGTCTGGGTGGCCTGGTACGAGCACGGGGTCCTCTGGCACGTCGACGGCGGGGAGCCGCTCGTCTTCGCCTGGGACGAGATCTCCTTCGTCATCCGGCAGGACACCAAGGTGACCAACGGGGTCACCAGCGCCGCTACGCACCAGTTGACCATCCGGTCCGCGCACGGCGACGTGATCGTGCTGGGGGACGAGTTCGGCGGGATCGTGCCGTTCGCCGAGGGCCTCAGCGACGCGTTCGCCCGGGAACGGATACCGGTGGACGCCGCCCGGCTGGAAGCCGGTGAGCGGGTCGGCTTCGGTGTCGTCGACATCGACGGCTCCGGGCTCGGGCAGGGCGAGGGCCGTCTCGGCTGGGCGGAGGTGGAACGGATCGACGTGCGGCAGGGGCTCGTGGAGGTCCAGCGTCGCGGCGCGCGCAAGCCGTGGACGACGATTCCGGCCGCCGGCTTCCCCAACCTGATCGTCTTCCTGACCCTCGCCGACGCGTTGCGGCGGCAGCACGAGTCCTGAGACGGCGGTCAGGCCCGTACCACGGTGAACAGGACGGGTGCGGCGATGCCGAGTGCGGCGGTCGCGTCGGCCGTTGTCGCGGCGAGCCAGCCGATCGCGTCGCAGGACCACTCCGCCAGCTCACCCGACAGCGTCATGCCGTGCCGGGGCGGGCCGTTCCAGAAGCGGTCGTCGAACGGCGGGGCGGGGAAGCCCTCCGGGCCGGCGTGCTCGTCGAGGGTGCCCGCGAACACCTGCTGGTCCACGAGGGCGCGGGCGAATTGACGTGCCGCCGCCGGGATCGACGGGTCGAGGCCGCCGTCGACGCGCACCCGTACCGGGACCCGCGCGCCCGGGTCGCCCGTACCGAACCAGTCCTGTGTCCGCAGGGACGGCACCCGCGTGTGCGGCGGGCGGGCCGAGGCGTCGATTCCCCGCACCGGGAGGAGGACCTGGACCGCGGTGAGCCGCACGGCGCCGGCCCGCTCGGTGACCTCCTGCGCGCAGCGCAGGAACGGCTGTACGGGGAGCGGCCGGTCGTCCGCCGGGGCGCTCGCCTCGACCTGGAACCACGCGATCAGGTCCGCTCCCGGAGCGGCCGGCGGGTGGTCCCAGCCCGCGTCGTTCATGCCCCAGAGACCGGGTGCGGCGCTCTCCTCGTCGCCTCCCGGCCGGTCGTCCAGCCAGCCCATCGCGAGCGACCGCTGGTGGAACAACTGGTAGGCGTCGTGCCGCGCGGGGGTCACGGGGGTCTCCCGCTCCCCGTACAGCGCGGCGAACATGGGGCCCGCCGTGGGACGGGAGGTGGGCGCGATGCCCGGGCGCGCGGTGGCGTCCTGTTTCGACATGTCGCTCGTCTCGCCGCCCATGTCGGTCTCCCTTGCGGATTGAGGGCTCGTACACCGGGGGCGTCCTGACCTTACGGCGGGCGCTTCCTCAGGCGCTCCGCCTGCGCGCTCTGGTCGCTCGGGCCCGCGCGACCCGCGTGAAGACGACGATAGCCACCAAAGCCCCCAGCGCGGTCGCCAGCGGATCCGCCACGCCCCGATCCGTCACCGGCCGCAGGAGCTCCACGGCGCCGAGGACCGCGACGGACCCCGCGCACCCCGCGGAGACACCCGCGGTCCAGTCCCGGTGCCGCCAGAACCAGCGCGCGAGCACCGTCATCGCCGCGAAGGCGAAGACCGGGGGCGGAGGCGACGGACCACCGACGAGGAGCAGCAGCCCCGCCATCACGCCGCACGCGGCCCAGCAGCCCGCGAGCACACGCCCCGCCTCACGCCACGCGACCCCGTAGGGCTCCGTCATCGCCCCCGCTCCCCCGCCGGATTCGGCGCGGAGGGACGGGGCCAGAAGGAGAGGAGGCAGACGATCGGGCCGACGGTACGGCAGAAGTCGACCACCCAGGGCTCCGGCAGGCCGGTCCAGCCGTACGCGCCGCTGCTCGCGACGCCGATGCCCAGCAGGACGTACGCCGCCACGCAGCCCCGCACCGCCCACCGCGGGAGACGGGCCAGCCACGCGGGCCGCTGGTCCACCCGACGCCTCCACGACCAGGCGAACGACGCCACCAGCAGCCCGTAGAGCAGCAGGGCGACATCGCCGACGCGATCCCACAGCTGGTCCATGTCCCCTCCCCTGCTCCTCCCGCTCGGTCCGCGCACCGAGCATGACAGCCTCCGCCGGTGAAGACATTGCCTGGCTCCGGCAACGTTCCGATGCGCAGACGTCCGGCACAGTCTTCGAGGACGCCCACGCCGAGTCGCAGGGGATCCCTCCCCGCCGGACTACATTCGCCAAGGGCCAGTGGCCGGGGCGTTCGACATGAGAGGCAGCACCCCCATCGTCGCGAGGGAGACGCACGTGAACGGCTCAGCAAGGCAGCGGCGGCGGTGGGGTGGTGGTGCTGTCGTTCTGTGCGTCGGGATGGTGCTCAGTGGGTGTTCCGGTGGGGGTGGGGAGCGGGTCGGTGGGCGGGCGGTGCCTTACTGGGTCGAGGGGGTCACGGTTCCGGGTGTCGCCGGGCAGTTGGGGGTCGAGGTGCCGGGCTCGGCCCGTGACGCCAAGGCCGCCCACCAGAAGGGGTTCCAGGACGACGGGCTGCTGCTGTCCTTCGTGCTGCCCTCCGGTGACGTCGACGCCTTCGTCGACTCGCTCGCCCCTGAGCAGCCCCTCCTCGTCCGCGCCCGTCCCCTCGACGGGGCCGTCCCGCCCATGACGCCCTTCAGCCGACTCGGGCTCGCGGAGCCCGAGACGCTGGCCGACGTGCGGGAGGGGCAGGTGTGCGCGCCCTGCCGGGGAGAGCTGAACTCGCTCGATGTCGCCGTCGTCCCGCTGGACGGGCGGGCCGGTCGGGTCGATGGGGGCTATCGGGTTTATCTCAGAGGTGTCGACTGAGGTCGGCTCCTTGGTGGTTCGACCCCCGTCCTCACGTCAGTCGCGGCCCCCACCACGTCGCCAAGGACGCCGTCTCGTAGCCCAGGGACTCGTACAGGGGGCGGCCCAGTTTCGAGGCCGTGAGGGTGAGGGGGAGGTGGGTCAGGTGGGTCAGGGAGCCGGCCATCACGGCGCGGCCCACGCCTCGGGAGCGGAAGTTTGGGGACGTGCCCACCCAGTAGTGGCTGGCGATGCCGTCCGCCGCCAGGGACAGGCACGCACCCGCCGGGGCGCCCTCGTACCGCGCCAGGTGGATCTCCAGGCCCGGCTCCTCCAGGAGTCGCCCCGGGAACAGTTCGCCCGCGCGGTACGGCAGGAAGCCGTCCAGTTCGAAGCCCGCGATGACGACCCGCTCCGCCGCCTCCAGGTCCTCCGGGGTCTCCGCCCGCACCACCTCCAGCGCCGGTTCCGGGGCCGGCGCCGGGTTGCGGAGCATCACCGGCATCTGCCAGCTCCGCAGGTCCAGTCCGGCCAGGTCGGTGGCGCCGAACGGGTCCTCCGCGTTCACCGGGCCCTTCGCCGCCCGGACCAGGTCCTCCAGCGCCGACCTGTCCTCCCTCGTCAGGCTCGGCTCCTGGATCAGGACGCGCAGGCCCGCCCGTTCGCCGCCCTCCACCGCCACGAAGCCCGGGCGGACGGTCACCTCGTGGCCCCTCGCCCTCCCGATCGTCTTCCATACGGTCGCGGAGTTGCGGGCCTGGAGGGTTCGCGCCTCCGTCGGGGAGGGCTGTGGGGGCTGGGGATGCCGGAGCTGTTCGGGCTGCTGTTGCTTCATTCGGCTTACGGTAGGGCGCCGTTGGCCCGTGCGGCAGGACAATTCCGCGTTCCCCGCCTGGGCCATTCTCCTGCCTCGGCCGCGTCTTGGGCGGGCCTTGGATGTGTGCTGTACGCGCGTTGGACGGGTGCTTGCCGGGTAGTCGCGAGGGTGGGGGTGTTCGTTCGTCCCCCGCACCAGTGGAGTTGCCTTGAGCCGTCGCACGTTCAGCAGGAGCGCCGTCATCGTGATCGGGGCCGCGGGCCTCGTCTTCGGCACCGTCGGCGCCGTCCTCGCCACCGCAGAGCCCGCCGAGGCCGGGTCGCGGCCCTCCGAGCGGCAGATCGCCGGCCTCTTCGACCAGTGGAACCGGTCCCTCCAGACCGGTGACCCGAAGAAGGTCGCCGACCGCTACGCCTCCGACGCGGTCCTGCTGCCCACCGTGTCCAACCAGGTCCGCAGCGACCGCGCCGAGATCGTCGACTACTTCGAGCACTTCCTCCAGAAGAAGCCGTTCGGCAAGAAGGTCGAGACGATAGTCGAGGTCCTCGACAACAACACCGCCATCGACACCGGCGTCTACGAGTTCACCCTCACCGACCCCAAGACCGGCCAGAAGAGCACCGTCGCCGCCCGCTACACCTACGTGTACGAGAAGCGTGACGGCGACTGGCGGATCGTCAACCATCACTCCTCGATGATGCCCGAAGGGTGATGACCACCCACAGGCCCGAACCCGGCGCGTCCGTCAGGGACACCGTGCCCCCGTCGTCCGTCACGAGCTGCTTGACGACGGCCAGGCCGAGGCCCGAACCCGCGCGCCCGGTCAGGCCCTGACCGCGCCAGAAGCGGTCGAAGGCACGGGACTTGTCCGTGTCCGACATGCCGGGGCCCTCGTCGAAGACCGACAGGCGCATCCCGGTCCCCTGGGGGTCGATCCGGACGGTGATGGTGCCGCCGTCCGGAGAGACCTCCAGGGCGTTCGACAGCACGTTGTCCAGCACCTGCTCCAGGTGCCCCGGACCCGCCAGCACCGTCGGCCGGCCCCCGGTCGTCTCGATGAACTCGATCGCGACCGCCCGCTCCTCCGCCGCCGACCGCCACACCGACAGGCGCTCCGTCACGATGTCCAGCAGCGGCATCGGCTCCGCCGCCGTCACCTTCGCCTCCGCCCGCGCCAGCACCAGCAGGCCGTTGACCAGCCTGCTCATCCGGACGACCTCCGCCGTCGCCAGGTCCACGTCCTCCCGTACGAACTCGTCGTCGACGCCGTCCGCGATGTTGTCCAGCGACAGCCGCAGCGCCGTCAGCGGGGTACGGAGCTGGTGCGAGGCGTCCGCGACGAAGTTGCGCTGCGAGGCGATCAGGGTGTCCAGGCGCTCCCCCGCCTCGTTCAGCGTGCGCGCCAGCGTCTGCGTCTCCACCGGGCCCTCCACCGGCGACCTCGCGGTCAGGTCCCCGTCGCTGAACTTGCTCGCCATGTCGTTGAGCTGGCGCAGCGGGCGGGTCAGCCGCCGCGCCACCATCGCCCCGATCAGCGCCGCCACCGCCAGCACCACCACGGCCAGTCCGGCGCGGAAGCCCCAGATCGTCCACAGCCGGTGGTTCAGGCTGGCCGTCGGATAGACGATGCGGACCGCGCCGACGATCCGCTCGCCGTCCTTCGCCGGGACGGTGACCACCAGGTCGCTGCCCCAGATGAAGTCCGAGCCCCAGTCCGCCGTCGACCGCCCCTCGTCCAGCGCCCGGTCCAGCGCCGCCCCGGGCGCCGGAGCCGGCAGGTCCGTGGCGCACGCCGCCGTGGGGGTCACCCGTACCCGGGCGCCCGTCTGCTCCTCGTACGCCCTCGCCATCTCCTCCAGCGCCTGGCACGAGCTCATCCGGCCGTTCCCCGCCAGCAGCGCCATCGTCGTCGCCTCGCGCTTCGCGAACGCCTCGGTGTCGTTGCGGAGCTGGGCGGTGAGTGTGAACGCCACCGGCACGGTGAAGAGGAGGATCGCCACCGCCACGAGCAGGATGTAGCTCAGGATCAGGCGGCGGATCATGACGCCGCCGGGGGGATGGGTGGGGGTGTGGTCGGGGGGATGACCTGGGGCGTGGACGGAGAGTCGGCCGGGGGGATCTCCGGGCGGGCGGCGGCCGTCCCGGTCCCGGGCTCCTCCCCGGTCCCGCGCTCCGTCCCGCCCCCGGGCTCCGCGTCCTCCGTCACCATCAGGCGGAAGCCGACCCCCCGCACCGCCTCGATCGCGATCGCCCCCGTCAGCTTCCGGCGCAGCGCCGCCACGTGGACGTCCAGGGTCTTGGTCGGGCCGAACCAGTTCGCGTCCCAGACCGCCTCCATGATCTGCTCCCGCGACATCAGCGCGCCCGGCTCCTCGGTGAGGAAGGCCAGCAGGTCGTACTCCTTCGGCGTCAGCGCGACCTCCTCGCCGTCCAGCCGTACCCGGGCCGCCCGGCGGTCCACGGTCAGCCGGGAGCCGTAACGATCCTGCGGGGTGCCCTGGGCGCCCGGCGGGAGCGGCGGGCGGGGCTGCGCGCGGCGCATGACCGCCCTTATCCGGGCGATGACCTCCCGGACCCCGAACGGCTTCGACACGTAGTCGTCGGCGCCCAGTTCCAGGCCCACCACCCGGTCCGTCTCGTCGCTGCGCGCGCTGATCACGATGATCGGCACGTCGCTGCGCTCCCGCAGCGCCCGGCACACGTCGAGGCCGTCCGTGTCCGGCAGCCCGAGATCGAGGAGGACGACGTCGTACGGGCCCTCGTGTTCCAGGGCCGCGCCCCCCGTCATCACCCAGTCCACGGCGAAGCCGTACCGCTTCAGGCCGCGGAGCAGGGACTCGGCGACCGGCTCATCGTCTTCCACCAGCAATACGCGCACACCGCGCACCCTACGGTGCCCCATACTTCTGCCGTGTCCCAGAGCCCCGTACCCGTACCCGCCCCGATATCCCCGCCCGGCGGCCCCGCCGACCCCGCCGTGCCCGCGTGGACCGCCGCCGACGCGGCGGCCTGGTCCGGAGCCCGCGCCGCCGCGTGGGCGAGGCCGCTGTGGGCCGTGCTGGCGCTGCTGGTCCCGCTGGTCGCCGCCATGGCCGCCGCCCCGGTGCCCGTATGCAGCGACGCGGCGCCGTGCGGACCCGACTGGTTCGGCATGGCGCAGACCGGCCTCGCCCTCGCCCTCCTCTACTGGAACGCGCGCCTCCCCGAACTCGTCCTCGTCGCCGCGCCCGTGCTGGCGCTCGTCGTGGCCTGGGAGCAGTTCCCGGCCGCCGACTGGCAGGCCGGCGCCGCCGACACCGCCGTCCTCGCCGCCCTCGCCTTCGGCTGGGCCTCGGCCCGCGAACGGCTCGCCGCCCGGCGGCGCCAGCGCCTGCTCGTGGAGCGGGCCGCCGTCCCGGTGGCCCTCCCCGCCGAGGCGCCCGGCGGGCCGCGGCGGCCCGGGACGGTGGCGTGCTGCGTCGGGCTCGCGCTGGTCGCCGTGGCCGCGGGCGCGGTCGTGCTCGCCCTGCGGGGCATCGACGAGGGCGAGCGCCGGACCGAGCGGGCGACCCGCGCCGAGGCCCGGGTCACCGGCCACACCGACCTCGTGGTCAAGGTCCGTACCGCCGACGGGCGCGCGTTCGGCGTCGACGCGGTGTTCCCCGAGGACTACCGCGCCGGCACCGTCGTCACGGTCCTGGAGGACGCCTCGGGGCGGTGGCTCGCCGCCGAGCCGTACGACCCGGTCGGCTGGCAGCTCCTGACGCTGGCCACCGGGCTGCCCGGGGTCTCGCTCCTCGCCGGCGGCGCGCTCGCCCGGCGGCGGCACTCCGCCCTCCGCGCGGGCCCGGTGCCCGCCCTGCGCGTGGCGGTCCGGCTCGGCCACGACGGCTCCCTGCGCGTCCACCCGGCCGACGACCCGGCGGGGCGCGCGCCGCTGTTCTCCTGCGCCGTGGCCCCCGTGGCGGTGCTCGCCGAGGACCACCGGCGGGGCGTGCCCGAGCGGCCCGCCGAGGACCGGTACGCCGGGCTGCGCGAGGCCGTGCTGCTCGGCGCGCCGTACGAGGACGCCGAGCTGGTCTTCGTGATGACCGGCTGGGGCGGGGACCCGGTCACCGCCCGTACCGTCAGCCCGGTCCGGCTCCGCCCTCCGTCCTGGGCCACGACCCCGGCCCAGGCCCCGGCCCCGGCCTCGACGGGGCGCTGACGCGGGCGGCTCACACGAAGAGAAGCGCCGTCGCGGTGCTCGCGCCCAGCGCCGCGCCCGCGACGGTCTGCGCGGTCGAGTGGTACGACAGGGCCACCCGCGACCAGCACACGCCGATCGTGAGGGCGTAGGCGAGCAGCCACCACGGGGAGTGGACCGCCGCGAGCAGCGTGACGACGGCCGAGGCCACGGCGGAGTCGACCGAGATCTTCCAGACGGTGTTCACCGCGAGCAGCCCGATGGTCATCACCCACAGCCCGAGCATCGCCGCCAGGATCCGCACCGGCGCCCCGCCGAGGAGCATGACCAGCGAACCGGTGCCGACGGAGCCGAGGATGACGAGGAAGATCGGCGCCCGCTGGGTGCGGTCCACCACGTGCCGGTCGCCCCAGGTGCCCCGCTTGCGCTCCCACTCGATGTACCCGGCCGGGATCAGCCCGGCGCACAGCGCGCCCAGCAGGCCCCACAGCAGGCCGGTCCAGTGCCCGGCGGCGGCCAGGCCGAGGCCGAGCATCCCGGCGAGCAGGACGTTGCGGGGCTGGAGGACGTCGGTCACCACGCGGGCCACCGCGGTCGTACGGGAGGTGGTGACCGGCTCGTATCGCGTGTTCCCGTCGGTCGTGCCGGTCACGTCGGTCGTTCCGGTCCCGTCGGTCGTGCCGGTCATGCCGTGGCCTCCAGTCCCGCGCGCAGGACCCCTCGGGTGCGCTGCTCCGGTATCGATCCGTACGCGGCGGCGACCCGCACCAGCCAGGCCACCTCGCCGTCCTGGTCCGTCGCGTGCTTCGTCTCGAACGCGGCGGCCCGCCCGGCGGGCGCCCCGTCCGCCTTGGCCGCCAGCGCCGCCTTGATCCAGTACGCGTCGGCGAGCGCGGCCGTTCGCTCGGGGCCCGCGCCCTCGCCCGCCGCGGCCTCCTTGGCGGCGGTCAGCAGGCCGTCCGGCACGTAGTGGCGCAGCTTCTCGACCGCGTCCGCGATGTCGGCGGCCCAGCGGTCCACGCGCAGGTCGGCGGGGGTGTCGAAGCGGGTCAGCTCGCGGGCGAGCGAGGCGGGCGGGGCGAAGGGCTGGTCGGGGAAGGCCGTCATCAGCTCCCGCCACAGGGGGTGCAGTCCGACCTGGGCGCGCCACAGCCTGGCCCGCCGCCAGCCCTTGCTGAGGGCGGGGAGGGAGGCGCCGAGGGCGAAGAAGGTGAAGAGGACGACCTGGGCGGCCTCGGTGGCCTCGTCGAAGGCCAGCGCGAAGTCCTCGCCGGGCCGGTCGACGACGCTGATCCACAGGAACAGGGTGCGGCTGAGGGTGTAGAAGACCCCGATGAACATCGCGAAGGTCATCATGCCGAGGCCCACGCGCAGGTGCCGCAGCCGGGCGTTCGCGGTGGCCAGCGCCCACTGGTAGGCGCAGACGGCGGAGGCGGCGCCCAGGTACACGTAGAAGACCGTCATGTAGAGCGTGGCGCCCCACTGTCCCGCGTGCTCGGCCACGAAGCGGTCGGCCGGCTTCGAGCGGTCGACGACCGTGAAGAACAGCACCGTGAGCAGCACGAGGGTGACCACCGACGCCTTGGCCGCGACCTGCTGGACGGCGCGGGCGAAGCGCACGTGGCGGGGGACCGGGCCGCCCGCGGGGAAGTGCCCGTAGATGGCGACGATGTAGCTGAGGATCGCCAGGATCGCGAGGGTGGAGGTGTAGTGCTTGATGAGCACCGCGAGGTCCACGACGGGGCTGTCGTTGAGGCCGGTGCGGACGACCTGGGTCTTGGTCCACAGGGCGGCGGCGAAGCCCGCGTAGCAGCCCCAGAGGGCGCGGCGGCGCTTGTCCTCCTCGTCGCCCCAGAGGGCAGCGGGCATCCGCCACAGGGCCACGGCGGTCATCAGACCGGCGACGAGGTAGCCGGCGAGGTCGAGCGCGGTCACGTGGGGTCCTCGGGTGTTCTGCGGGTCCGGAAGAAGCCCCGGCGGCGGTGCGCGACCGGCCGGGACAGCGAGTTGGCCAGCCGGCCCACCATGTCGTCGCTGGTCACGTCCCGGGCCATGCGGGGGATGAGGGAGGCGCCGAACTCGGCGATCCGCTCGTCGTGGCTGTCGTACTGGGCGCGTGCCTGGACCGTGTCGGAGGCGAGCACCCGGGTGATGAGCGAGGTGTCGAAGACCGGCAGCAGGCGGCGCAGCCGCTCGGCGTCCAGGGTGCCGCCGTGGTCGAACCACTCGTGGCACAGCTCGTGCAGGATGACGTGCTGGGTCTGGTACGCGGTGGGGCGGCGCCGGTAGAGCACGTAGCTGGTGGTGCCGGCCTTCAGGCGCAGCCCGCAGGCGGCGTTGACCCGCGCCAGGCGCTCGGGCAGCTCCTGGAGGACGATGGTGCGGCCCCGGGCCGCCGCCATGTTCGCCACCAGGCCCTCGATGGTGAAGGGGGCGGGTATCGGGAGGTCGGCAAGCCCGGCTTCGCACTCTTTGCGCAGTTCACGCAGGGACATGGGGGCCTCTTGGTCGTCGTCACGCGTGTGTGACATGCGGTCGGCGAGTTTAGCCAACACGGGTGTGCGACCAGGAGGCGCCCGCGCTGCTTCCCCGGGGCGGCGGGCCCTTCGCGCTCCGGCGCAGGGCCGTTCGGCGCCTATTCGGGCGTCTTGCCCGGTGTCTCGTCCGGTGTCTCGTCCGGCGCCTTCTCCGGCGTCTCCGCGAGGAGGGAGAGCGCGAACTCCAGCAGTTCCGGCGGGAGTCCGTCCTCCGTCACGCCCCGGCCCGCGATCCCGCTGATCTCGCCGGTGCGCCGCTTGGCGAGGAAGCGGAGTCCGGCGACCACGTCGCCGACGACCTCCGACTCCTCCTTGAAGAAGCGCCAGTCCACGCCGAAGCCCAGCCCGAGGGCCTTCAGGATCTCCTCGGAGGGCTGGGTGACCTTGCCGGCGAGGATGTTGGAGAAGTAGCTGTGGGAGAGGGAGCCGCCGCGCTCCTTGACGAGCTCGGAGAAGGTCCGCCCGGACATCTTCTGGCCGGGGAAAGTCTTCTCCAGCATGTACTCGACCTTCTGCCGCAAGGTCTGCAGCTCAGGCGCGTCTTCGTCGGCGATGTCCATCCCGGTTACCTACGTTCGCGTCCGGCACCGGCGCAAGTACCGGGCTTGCGTAAACACTCTACGTCACTGTTAACTGCAAAAAACACGGCCGGGGCACCACAGGGGAGTGTCCCGGTCGTGTGGCAGAGCCGTGGAAGCCGCAAAAGGTCAGAGAAGTAGCCCTTCGCGACGGGGGATGCGCGAAGGGCTACCCGTGCAGTATGCCAGCCCGGCGGGGGCGACCGCACCGCACACCGCCCCGACACCCTGACACCCTGTCATGTCGGGCGTACGGGCTCCCCCGGGTCCGAGTCCTTTGATTCCCCCGGCCCTTCCGGCCCTTCCGGCTCTCCCGGTCCCTCCCGCTCCCCCGGCCCCTCCGCCAGGAACTCCGTCACCGCGAAGGCGAAGAGCAGGGCCAGCGCAAGACCCACCACCACCCAGCCCGTCGGGTACGACCAGAGCACGTACGCGAGGACGGCGAGCGCCACCAGGACCCAGGTGATCCAGCGCCGGTGACGGCCCACGAACGGGCCCACCGGGCCGGTGCGGAAGCCCGCGTGGTCGGCGGTCGTACGGGCCGCGCCGATGCCCGAGTGCCAGACGCCCCGCACCAGCACGGCGTACTTCCCGGGGCCGGAGAGCCAGGCGGCGAGCGCGACGACCAGGCCGAGGACCGCGACCATCCGCACCGAGGTGCGCAGATAGCGGATCAGGATGTCGTAGACCGAGCCGGCGGCGGCCGGGGAGACGCCGTTGGGCAGGGCGTTGAGGTAGACCGTGCGGAAGACCGTCAGGCCGATCCCGAGGACCAGCGCTCCCGCGACGACGCCGAGCGCTGCGGCGACCAGGCTCCGGCGCCGCCGGGCGGCGAGCAGCACGCCGCCCGCGACGAGCACGACGGCGATCACCGGGAGCCAGAAGCCCATCTTCTGGAGGAGCGCGAAGCCGGTCTTCGCCTTCCCGATGTCGTCGGACTGGACGAGGGTGAAGTCGGTGTGGACCTCGGGGATCTTGCCCGCCACCGTCAGGCCCGAGTCGACCAGCCGCTGCTTCACCTGGTCGACGACGGGCGCGAGGTCCAGCGTCACGGTGTCCTGGTTGATCTTCACCGCGCCGTCGTCGTTGCCGGTGAGCGCCCGGTCGAGGGAGGTGTGGACGGCCCGGTTGGCGTCGTTCCAGATCGTCTGGAACTGGTCGGAGGCGACGACGTCCTGCGCCTTCTCGTGGACGAAGCTGCCGACGGCGCCTTCGAGGCTGTTGCCGAGCTTGCCCAGCGACTTCTCCAGCAGCGGGCGCTGTTCGGGGGCCACGCCTTCCAGGAGGTCCTTGAGGTCGAGGTGCTCCATGACCGCGTTGGTGACGCGGGTGGCGACGGCCGCCTGGACGTCCGCGTCGGAGGCGAGCGGGGCGACCGTGGCGACGTACCGGCCGGTGTCGCCCAGCAGGTCGGCCGTCCAGGCGGCGAGCAGGCTCAGCGGGGCCAGGACGCAGCCGACGACGATGAGCAGGGCCGAGAAGAAGGAGCGCACCCGGTGGTGGGCCGGGGCCGGCGGGCGGCTCCCCGCCTCCGCCTCCAGCGCGGCCACCCGGGCGCGCAGCACCGAGAGTTCGTCGTCACCGCCGGTCGTCATGGCGCCTCCGGAGTCGTCCCGTCCCCGGCGGAGAAACCAGGGCAGATCATTCCGATTGTGCGCGGGACACGGAGGTCTGTCGCTCCGGGCTGGGCCGTTTGCGATCATCCGGGCATGAAGCTGCGCTGTGCCGTACTCGACGACTACCAGGGCGTCGCCCTGTCCCGCGCCGACTGGAGCCGCCTCGCGGACCGGGTCGAGACGCGCTCCCTGCGCGAACACCTCGGCGACCGGGACGAGCTGGCCGCCGCCGTCGGGGACTGCGAGATCCTCGTCGTGATGCGCGAACGGACCCCCGTGGACGCGGCGCTCCTGGACCGGCTGCCCCGGCTGCGGCTGATCGTCACCTCCGGGATGCGCAACGCCTCGGTCGACGTCGCCGCCGCCCGCGCCCGGGGCATCGCCGTCTGCGGCACCGCCAGCGGCTCCGAGCCGCCCACCGAGCTCACCTGGGCGCTGATCCTGGGCCTGGCCCGGCACGTGCACACGGAGAGCCGGGCGCTGCGCGAGGGCGGGCCCTGGCAGTCGACGCTCGGCCTGGACCTGGCCGGGCGCACCCTGGGCCTGGTGGGCCTCGGCAAGATCGGCGGCCGGGTGGCGCGGATCGGCCTCGCCTTCGGCATGGACGTGGTCGCCTGGAGCCCGAACCTCACCGACGAGCGGGCCGCCGCGCACGGCGTGCGGCGCGCGGAGAGCCTGCCCGCGCTGCTGGGCGCCGCCGACGTGGTCTCCCTGCACATGGTGCTCTCCGACCGCACCCGCGGGCTGCTCGGGGAGGCGGAGCTGCGGGCGATGCGCCCGGGCGCGTACCTCGTGAACACCTCCCGCGCGGGCCTGGTCGACGGGGCGGCGCTGCTGCGGGCGCTGCGCGAGGGGTGGATCGCGGGCGCCGGGCTCGACGTGTACGAGACGGAGCCGCTGCCCGTCGGCGACCCGCTGCGGACCCTGCCGAACGTCCTCGCGCTGCCGCACCTCGGATACGTCACGGAGGCCAACTACGCCCGCTACTTCGGGGAGGCGGTCGAGGACATCGAGGCGTTCCTGGCGGGGGCGCCGGTGCGCGAGCTGGGCTGACCGGGGCCGTCAGGGGCCGACCGGGGCCGACCGGGGCCGTCCGGCGGACGCGCGTCGGCCCCGTACCCCCGGGTGAGGGGTACGGGGCCGGTGACCGCGTACGGGACGGGCGGCGGCTCAGGCGGCCGGGGCCGGCGACGCCGCCGGTACCGGGGCCGGGCGCGGGGCGAGGAGCCGCTCCGCGAGCAGGCCGAAGGCGAGTCCGAAGACCACCCACAGCCCCGCCTGGATGCCGAGGGTCGCCAGCCGGAACTCCCAGAGCACGGCGGCGGGGAAGCTCGCCTGGACGGCGTCCTCGTTGCCGGGCAGGACGAGGCAGGCGACCGCGACCGCGACGACGAAGCCCGCGCCGGCCACGACCGTCGCGTTCCAGTTGCCGAGGCGCGGGGCGAGCCTGCGGCCCGCGACGACCGCGGCGGCGCCGAGCAGCACGCTCAGCAGGATCATCAGGAAGAACAGCGTGGTGCGCTGCCCGATGGTGTCCGGATTGCCCACGGCCGGCGGGGTCGCCGGATACTTCAGGAACGGGACGAAGTAGACCGTGGCGAAGGCGCCCGCCGCGACGAGCGCCGCGGTCGCCTTCGCGCCGAACCGGCCGATCCGGCCCAGCACGAAGCAGAACACCAGCGCCGCGATGCCGCCGAGGGCGACCCCGTAGACGAGGACGCCGGTGGCGAGACCCGCCGTGGACTGGAGGTCCCGGCTGACGATCTCCTCCTCCTCGGCGGGCTCCGCGGCCTGCCCGTGGCCCGAGCCGTGGCTGTGGGCCTGGGCGTGCTCCGCCTTGGCGGCGGCCTCCTCGACGGCGATCGAGGCGTTGACGGACGGCTCACCCGCGACGTAGGCGACGCCGAAGGCGAAGAGCCCGGCGATCAGGCCGGCGAGCATCCCGCGGAGCAGGAGCCGTCCCACGAGCGAGCCCGTGGGAGCGGCGGGGGTCCCGGTGGTGGGGACGGGGGATGGAGCGGTGGACGACATGTGCGTGCTCGCCCCTCAGTGGCAGGGGAAGCCGAGCAGGTGGCGCCCGTCGTGCACCCACTCGTGGACGTCGCTGCCGGCGAAGAGCGAGGTGGCCCCCTGCTCGGCACCGACGAAGTAGAGCGCGACGAGCATCAGGATCCCGGCGAACAGCGCCCACGGGAGCACCGCGCGGACCGGCAGGGAAACCGGGACGGCGATGGACGGTGTGGATGCGGCGACGGGCGACGCTATGGCCTCGGCCATGGTGGAACCTCCTCGGGAACTCGCGTCCCATACGGTGGTGCGCGACGACGGTCGTCGGGTCTGACTCACCTCTCCCGGGGGCGCCGGGGCGGGCTCACAGTGGCGCGACCGTGCCGGATTCACACCGGGCTTCCGTCTTGCCGTCGTCGTTCTGTGGAATTTGACGCCTGACCGTACCGCGCCCGTCACTCCGCGCCAAGAGCGCCTGGGAGAAGGGCCGATGAAGTGAGGGATGTATCACCCATGCCCGTGCGCGCCCTGCCGACCGTCCGCCTCACGCTGGTCTCCCCCGCCCTGACGGCCGCGCTGCGGGAGGCCCGCTTCGACGACTCGGGCCCGGTGGAGCCGGTGACGGCGGGGCCGCTGCGCCTGGCGGCGGGGGTACGGGTGGTGGGCTCGCCGTCCGGGCGGTGCGCGGCGACCGCCGCCGCGCTGGGGGTCGACCCGGCGGCCGTGCGGCCCGAACCGGCCCTCGCGGGCTGCGCGGTGGGCCGCTGGCGCGGCCGTCGGCTCGACGAACTCGCCGCCGCCGAGCCGGAGTCGGTGGCGGCGTGGCTGTCCGACCCGGACGCGGCCCCGCACGGCGGCGAGTCGCTGCGGGCGCTGCGGGCGCGGGTGGCGGGCTGGCTGGACGCGCTGGAGCCGGGCGGACCGGGCGGCGGCGCGGTGTACGCCTTCGTGGAGCCGGACGTGGTCCGCGCGGCCGTCGCCCACGCCCTGGACGCCCCCGACTCCGCCCTGTGGCGCCTGGACGTCCGCCCGCTGCACGCGGTGGAGCTGTCGGGGCGCGCGGGGCGGTGGAACGTGCGGGCGGGGGTGCCGGTGGGGGGGTGAGGGGCGCGGGGGGGGGGGGGAGCGGGCCCCGGTGGTCCGGGGTGCCCCGGCGCCTCGGGCCGCCGGAGCCCGGGACGCCCCGGAAGTCCCGGCGCCCCCGCCCCCTCAGTCCAGCGACGCCCGCGCCAAATCCAGGAACTCCGTTTCCGTCAGGCCGAGTCGGCGGGCCTCCGCCGCCAAGGTGCGGAGGCGGTCGACGAGTTGGGCGCGGTCGGGGGTGGCGGCGTTCGGGACGATGACGGCGCCGCGGCCCCGGCGCAGTTCGATCAGGCCCTCCTCGCGCAGCCGTTGGTAGCCGCGCAGCACGGTGTGGACGTTGACGCCGAGGGAGTCGGCGAGTTCGCGCGCGGCGGGCAGCCGCTCGCCGGGCGCGGCGCTGCCGTCGGCGAGCGCGCCGCGGACGCACCCGGCGATCTGGTCGCCGAGCGGCACGGCGGAGGCGGGATCGACCCGGAAGAGCACGGTCAGTCCTTTCCGGGGGCGGACGGGGTGGAGGGGGCGGTGGGAGCGGTGGGAGCGGTGGGGCCAGTGGGACCAGCGGGGTCGGCGGGGTCGGCAGGACCGCCGGAGCCGCCGGAGCCGCCGGAGCCACCGGAGCCACCGGGGCCGCCCGCGTCCCGCCCACCGCGGGCCGTGAGGGTGTTCAGGAGGGCCGCCGCCGTCGCGGCGTCGTCCACCGTCACCAGGAACTCCCGCCCGTCCCGCCGCCGTACGGCCAGCGCGGGGCCCGAGCGCAGGATCACCCCGGCGGCCCCGGGCCGCACCCGGTAGCCCCAGCCGCCGAACTCGGCGAGCGGTTCCACGTCCCGGACCGTCGCCCCGGCGATCTCGGCGAGCGGCACCCGCAGCCGGGGCCGGGCCGCCAGCGCGGGGCGGACGGTCAGGCCGCGTCGGTCGGCGGTCACCCGGACCCGGCTCAGCGCCGCCCCGGGCACCCCGACGAGCAGCGGGATCAGCGCGTACGGCCAGGGGGCGAGGAGCAGGACGACGGGCACGGCCAGCAGGAACGCCCCGGCGAGCAGGCTCATCGGCGGCGAGCCCGCGGTGCGCGCCCAGCCCGCGAGCTCCCCGTCGCCCAGGTCGAGCCGGAGCTCCCCGCCGGGCGCCGCCGCCTCGCGCGCGGGCTCCTCGGGGGCGTACCGGGTGAGCGCCCGGCCCGCGAGGGCCGCCAGCGTGCCGACGGCCAGCGCCACGGTCAGGCCCGCGAGCGGCAGCCGCGCCCCGGCGGGGTCGGCCAGGTCCAGGCCGGCCCGGAGGGTGAGGACGAGCAGCGCGCCGGTGAACCCGGCGGTCGCCCACGCCCCCCACAGCACCCGGCGCCGCACGAGGACCGTCCAGCCCGCGCCGAGCGCGAGCGTCAGCACCGCGCCGACCGCGAGGAAGACGCCGGTGCCGGCGAAGCCGTCGGCGACCCCGTCCACGCCGAAGTGGGTGGCGAGCCGGTCGGGCAGCCGGTCGCGCCAGAGCGCGGACAGCAGCGGGACGACGGCGAGCGCGAGTACGAACGGCAGCGCGGCGAGCAGGCGCAGCCGGGGCGCGGCACGGTTCACGGTTTCCTCCCCAGGGTCGTTCTTTCTTTTACTTGTTTGCACTCTACTAGAACAATGCCCTTTCCCGGGATGCGGAAGCCCCTTCCTGCCTGTTGACTGGCCGCTGACTGGCACAAACGCGTACGAATGGGGAGATTCCGGATGCGCCGTCGGCCCGCCACCGCCACCCTCGCCGCCCTCACGGCCCTGACCGCCCTCACCGCCGCCGTGACCACCGGCTGCGGCGGCGGCGACAAGGCCGAGCCCGATCCGCTGCGCGGCGACCAGTGGGGCCTGGACGCCCTGAAGATGCCCGACGCCTGGAACACCGACCGCGGCGACGACACCGTCATCGCCGTCGTGGACACCGGCGTCGACCTCGACCACCCGGACCTCAAGGGCCGCCTGGTCGACGGCTACGACTTCGTCGACGGCGACGACCAGCCCAAGGACCTCAACGGCCACGGCACCCACGTCGCCGGCATCGCCGCCGCCCACACCGACAACGGCGTGGGCGTCGCGGGCGGCGCCCCCGGCGCCAGGATCATGCCGGTCCGGGTGCTGGGCGCGGACGGCAGCGGCAGCGACGAGAACATCTCCAAGGGCATCGTCTGGGCCGCCCAGCACGGCGCCGACGTCATCAACCTCTCCCTCGGCGAGTCCGGCCTGATGGCCCGGCTCCTCAAGGGCGGCGTCCTCAACCAGGCCATCTCCGTCGCCGACTCCAAGGGCGCGGTCGTGGTCGCCGCCGCCGGCAACGACTCGACGGCCCTCCAGCCGTACCGCCTCGACACCCCGGTGCTCGTGGTCAACGCCGCCGACGAGAACGGCGCCCCCGCCTCCTTCACCAACTTCGGCGCCCAGAACGCCGTGGCCGCGCCCGGCGTGGACATCCTGTCCACCCTCCCCACGTACCCGGCGAAGGAGACCCTGAGGAACGGCTCGGGATACGGGAAGCTCTCGGGCACCTCGATGGCCTCGCCGTACGTCGCCGCCGTGGCCGCGCTGCTGCACCGGCAGGGGCTGGACCCGGCCGCGATCCGGAAGACGATCCAGGACACCGCGAGCAATCCGGGGCGGCTCCCCAAGCTCGGGCTCGGCAACGTGGACGCGGCGGCGGCCGTCAAGGCGGCCAAGGACGCGAAGGACGCGAAGGACGCGAAGGACGCCAAGGACGCGAAGGCGGCCACGGACCGGTGACGGCGCGGCGGTGGTGTGGGACGGTGGGGACATGCCCGTACCCGTGATCCTCGACTGCGATCCCGGACACGACGACGCCTTCAACATCCTGCTCGCCGCCGCCCATCCGGCCGTCGACCTGCTCGGCATCACCACCGTGGCGGGCAACCAGACCGTCGAGAAGACCACGCTCAACGCGCGCCGGGTGTGCGCCGCGGCCGGGATCCGCGGCGTCCCCGTCGCGGCCGGCCGGGACCGCCCGCTGCACGCCGGGCCGTACGGGGCCCCGCGCGTCGCCGAGAACATCCACGGCGGCTCGGGGCTCGACGGGCCCGGCTTCGGCGACGGCGAGCCGTCCGTGCCGCAGGACCCGCGCGACGCCCTCGCGCTGACCCGGGACATCCTGCTCGCCCACCCCGCGCCGGTCACCCTCGTCCCCACCGGCCCGCTGACCAACGTCGCCGCGCTGCTGCTCGCCCATCCCGAACTGGCCGCCCGGATCGAGCGGATCGTGCTGATGGGCGGCTCCACCGGGCGGGGCAACACCACACCGGCCGCCGAGTTCAACATCCTCTGCGACCCGGAGGCGGCGGACCTCGTCTTCCGCAGCGGGATCCCGCTCACCATGTTCGGCCTGAACGTCACCCACCAGGTGCGGGCCACCCCCGAGGTGCTCTCCCGGCTCGCCGCGCTCGGCACCCCGCTGGGGCGCCTGTGCGTCGAGCTGCTCACCTACTTCGCCGCCACCTACCGCGAGGTCTTCGGCTTCGACGCGCCCCCGCTGCACGACCCGCTGACCGTGGCCCACCTGATCGACCCGTCGCTGGTCAGCCTGGTGCGGGCGCCGGTCGTGGTCGAGCTGACCGGCACGTACACGCGCGGGGCGACCGTGATCGACCTCGACGGGGTGACCGGGCTGCCGGCCAACGCCGAGGTCGGCATCGAGGCGGACGCGGACCGCTTCTGGGACCTGATCGTGGACGCGGTGCGGGTGCTGGGCGAAGCCCCCTCTCCGAACTGAGCGGGCGCCGACCGGAAACTGACGAGACGCAACGTCTTGCGGGATGCTCCCGAGGCGTGTACGTTGAGCCCGGCGAGATCAACGAGACGGTACGTCTCGTCTCATCTCGCGGTTCTGTCGTCCAGCCCCGGAGGCGCCCCTTGTTCCGTGTCCATCTCACCGACGTCACCAAGCGCTACGACGACCGGCTCGTCCTCGACCGGGTCTCCCTCTCCGTCCGCGCCGGCGAACGCGTCGGCGTCGTCGGCGACAACGGCTCCGGCAAGTCCACGCTCCTGCGGCTGCTCGCCGGCCGGGAGCGGGCCGACGCCGGGACCGTCACCGTCGAGGCGCCCGGCGGCCTCGGCCACCTCGCCCAGACCCTCGACCTGCCCGCCACCGCGCGCGTCGGCGACACGATCGACCTCGCCCTCTCCGACGTACGGGCCCTGGAGCGGGCCATCCGCGAGGCCGAGGCCGCCCTGGCCCGCACCGGCGACCTGGAGGGCTACGCCGCCCTGCTCGCCGCCTACGAGGCGCGCGGCGGCGCCGACGCCGACCGGCGGGTGGCGAGCGTGCTGCGGCGGCTCGGCGCCCGCGGGCCCCTCGACCGCGAGCGCCGCCTGGGCACCCTCTCCGGCGGCCACCGCTCCCGGCTCGCGCTCGCCGCGACGCTCGCCGCCGACCCCGAGCTCCTGCTGCTCGACGAGCCGACCAACGACCTCGACGACGAGGCCGTCGGCTGGCTGGAGGAGCGGCTGCGGTCCCACCGCGGCACCGTCGTCGCCGTCACCCACGACCGGGCCTTCCTCGACCGGGTCGCCACCGCGGTCCTGGAGGTGGACCACGAGACCCGGGCGGTGCGCCGGTACGGCGACGGCTACGGCGGCTATCTCGCCGGGCGGGCCGCCGACCGGGCCCGCCGGGAGCGGGAGTACGCCGAGTGGCGGTCCGAGTCCGCCCGGTACGCGGCGCTCGCCGACCGCGCCATCGACCGCTTCTCCGCCATCCCCCGCAAGGCGCCCGCGGCCTTCAGCGGCGCCGGGGCCTTCCGGGCCCGGTCCCGGGCGCACGGCGCGATGAGCAGGATCCGGGCCGCCCGCGAGGAGCTGCGCAGGCTCGCCGCCGCGCCGGTGCCCCGGCCGCCCGAGCCGCTGCGTTTCGCCGCCCGGATCGAGGGCCGCCCGGCCGCCGTGGAGCTCACGGGGGTACGGGTCGAGGGGCGGCTGCGGCTGGACGCGCTGCGCCTGGAGCCGGGCGAACGGCTGCTGGTCACCGGCCCGAACGGGGCCGGCAAGTCCACCCTGCTGCGGCTCCTCGCGGGCGGACTCGCCCCGGACGCGGGCACGGTGAAGGTCCCGGTCCGGGCCGGGCTGCTGCGGCAGGACACCGCGGGCGCGGCCGATCCGCGCCCGCTGGCCGTCGCCTTCGGCGCGGGCCGGGAGGAGGAGCTGCTGGGGCTCGGCCTGTTCGCCCCGGCCGAGCTGGCGACCCCGGTGCGGGCGCTGTCGGCGGGGCAGCGGCGCAGGCTGGAGCTGGCCCGCCTGGTCACCGCCCCGGCGGGGCTGCTGCTGCTCGACGAGCCGACCAACCACCTCTCCCCCGGTCTGGTGGAGGAGGTGGAGGCCGCGCTCGCGCACTACCCGGGCACGCTGGTCGTCGTCAGCCACGACCGGCGGCTGCGGGCGGGCTTCGGGGGGCGGCGGCTGGAGCTGGAGCCGTGGACCGCGAGGGCCGCTACGGGGTGCTCGCGCTAGTGGGCGGGTACGGCTTCAGCGAACCGCCGCCGATGCCGGGGGCGGTGCGGTCGGGCGCCGGGGGCGCGGTCGCGGAGGGCGCTCCGCCCGCCGGGGTCCCGGAGGCCGAGGGGTCCGCGCCCACCGAGGCGGACGGGCTCCCGGCGGCCGGGGAGGCCGGGGCGTCCGAGGACGCCGGGGCGGTCGGGCTCGGAGACGTATCCCCGCCGCCCCCGCCCGAGCAGGCCCCCAGGCCCAGGGTCAGGCCCAGCACCAGCACCGCCGTCGTCACCGCTCCGCGGGCACGCACGCCCACCACCCCACCCCAGGTCAGGTCCCGATCCGCGCGAGCGCGCGGATCGGGATCGTAACGCAGGAGCTCAGGAGCTCAGGAGCTCAGGAGGCCAGGAGCTCAGGACTCGTCGGCGCCCTCCAGGTCGCCCTCCGTCTCCAGGAAGACCTGGCGCAGCGCCGCCAGCGTCTCCGGGTCCGGCTTCTCCCACATGCCGCGGGACTCGGCCTCCAGGAGCCGCTCCGCGATGCCGTGCAGCGCCCACGGGTTGGCCTCCTTCAGGAACGCCTGGTTCTCCGGGTCCAGGACGTACGCCTCGGTCAGCTTGTCGTACATCCAGTCCGCGACCACACCCGTCGTGGCGTCGTAGCCGAAGAGGTAGTCGACCGTCGCCGCCAGCTCGAACGCGCCCTTGTAGCCGTGCCGCCGCATCGCCTCGATCCAGCGCGGGTTGACCACGCGGGCGCGGAACACCCGGGAGGTCTCCTCGACCAGCGTGCGGGTGCGGACGGTCTCCGGGCGGGTGGAGTCGCCGATGTACGCCTCGGGGGCCGTGCCCTTCAGCGCGCGGACGGTCGCCACCATGCCGCCGTGGTACTGGAAGTAGTCGTCCGAGTCCGCGATGTCGTGCTCGCGGGTGTCGGTGTTCTTCGCCGCGACCGCGATCCGCTTGTACGCCGTCTCCATCTCGGCGCGCGCCGGGCGGCCTTCGAGCCCGCGCCCGTACGCGTAACCGCCCCAGACCGTGTACACCTCGGCCAGGTCGGCGTCGGTGCGCCAGTCCCGCGAGTCGATCAGCTGGAGCAGGCCCGCGCCGTACGTGCCGGGGCGGGAGCCGAAGATGCGGGTGGTGGCGCGCCGCTCGTCGCCGTGCTCCGCCAGGTCCGCCTGCGCGTGCGCCCGTACGTAGTTGTCGGCGGCGTCCTCGTCCAGGCCCGCGACCAGCCGTACGGCGTCGTCGAGCAGGCCGATCACGTGCGGGAACGCGTCCCGGAAGAAGCCCGAGATGCGCAGCGTCACGTCGACGCGGGGGCGGCCGAGCTCGTCGAGCGGGATCGGCTCCAGGCCGTTCACGCGGCGCGAAGCCTCGTCCCACAGCGGGCGGACGCCCAGCAGCGCCAGCGCCTCGGCGACGTCGTCGCCCGCCGTGCGCATCGCGCTGGTGCCCCACAGGGACAGGCCCACGGAGGTCGGCCACTCGCCGTTGTCGTCGCGGTAGCGGGTCAGCAGCGAGTCGGCGAGCGCCTGGCCGGTCTCCCACGCGAGGCGGGACGGCACGGCCTTCGGGTCGACCGAGTAGAAGTTGCGGCCGGTCGGCAGCACGTTGACCAGGCCGCGCAGCGGCGAGCCGGAGGGCCCGGCCGGGACGAAACCGCCGTTCAACGCGTGCACGGCGTGCGTGAGTTCGTCGGTGGTGCCGGCCAGTCGCGGGACGACCTGCTCGCAGGCGAAGCGCAGCACGGCGTGCACCTCGGTGCCGTACCCGTCGGCCACGGTCGCGATCGCGTCCACGGACCAGTCGGCGGCCTCCATGCCCTCGACCAGCTCGCGGGCCTTCGCCTCCGCCTCGTCGGCGGTGGTGCGGGTCGCCGCCGACTCGTCCAGGCCCAGCGCCTCGCGCAGGCCCGGCAGCGCCTGCGTGCCGCCCCAGATCTGCCGGGCACGCAGGATCGACAGGACCAGGTTGACCCGGGCCTCGCCGACGGGCGCGCCGCCGAGGACGTGCAGGCCGTCGCGGATCTGGGCGTCCTTGACCTCACACAGCCAGCCGTCGACGTGCAGCAGGAAGTCGTCGAAACCGTCGTCCTCCGGGCGCTCCTCCATGCCGAGGTCGTGGTCCAGCTTGGCGGCCTGGATCAGCGTCCAGATCTGCGCGCGGATCGCGGGCAGCTTCGCCGGGTCCATGCTGCTGATCTGCGCGTACTCGTCGAGGAGCTGCTCCAGGCGCGCGATGTCGCCGTAGGAGTCGGCGCGGGCCATCGGCGGCACGAGGTGGTCGACGAGGGTGGCGTGCACGCGGCGCTTGGCCTGGGTGCCCTCGCCCGGGTCGTTGACGAGGAACGGGTAGACCAGGGGCAGGTCGCCGAGGGCCGCGTCCGGGCCGCAGGCGGCGGACAGGCCCGCGTTCTTGCCGGGCAGCCACTCCAGGTTGCCGTGCTTGCCGAGGTGCACCATCGCGTCGGCGCCGAAACCGCCGTCCTCGGCGCGGGCGGCGATCCAGCGGTAGGCCGCCAGGTAGTGGTGCGAGGGCGGCAGGTCCGGGTCGTGGTAGATCGCGATCGGGTTCTCGCCGAAGCCGCGCGGCGGCTGGATGAGGACGAGGAGGTTGCCGCGCCGCAGGGCGGCGAGCACGATGTCCCCTTCCGGGTTGCGGGAGCGGTCCAGGAACATCTCGCCGGGCGCCGGGCCCCAGTGCTCCTCGACCCGCTCGCGCAGCTCCGCCGGGAGCTCGGCGTACCAGCGCTTGTAGTCGGCGGCCGGGATGCGGACCGGGTTGCGGGCGAGCTGCTCCTCGGTGAGCCAGTCCTGGTCGTGGCCGCCGGCCTCGATCAGGGCGTAGATCAGCTCGTCGCCGTCGCCGGAGACCAGGCCCGGGAGGTCCTCGACGGGCCCGAAGTCGTAGCCCTCCTCGCGGAGGCGGCGCAGCAGGGCGACGGCGGAGGCGGGGGTGTCGAGGCCGACGGCGTTGCCGATGCGGGAGTGCTTGGTGGGGTACGCGGAGAGGACCAGCGCCAGCTTCTTCTCGGCGTTCGGGATGTGCCGCAGCCGGGCGTGCCGGACGGCGATCCCGGCGACGCGGGCGGCGCGCTCGGCGTCCGCCACGTACGCGGGCAGGCCGTCCTCGTCGATCTCCTTGAAGGAGAACGGGACGGTGATCAGGCGCCCGTCGAACTCGGGGACGGCGACCTGGCTGGCCGCGTCCAGCGGCGACAGGCCCTCGTCGTTCTCCTCCCACGCGGAGCGGGAGCCGGTCAGGCACAGGGCCTGGAGGATCGGCACGTCGAGCGCGGCAAGCGCGCCCGCGTCCCACGCCTCCTCGTCGCCGCCCGCCTGCGCCTCGGCGGGCTTGGTGCCGCCCGCCGCGAGGACGGTGGTGACGATGGCGTCGGCGCCGCGCAGCTCGTCGAGGAGCTCCGGCTCGGGGGCCCGCAGGGAGGCCACGTACAGGGCCTTGGCGCGGGCGCCGTGCGCCTCGATCGCGTCGCACAGGGCGCCGACGAAGCCGGTGTTGCCGCTCATGTGGTGGGCGCGGTAGTAGAGCACGGCGACGGTCGGGGCGGCGGCGGGGGCGTCGGCCGCGGTGCGCTCCAGCGGGCCCCAGGTGGGGGCGGCGGCGGGCGGCTCGAAGCCGTGGCCGGTGAGCAGCACGGTGTCGGAGAGGAAGCGGGCGAGCTGGCCGAGGTTGGCCGGGCCGCCGTGCGCCAGGTAGGCGTGCGCCTCGGTGGCGACGCCGACCGGGACGGTGGACGCCTCCATCAGCTGCGCGTCGGGGGCCTGTTCGCCGCTGAGCACGACGACCGGCTTTCCGGCGGCGCGGAGCGCGTCCAGGCCCTCCTCCCAGGAGCGCAGGCCGCCGAGGAGGCGTACGACGACGAGCTCGGCGCCGTCGAGGAGGGCGGGCAGGTCGGCGGCGGGCAGCCGGGCCGGGTTGGCGAAGCGCCACTCGACGGCTCCCTCGGCCGGGGCGGCGTTCGCCGCGCGGGCGCTGAGCAGGTCGGTGTCGGAGTGCGACAGCAGCAGGAGCATGGCGAGCTCAGGCCCTTCCTCGGGGTTGTCCGCGCCCCGGGTGGTCGAATGGACGGCGGGGAGTTCCTGACTCACCGGCCCCGGATTCCCCCGGGCCGGCTCACAGTGGCGGGACCGCGCCGGATTCTCACCGGGCTTCCTCCCCGGGGTCCTGGGACCCCATGCCGCTTGCATCCTAGGGCCTGTATGACAATTCGCGTCGGATCAGGCCGGGTCGTCCGGTGCGTGCGCTCGGCGTGCGGCCGGGGCGCCCTCGTAGCGGAGCTACTTGGGCGTTTCGGCCGTGC
>NZ_JBEZHM010000079.1:0-27472 GCF_040650575.1 Streptomyces sp. NPDC048659 | reverse complement strand
CCCTCGTAGCGGAGCTACTTGGGCGTTTCGGCCGTGCGGCGAGCGCGCGTGCCGGGCGGGCCGGACCCGACGGGAATTGTCAGACAGGCCCTAGGGGGCGGCCGGTGCCGCGCGCAGGGCCTCGCGGAGGTGGCCGTCGTGGGCGGCGAGGAGGCGGGCCGCGGTGGGGGCGTCGACCGAGCCGAGGATGACGAGGATGGCGTTCTTCACCTCGCCGCCGGTCCCGGTCAGGGCCTCCTCGATCGTGTCGGGATCCGCGCCCGTCGCGAGGGCCACGATGCGCCGGGAGCGGGCCCTGAGCTTCTCGTTGGAGGCGCGGACGTCGACCATCAGGTTCCCGTAGGTCTTGCCGAGCCGGATCATCACCACGGTCGAGAGGGTGTTCAGGGTGAGCTTCTGGGCGGTGCCCGCCTTCAGGCGGGTCGATCCGGTGAGGAACTCCGGTCCGACGACGACTTCGAGCGGGATGTCGGCGGCCTCGCCGAGCTCCGATCCCTCGTTGCACGCGAGGCCGATGGTGAGGGCGCCGAGCTCGCGGGCGTGGCGGACCGCGCCGAGCGCGAAGGGGGTGCGGCCCGAGGCGGAGATGCCGACCACGACGTCGTCGGCTGTCAGGCCGAGCTCGCGCAGCGCGGCCACCGCGCCGGCCGGGTCGTCCTCGGCGCCCTCCACCGCGCCGAGCATGGCGTCGAGTCCGCCCGCGATGACGCCGACGACCTGGCCGGGCTCGGTGTTGAAGGTCGGGGGGCACTCGGCGGAGTCGAGGACGCCCATGCGGCCGGCGGTCCCGGCGCCGACGTGGATGAGCCTGCCGCCGCGGCGCATCCGCTCGACGACGGCGTCGACGGCCCGCGCGAGCTGCGGGGCCACGGCGCCGAGGGCGGCCGGGACCAGCGCGTCCTCGGTGTTCATCGCGCGGATGATGTCGAGGGTGGACAGCCGGTCGATCTCGGCGAGTTCGGGGCGGTACGCCTCCGTGGACAGCGTGTCGAGGCGGGCGCGGAGCTCCCCGTACGGGGCGGCGGCGGGCTTCGGGTCGGTGGTGAGGGTCATGGCGTGCTGCCTTCCGCTTCTCGGTGTCGGCTTCTGTGTGGGGCGGGTGCGGGGGCCGGGCGGGGCAGGACGCCGGTCGGTGGGGGTGGCGGGTCAGGAGTGGGGACGGGGGCGGGGATCGGGGGGTGTGGCGGTGGCGGTGGCGCCGTGCCGTTGGCTCACCGCCCGGTAGGAGGCGGCGAGTCCGCGCCGCGCGGTGGTGTGGTAGGTGCGCTGGGCGGCTCCGGTGAAGAGGCAGTCCACGATGAGCAGTTGGCCCGTGCGGCTGCTCATCGACGCCGACCTCAGGTCGCTGCCCTGGGCGGCGGCGGTGGTGAGGACGAGGCCGGAGTGCTGGGCGACGGGCGAGCGGGGCGTGCCGGTGATCGCGATGGTCGTGGCGCCGTTGGCCGCGGCGCGGCGCAGCGGGTCGACGACGTCGGCGGTGGTGCCGGAGTGGGAGATCGCGAGGGCCACGTCGGCGGGGGTGAGCTGGACGGCGCTGGCGATGGCGCGGTGCGGGTCGCCGTAGGCGTGGGCGACCAGCCCGATCCGCATGAGCTTCGCCGCCAGGTCCTCGCCGACGATGCCGGAGGTCCCGACCCCGTACACGTCGATGCGGCGGGCGCCGGTGAGCGCGGTGATCACCGCGTCGAGGACGGCGATGTCGAGCTGTACGGCGGTGTCGGCGAGGACCTGGCGCTCCTCCCCTGCGAGCTTGGCGACGACCTGGTCGAGCGGGTCGTCGAGGCCGACGCCGCCGACGGTCCGGTCCGGGTCCTGCTCGTCGGAGCGTTCCCTGGCGGCGAGTTCGACGAGCGCGGTGCGCAGGTCGCGATAGCCGGTGTAGCCGAGGAGGCGGGCGGTGCGGACCACGGTCGTCTCGCTGGTCGCCGTGTGGTCGGCGAGCTCGGTCACGGTCATCCGCGCGCATCCGGCCGGGTCGGCGACGACGGCCTCGGCGACCTGCCGCTGCGCCTGGGCCAGGCCGGGCAGCAGGGTGCGGACCTTGGCCGGCAGCGCGTGGGGGGTGTCGCCGGTGTGGGCGGTAGTTTCCACCGTGTTCGTGCTCATGAGGCGAAACTAACCACCGCGCGAAGGCGTCCGGCCGGGCCTTTGGGCCCCTGGGGGCCGCTGAAGGGCCCGACCTGGGCCGAACGGGCGGCCACCGGGCCGCAGGTCCCGTGCCGCGGGGGGTCACAGGTCCCGCGGCGCGGCCGTCGACGCCCTGCTCACCGCCGCGCCGCGCGGCTGAGGCGCGTCCCGCCGGGGTCCGTCAGCGCACGCCGAACCACTGCTCGGCCCCGTACGCCTCGAAGCGCTCCAGCTCCGTGAAGCCCAGCTTCTGCGCGAGGCGCAGGGCGGGGGCGTTGTCCACGCGGGTGCACAGCACCACCCGCTCGCCGGGGCGGGCGGCGGCGAAGCGGTCCAGGGCCGCCGCGCACGCCTCGGCGGCGTAGCCCCGGCCCCAGGCGCCCGGCAGGAACAGGTAGCCGAGCTCGCTGCCGCCCGCCTCCGGGCGGACCTGGTCCGGCCGGGTGGGGTCGCGCGCTTCGAGGGTGACCAGGCCGATCATCTCCCCGTCGAGCTCGGCCACGAGGGCGCCGGGGCGCCGCGCGGGCACCTCGGGCATCGCCGCCTCGACCTCCGCGCGGGGCCGGGCGCCGCCGATGCGGGCGCCGACCTCCGGCGAGGAGAACAGCTCGACGAAGCCCGGCCGGTCGCGGGCCTCGGACGGGCGGAGCACCAGGCGGGCGGTGCGTATCGGGGCGGTGGGCGGCCAGTCGGCCGCCGCGGGAGTGGATCCGGTCGCGGTCATGGCCACGGAGCCTATCGGGGCGGTCCGGACCGGCCCCGGAGCCCGCCGCACCGCCCCGGACCCGCCCAGCCCCCGCCCCGACCGTCCGTCAGAGCGCCGGTATCCCGCCCCACGGCCGGACCGCCTCGATCGCGGCGGCGGCGCGGAAGACCGTCTCGTCGTCGTACGTGCGGCCCACGATCTGCACCCCGGTCGGCACCCCCGTCGAGGCGAGGCCCGAGGGCACGCTGAGGACCGGGCAGCGGCTGGCGATGTTGAACACCGTGGTGAGGGCCGCGTCCATGTAGTGGTCGAGGGTGACGCCGTCGACGACGACCTTCGTCGCCGTGTAGTCGTCGTCGGCGGCGAAGGCGGGGATCGCGAGGGTCGGGCAGAGCAGCACGTCGTACCGGTCGAGGAGCGAGCCGAGCACCGCCTGGATCTCGCCCTCGACGACCAGCCCCTCCAGGAACGCGCCGGGCTCGGCCACGTACCGCGCGGTGTCCTCCGCGAAGGCCAGCGCGTACGGGGTGAGCAGCCCGGCGTGCTCGGCGGCGACCGAGGCCACGTAGGGGCCGAAGACCGAACCGAAGTGGATCATCGCCGCCTTGCGCACCTGGGCCCGCGTGACCGGCACCTCGACCTCCTCCACCACCGCCCCCGCCGCGCGCAGCGCCTCGGCGACCGCCCGGGTGTGGGCCTCGACCTCGGGGTCCACCGGCCAGTCGCCGAGCCCGACGGAGAGCGCGACCCGCAGCCCGGTGGCGCCCGCGGCGCCCGCGTAGGTCTCCGGGAGCAGCAGCTTGGGCCGCAGCGAGACCGCGTCGAGCGGGTGCGGGCCCGCGATGACGTTCTGGAGGAGGGCGCAGTCGGCGACGGTGCGGGCCATCGGGCCGTCGTGGCAGTACGTGTCGAGGTTGAAGGGGGCCATGGCCGGCACCCGCCCGTACGGGGGCTTGAAGCCGACGGTGCCGGTGGAGGAGGCGGGGATGCGGATGGAGCCGCCGATGTCGGAGCCGGTCGCGAGGGTGGTCTCGCCCGCCGCGAGGGCCGCGCCCGCGCCGCCGGAGGAGCCGCCGGGCGAGTAGGCCGGGTTCCAGGGGTTGCGGGTGACGCCCCACAGCCGCGACTGGGTGAAGGCGGCGCTGCTGAACTCCGGGGTGGTGGTGCGGGCGTGCACGATGCCGCCGGCGGCCAGCACCCGCTCGACGACCGGGTGGGTCTCGTCCGCGACCTCGTCCTTGAAGGCGAGGGAGCCGTCGGTGGCCAGGCGGCCGGCGATCGGCTGCTCCTCCTTGGCGGCGACGGCCAGGCCCTCCAGGGGGCGCGGCGGCTCGCCCTTGCCCGCGTACCGGGCCTCGGCCTCGCGGGCGGCGGCCATCGCCGCGTCGAAGGTGCGCTCGGCCAGGGCGTTGACGGTGGGCTCGACGGCCTCGGCGCGGGCGATGAGGGCGCCCATCAGCTCGACGGGCGACAGGGTGCGGTCCCGGAAGCGGCGCAGCGCCTCGGTGGCGGGCAGGTAGGCGAGCTCGGTGGTGTCGGTCATGTGGCGGTTCCTCGTGACGTACGGCCCGATGGGCACGGCGAGTTGACGTGTGCGCGCTCCGGATGGGCGCCATGAAATCCGCCGTGCCGGGGGAACGTCAATGCTGTTGTCGTAAGCCACGCTGCTCGGGCCGAGGCCCGGCTCAGGCCCCGTCCTCGCCCGCCGCCCAGGTCAGGGCGGCCTCCCGGGTGCCGAACACCGCCCAGGTCGGCGCGTGCCCCTGGGCCGCCGCCCGTTCCAGCCGCAGGGTCTCGGCGACGGCGACCCGGTGGCCGCGGGCGACGAGGTCGGCGAGGACGGCGGCCAGGGCGGTGGCCGCGCCGGGGAGCGCGCGGGAGACGCCGGTCAGGTCGAGGACGAGGCGGCCGGGCTCGGGCGGGGTGAGGTCGCGCAGCGCGTAGAGGAGCGCCTCGGTCTCGGTGAACTCCAGGCCGCCCTGGGCGGTGACGACCGCGATGCTGCGGCCCGCGCGCTCGACCCGCTCGGCGCCGGTCACGGTCGCGGCGTGCAGCCCCGAGTTGTGCATGATGTGGAGCCCGAAGCGCCGGGCCATCTCGCCGAGGGCGGCCACCGCGCGGACCGGGTTGCCGGAGGCGTCGAGCGGGGGGCTGTGGACGGCGACGCCGAAGCGGCCGGGGCTGGCGGCGATCAGGCCGCCGGAGACGCCGCTCTTGGCGGGCAGCCCGACGTCGAGCAGCCACTGCCCGGCGCCGTCGTACATGCCGCAGGTGGCCATGACGGCGAGGGTGCGGACCGCGTCCGGTTCGGCGACGACCCGGACGCCGGTGACGGGGTTGAGCCCGCCGTTGGCGAGGGTCGCGGCCATGACGGCGAGGTCGGCGGCGGTGACCCGGACCGCGCACTGGCGGAAGTACGTGTCGGCGGTCTCGACCGGGTCGGCGCGCAGCGAGCCGGCCGAGCGCATCAGATAGGCGAGGGCGCGGTTGCGGTCGCCGGTGGCGGCCTCGCTGGCGTAGACCTCCTCGTCGACGTCGAGCGGGCGGCCGGCGAAGGCCGACAGGCAGCCGAGGACGCGGGCGAAGCGCTCGGCGGGTCCGTCGGCGCGCACCAGGGCGGTGGTGGCGAGGGCGCCGGCGTTGATCATCGGGTTGGCCGGGCGGCCGGTGCCGGGCTCCAGGCTGATGGCGTTGAAGGCGTTGCCGCTGGGTTCGACGCCGACGTGGCGCAGCAGCTCGGCCGGGCCGAGGTCGCCGAGCGCGAGGGCGTAGACGAAGGGCTTGGAGACCGACTGGATGGTGAAGGGGGTGTCGGCCGGCCCGGCCCGGTAGGTGTTGCCGCCCATGCTGACCAGGGCGATGCCGAAGGCGTCCGGGTCGGCGTGGGCGAGCTGCGGGATGTAGTCGGCGACCCGCCCCTCGCGCAGCGCGCCGAGCCTGTGGTGGATCTCTTCGAGGGCGTCTGTCACCGGATCCATGGCACCGGACCTCCGTCGCGCGGGAATGCTGGCGACGTAAGCCCTTCCCCGGAGGTCAGGAAAGCTCCGCGGCCTCCTTGGAGATCCGCTCGAACTGCTCCCCCATGGCCTCGGCGAGCGCGTGCGCGGCGGACAGCGGGCGGACCATGACGGTGAGGTCGTCGATGAGGCCGTTCTCGTCGAGGTGGAGGAAGTCGCAGCCCTGGACGGTCCGCCCGCCGACGGTGGCGGTGAAGACGAGGGCGTGGTCGCGCGCGCCCGGCTCGCCGATCTCGCGCACGTAGGCGAAGTCCTCGAAGACGCGCAGCACCCCGCGCAGGATGGCGGCGGTGATCGCCTTGCCGGGGTACGGGGTGAAGGCGACGGGGCTGGTGAAGACGACGTCGTCGGCGAGCAGCGCCTCGATGGCGGCGATGTCACGGGCCTCGACGGCCGCGCGGAACGGGTGCATGGACACGTACCCCTCGATACTAAACGAGTTGATTAGGTACGCCGGACAGTACTTCGTCCGGGGGCCGGCCACAAGGCTCGCCGGGCGCGCGTCAGGGCGAGGTCGCCGACACCGCGTACACGCGCGGGAACGCCGGGTCCGTCAGGTCGACCGTGATGTCGCTCGTCGGGCGGGGGCTCTCGCGGGTGACGGTCGTGCCGCGCCAGGCGCGGTCGTCGGGGAAGGTCCAGCCGACGACCTCGATGTCGTGGGAGCCGACGGTGACACCCGGGGTGAGGGCGGCGCGGCTGGTGCCGCTGTCGTGGAGGTAGCCGTCGAGGCCCTGCGCGGTGGTGCGGAACTGGACGTAGAGCCGGCTGGTCTTCCAGTTGCTGGTCTCGTAGTAGCTGACGTCCCAGGCGTTCGACGGGATGGGGATCTCGAAGACCCGCCGCTTCATCTGGGAGGGCCAGTTGTCCTGGAGGCCGACGGCCGAGGACTCGCGCTCCTTGTCGCGTCCGCTGTCGCGGCTCTGGCCCGCGGAGATGACCAGATAGCCGGCTGGGATGCCGACCAGCAGCACGATGATGATCGCGGTGAGCCAGCGGCGGCGCAGCATGTGCCGCCGGTCCTCGGGGAGCTTTCCGTCCTGGGGGGCCGTGGGGTGGGGCAGGGTCATGAAGGCGGGTCCTGGGGGTTGCGGGCGTCCCGGTCCGCGGCGGGCACCCCGCGCAGGACCTGGGCGTAGCGGCCGTAGCGCTCGTAGCGCTCGACCCGGCGGCGGTTGGCCCGGCGGAAGCGGCGGGCGACGAGGCGGGCGAGGTCGGCGGCGCCGACCATGCCGGCCTCGGGGCCGAGCTGGGCGCGGGCGATCCGGGCCTCGGGGCGGTAGCCGCGGCCGGTGAGGTGGCGCCGGAAGGCGTCCCGGGCGGGGCCGATGAGCAGGTCGTCGGCGGCCGAGACGCCGCCGCCGATGACGAAGCAGGAGGGGTCGAGCGCGGCGGCCAGGTTGGCGATGCCGACGCCGAGCCACTGGCCGATGTCCTGGAGCAGCTCGACGCACATGGCGTCGCCCTCGCGGGCCAGCTCGGTGATGAGCGGGCCCGTGATGTCGGGGATGTTGCCCTTGACCCGCTCCACGATCCCGTGCGCGACCGGGGAGTCGGCGGCGGCCAGCTCCCGGGCCTCGCGGACCAGGGCGTTGCCCGAGCTGTACTGCTCCCAGCAGCCTCGGTTGCCGCACGGGCAGCGGTGGCCGCCGGGGACGACCTGCATGTGGCCGAACTCGCCGGCCACCCCGTACTTGCCCCGCTTGACCTGGCCGTCCTCCAGGATGGCGCCGCCGATGCCGGTGCCCAGGGTGATCATGACCAGGTGGTCCTCGCCGCGGCCGGCGCCGAAGCGCCACTCGGCCCAGGCGGCGGTGTTGGCGTCGTTGTCCACCATGACGGGGACGGCGAGGCGGTCCTGGAGGGCGTCGCGCAGCGGCTCGTTGCGCCAGGCGAGGTGGGGGGCGAAGAGCACCCTGGCCCGGTCGGCGTCCACCCAGCCCGCCGCGCCGATGCCGACGGCGTGCACGTCGTGCCGGTCGGAGAGGTCGAGGACCAGCTCGGTGATGGTGTCCTCGACGACCTTGGCGCTCTTCGACTTGTCGGGCGTCTCGGTCTTGATCTTCTCCAGGATGTTGCCGTCCGCGTCGACGACGCCGGCCATCACCTTCGTACCGCCGATGTCGATGCCGACGGTCGGCACCCGGGGGGCGGTCAGGTGCGAGCGCCGCTCTCGGGTGCCGACGGTCCGCAGGACCGTGCCGCGAGCCGAGCCGCGGTGCGTGAGGTCACGGTAGGTACTCATCGGCTCGATTCTGCCAGGAGGGGTGTGTGGGACGCGTTACGAAGCGGAGGCCGGTCCGGCGGGTCCGGAGGGGCGCTCCAGCTCGTGGCGCAGGTCCTCCAGCTCGCTGCCGCCGGCCATCTGGCGGGTCAACTCGTCCAGGGTGACGGAGTCCTTGGTGTGAGAGCCCGCCATGACCCCGCGCTTCAGCAGCACGAAGCGGTCGCCGACCAGATAGGCGTGGTGCGGGTTGTGGGTGATGAGGACCACGCCGAGGCCCTGGTCACGTGCGGCGGCCACGTACTTCAGGACCACCCCGGACTGCTTCACCCCCAGCGCGGCGGTCGGCTCGTCCAGGACGAGGACCTTGGCGCCGAAGTGCACCGCGCGGGCGATCGCCACGCACTGCCGCTCGCCGCCGGACAGGGTGCCGATCGGCTGGTCCACGTCCCGCAGGTCGATGCCCATGCGCAGCAGCTCGGTCCGGGTGGTCTCGCGCATCAGCTCGACGTCGAGCCGCTTGAAGGGGCCCTTGCCCTTCGTGGGCTCGGAGCCGAGGAAGAAGTTGCGCCAGACCGGCATCAGCGGGACGACCGCGAGGTCCTGGTAGACGGTGGCGATGCCCCGGTCCAGGGCGTCGCGCGGGTTGGCCAGCTCGACCTCCTCGCCCTCGATGCGGAAGGTGCCGCCGTCGTGCCGGTGCAGCCCGGCGACGATCTTGATGAGGGTGGACTTGCCGGCGCCGTTGTCGCCGAGGACGCAGGTGATCCCGCCCGCCCGGACCTCCAGGGAGACCCCTTCGAGGGCGCGGATGTTGCCGTAGTACTTGCTGACGTCGTCCAGCTCGACGAGCGGGGCGGCCGGCGCCGCCGGGGCTTCGGTGGTCACTTCACGGCCTCCACGCGCTTGCGGATCCAGGCGTTCAGGAGCGTCGCGAGCAGCAGCATGGCGCCCAGGAAGAACTTGAACCAGTCGGGGTTCCACTCGGCGTACACGATGCCCTTGCCCGTCATGCCGAAGATGAACGCGCCGACCGCCGAGCCGATCGCGGAGCCGTAGCCGCCGGTGATCAGACAGCCGCCGATGACGGCCGCGATGATGTAGATCAGCTCGTTGCCGACACCTTCGCCGGACTGGACGACGTCGAACGAGAAGAGCAGGTGCTGGCCGGCGATCCAGGCGCAGAAGGCCACGCCCATGTAGAGGCCGATCTTGGTCTTGTAGACCGGGACGCCGACCGCGCGGGCCGCGTCCGCGCCGCCGCCGACCGCGAAGATCCAGTTGCCGAAGCGGGTGCGCAGCAGGATCCAGGTGGCGACGGCCACCAGGGCGAACCACCACAGGATGGTGACCTTCAGCTCGACCCCGCCGACCGTCCAGGTCGAGGCGAAGACCTTCCGCGCCGAGGGGAAGCCCTCCATGTCGGCGATCGACTTGGTGGAGACCGTGCCGCTGATCAGCTTGGTGAAGCCGAGGTTCAGACCGGTCAGCATGAGGAAGGTGCCGAGCGTGATGATGAAGCTGGGCAGCTTGGTGCGGGTCAGCATGAAGCCGTTGAACACGCCGATCGCGAGCGTCACCAGCAGCGAGACGCCGACGCCGACCCAGACGTTCGCCGTCATCTGGTAGCTGAACATCGACGAGATCAGCGCCGAGCTGGTCACCAGCACACCGGCGGACAGGTCGAACTCGCCGCCGATCATCAGCAGCGCCACCGGCACCGCCATGATGCCGATGGTGGAGGCCGCGTACAGCACGGTGCCGAGGCTGGACGCCTTCAGGAAGCTGTCGGCGGCGAGCGAGAAGAAGACGAAGACGGCGACCGCGCCGACGACGGAGCCGAGCTCCGGCCGGGCCAGCAGCTTCTTCAGCGGCGAGGTGCGCAGCAGGCGCTCGTCGACGTGGTCCAGGCCGTCGGCGGGCGCCGGTGGCGGGGCGGCGGCGGTCATCGGGTACCCCGCTCCGTGTAGCCCTTGAGCGCGGCGGCCTGGTCCTTGGTGATGATCTGCGGGCCGGTCAGCACCGGCTTGCCGCCGCCGAGGACGTCGGCGTTGTAGCGGTAGAGCCACAGCAGGTCCACGGCCTCGTACCCCTGGAGGTAGGGCTGCTGGTCGACGGCGAAGCCGAGGGTGCCGGCGGAGAGCCCGTCGGCGACCTTGGCGTTCAGGTCGAAGGTGTCGATCTCGGCCTTGCTGCCCGCGCTCTTCTTCGCCTGGACGGCGGCGTCGGCGAACGGCGCCCCGAGGGTCACGACGGCGTCGATCGACGGGTCGGACTGGAGTTTGGCGAGGATGGACGCCTGCACGTCGGGCATGTTGGTGCCGTCGACGTAGAGGTTGGTCAGCTCGCCGCCGAAGGTCTTCTTCGCCCCGGCGCAGCGCTGCTCGTGCCCCACGTTGCCCTGCTCGTGCAGCACGCACAGGGCCTTCTTGCGGCCCCGCTTGTCCAGCTCGTCGCCGACCGCCTCGCCCGCGACGGTCTCGTCCTGGCCGATGTGGGTGAGGGCGCCGAACGCCTTCGACGCCTCGGCGCCGGAGTTCACCGTGACGACCGGGATGCCGGCCTTCACGGCCTTCTCCACCGCGGTCTTCATCGCGTCCGGCTTGGCCAGCGTGACGATGAGGCCGTCGACGCCCTTGGCCACGTACGAGTCGATCAGCTGGGCCTGCTGCTGCGCCTCGTCGCTGTGGGCGTAGAGGAAGTTGATGTTGTCCTTGACGGCGGCCTGCTTGGCACCGTTCTGGACGATGTCCCAGAACGTGTCGCCATCGCCCGAGTGGGTGACCATGGCGAAGGTCCAGCGGGGGGTGTCCACCGCTGCCCGTCCCTGGGCCGCGGCCGCCTTGCGGGCGTCCTCCGCGCGCTTGCCGCCGGTGCTGCTGCATCCCGCGAGCGCGGCGGTCAGCGCCACCGCGAGCACGGCGCCGATGGCCGCGCGTACCCCTCCATTAGGAACCCTGGTCACGAGGCCGTGCCCTCCTTTGTGTCCTTCTGCGTGCATTGCAGTATCGGTCATGGGGGTCGCGCGGATCTTCAGGGGGCCTACCCACGGGCCAGCAACTGGAACTCGAAGGAGTAACGGGAGGGCCGGTAGAGGTGGCTGCCGTACTCCACCACCCGTCCCGTCGCGTCGAAGGTGACGCGCTCCATCGTGAGCAGCGGGGCGCCCGGACGCTCGCCGAGCAGCTCCGCCTCGCCGGGCGCGGCGGCCCGCGCGCCGACGGTCTGGCGGGCGCTGTGCAGGGTGAGCCCGGCGGCGCGCAGCAGCCGGTAGAGCCCGGTCGCCGCGATCCGTCCGGCGTCCGCGTCGAGCAGCCGGGCGGGGAGGTGGTTGCGCAGGTGCGCGAGGGGTTCGCCGTGCGCGGTGCGCAGCCGCTCCAGGCGGCGCACCTCGGTGCCCTCGGGGACGCCGAGGGCGGCGGCGACCTCGGCGTCCGCCGGTTCGACGCGGTCGGCGAGGATCCGGGTGGCGGGCCGCTGCCCGGCCGCCTCCAGGTCGTCGTAGAGGCTGCTGAGCTCCAGGGGGCGGCGGACGGTGCTGTGCACGACCTGGGTGCCCACGCCCCGGCGGCGCACCAGCAGGCCCTTGTCGACGAGGGACCGGATGGCCTGCCGGACGGTGGGCCGGGACAGGCCGAGCCGGGTGGCCAGCTCGATCTCGTTGCCGAGCAGGCTGCCGGGGGCGAGCACGCCGCCCTCGATGGCCGCCTGGAGCTGCTGGGCGAGCTGGAAGTAGAGGGGGACCGGGCTGGTGCGGTCCACGGAGAGCGGGGGTGGGGTGGGGGGTGCCTGCGCGGCGGGGGGTGCGGGAGCGGCCTGCGCGGCGGGGGGTGCGGGGGGTGTGGGAGGTGAGCTGGGTGCCGGGGATGCGCTGGACGCCGGGGATGCGGGGGATGCGGGGGATGTGGGAGGTGCGCTGGGTGCCGGGGATGCGGGAGACGGGGGTCGCGGCGGCTGGGGAAGCACGTGCGGGAGCGTAGCCCCGGGGGTCGGCCTCGGGAAGGCGTGGCGTCCTGTTGTCCTGACATTTCCTTGACAGGGGGTCCGTTCCGCACGACCTTGGGGCCATGCGCATCGGACTGATCGGTACGGGACGGATCGGGGCCTTTCACGCGGGGGTGCTCGCCCGCCATCCAGAGGTCGGGGCCCTGGTCCTCGCCGATGCCGACCCCGCGCGGGCGGCGCGCCTGGCGGAGGCGCTCGGGGCCTCGGCGGCCCCGTCGGTCGACGCGCTGCTGGCCCGGCCGCTGGACGCGGTGGTGATCGCCTCGGCCACCGCGGCGCACGCGGAGCTGATCGGGCGGGCCGCGGCGGCCGGGCTGCCGGCCTTCTGCGAGAAGCCGATCGCGCTGGACGTGCCGGGGACGCTGACGGCGCTGGCGGCGGTCGAGGCGGCGGGCACCGAGCTCCAGCTCGGCTTCATGCGCCGCTTCGACGCGGGCTACGCGGCGGCGCGCGAGGCCGTGGCGGACGGGCGGCTCGGGCGCCTGCACACGGTCCGGGCGGTCACCTCCGACCCGGCGCCGCCGCCCGCCGCGTACCTGCCGGAGTCCGGCGGGCTGTTCCGGGACTGCCTGGTGCACGACTTCGACATCGTGCGCTGGGTGACCGGGCGGGAGGTCGTGGAGGTGTACGCGACCGGGTCGGACGCGGGGCCCGCGATGTTCCGGGAGGCCGGGGACGTGGACACGGCGGCGGTGCTGCTGACGCTGGACGACGGGACGCTGGCGACGGCGACCGGGACGCGGTGCAACGGGGCCGGGTACGACGTGCGCCTCGAACTGGCCGGCGAGCTCGACCAGGTCGCGGTGGGCTGGGACGAGCGGACCCCGGTCGAGTCGGTCGAGCCGCTCGGGCCCCGCCCGCCCGCGAAGCCCTGGACCGGCTTCCTCGACCGCTTCGGCCCGGCGTACGAGGCGGAGCTGGACGCCTTCGTGCGGCTGGTGCGCGGCGAGCGGGACAACCCCTGCGACGGGGCGGAGGCGCTCGCCGCGCTGCGCGTGGCGGAGGCGTGCGAGCGCTCCCGCCGGGAGCGGCGGCCGGTGCGGGTGGCGGATCCGGTCGGGTAGGCGGTGCCCCGGTCGGGTCCTATCCGGCCGTGGACAGCACCGTGCCCTGGGCGACCGCGCACAGGGTCTCCGAGGCTGAGGGGTCGGTGGGGTCGGCGGTTTCGACGGTGGACAGGTCGCAGCGGACGACCGCCTGGCGGCGCCCCGCGTGGACCACGGAGGCGCGGGCCCGCAGCAGCGTCCCCCGCGCGGGGCGGACGTACTGGATGGAGAAGCCCGCGGTCAGCACCGCCGGGCCGAGGGCTGCTCCGGCGGCGAAGGTGAGGGCGTTGTCGGCGGCGTACGAGAGGACTCCACCGTGCACGAAGCCGTTCTGCTGGTGCAGCTCGTCGCGGACGTCGAGCTCCAGGGTCGCCCCGTCCGGCCCGAAGGCGGTGATCCGGGCGCCGAGCAGCCGGCTGAAGGGCTGCGCGTCGAGGATGCCCTGCGCGAACTCCAGCGCGGCGGCGGAGTCGGGGGCGGGAGCGGGTCCGGCCGTGTCGGGGGTCGGTCCGGCCGTGTCGGCGGCCGGGGATTCGGCCGTGTCGGCGGCCGGGTTCTCGGTGTTCACGGGCGTCACCATACGACCGGCAGCCGGCGCGTGCCGCGGATGAGCATGCCGGGGAGCCATTCCAGCGGCTCCGCCCCGGGGTCGAGTTCGAGCCCGGGGAAGCGTTCGAGGAGTGTCCGGATCGCGATCTTGCCTTCGAGGCGGGCGAGCGGGGCGCCCAGGCAGAAGTGGATGCCGTGGCCGAAGGCGAGGTGGCCGCGCGTCTCGCGGTGGATGTCGAAGCGGTCCGGGTCCGGGAAGCGGCCCGGGTCGCGGTCGCCCGCGGCGAGGGCGACCAGGACGATGGCGCCGGCGGGTATCTCGGTGCCGCCGATGACGACCGGCTCGGCGGCGAAGCGGAGCGTGGCGTTCTCCACCGGCCCGTCGTACCGCAGCCCCTCCTCGACGGCGGCGTCGATCAGGCCGAAGTCGGCGCGCAGGGCGGCGAGTTGGTCGGGGTGGGTGAGCAGGGCGCGGACCGTGTTGGAGATCAGGTTGACGGTGGTCTCGTGACCGGCGATCAGCAACAGGTACGCGAGGGCGCGGAGTTCGGGCAGGGAGAGCCGGTCGCCGTCCTCCGCGCGGGTGGCGATGAGGGCGGACAGCAGGTCGTCGGCGGGACCGGCGGCCCGCTTGTCCTCGATGAGTTCGTCGAGGTAGGCGCCGAAGCCGGAGACGGCCTCCACGTCGCTCAAGGACCCGTCCCCGGTGACCAGCGCGTTGGACCAGGCGCGGAAGGCGTCGCGGTCGGCGGCCGGGACGCCGAGCAGCTCGCAGATGACGGTGATGGGCAGCGGGAAGGCGAAGGAGTCGACGAGGTCGGCGCCCCCGGCGGGCTCCATGGTGTCGAGGAGTTCGTCGGTGAGCCGCTGGACGCGCGGGCGCAGGGCCTCGACGCGGCGGCCGGTGAACTCGCCCGTGACCAGCTTGCGCAGCCGGGTGTGGTCCGGCGGGTCGACGATGAGCAGGTTCGGCCCGACGATCTCCTCCTCGGGCAGCGGCATCCCGAGGGCGGAGAAGGACTTGGACAGGCGCTGGTCGGCGAGGGCGGCGCGGCCCTCCTCGTACCCCACGACGAGCCAGGCCGGCATCCCGTCGGGTGTCAGGACCTCGTGGACGGGCCCCTGTGCGCGGAGCTTGGCGTAATACGGGTACGGGTTCGCGGTGAAGTCCGCGCCGTACTCCCCCAGATCGATGACGGACATCGGCCCAGCCTAGGCACCGTCCTCGTCCTCGTGAAGGTCGAGCAGTCCGGCGTCGTGGACGAGCAGGGCGATCTGGACCCGGTTGTTGAGGCCGAGTTTGGCGAGAACGCGCGAGACGTGGGTCTTGACGGTGGGGACGCTCATGTAGAGCGCGGCGGCGATCTCGGCGTTGGAGCTGCCTCGGCCGACGGCGACGGCGACCTCCCGCTCGCGGCCGGCGAGCAGGGCGAGCCGGTCGGCGGCGAGGGCCCGGCGCGGCGGTTCGTCGCTCTGCCCGGCGACGTGGCTCATCAGCTGGCGGGTGACGGCCGGGGAGAGCACGGGTTCACCGGCGGCGACCCGGCGGACGGCGGCGACGATCTCGGCGGGCGGGGTGTCCTTGAGCACGAACCCGGCGGCGCCGGCCCGCAGCGCGCGCAGCACCTGCTCGTCGGCGTGGAAGGTGGTGAGGACGACGACCTCGGGGGCGCCGCTGGTGGCGCGGAGCCGTTCGGTGGCGGTGAGGCCGTCGACGCGCGGCATCCGGATGTCCATGAGGACGACGTCGGGGACGTGGCGGGCGACGAGCGCGGGCACCTCGGAGCCGTCGGCGCCCTCGCCGACGATCTCGATGTCCTCGGCGCCGCCGAGCATCAGGGCGAGGCCCCCGCGGACCAGGGGGTCGTCGTCGACGATGAGCAGCCGGATGGTCATGCGGGCCACGGTAGCCAGGCGCGCAGCGCGAAGCCTCCGCCGGGGGTGGGCCCGTGGTCCATCCGGCCACCGGCGAGGGTGGCGCGTTCGGTGAGGCCGATGAGGCCCTGTCCGGAGCCGGGGACCGGGGGGACGGGCCCGGTGGGGGCGGGGTTGCGGACCTCGACGGTCAGTCCTTCGCCGGGGCGTCCGCGCAGGGTGAGGGTGACCTCGGCGCCGGGGGCGTGCTTGCGGGCGTTGGTGAGGGCTTCCTGGGCGATCCGGTAGACGGTGCGGCCGGTGGAGGCGGGGACGGAGCCGGGCGCGGTGACGGTGGAGTCGAGGACGACCCGCATCCCGGCCTCGCGGACCTCCTCGACGAGGTCGTCGAGGGTGTCGAGGGTGGGCTGGGGCCGGTCGGCGGCCTCCTCGCCGGGGGCGCGCAGCACGCCGATGATCTCGCGCAGGTCCTGGAGGGCCTCGTGGGCGCTGTCGCGGATCACCCCGGCCGCCCGGGCGACCTGCTCGGGCGGGGCGTCGGGGCGGAACTCCAGGGCCCCGGCGTGGACGCTGAGCAGGGTGAGCCGGTGGGCGAGGACGTCGTGCATCTCGCGGGCGATGGCCTCCCGGGCGAGCCGCTGGGCCTGCTCGAAGCGGAGCTCGGCCTCGGCCTCGGCGCGCAGGGCGCGGTCGCGGAGCGCCTCGACGAGCTGGCGGCGGGAGCGGACGAGCATCCCCCAGGCGGTGACGAGGAGGATGAGGACGATGCCGAGGCCGATGGCGACGACGACGTTGACGGTGGGGTCGGGGCGGACGAAGACCTGGACGACACCGGCGGCCATGGCGAGGCCGCCGATCCAGGCGACCTCCCGCAGGGGGCGCCGTACGGCGACGCTGAAGAGGGCGGCGAGGACGGCGCCGCTGGCGGTGGGGGCGACGACGCTGACGGCGGAGACGGCGACGGCGAGCCCGGCGGGCCAGCGGCGGCGCAGCCAGAGGGCGCAGCAGGCGAGGCCGCCGATGATCTGGTCGGCGAGGGCGACGGGCTCGCTGGCGTACTTGACGCTGGTCTCGGCGGCGAGCAGGCCGACGAAGGCGGCGAGCAGGAACATGACGGTGTCGACGATCCAGTCGCGCACGGTACGCCGGGGCCGGCCGCGCGGGCCGGCGGTCTCGGCCCCGGCGGCCTCGACCAGGTGGGAGGGGAGCAGCCAGGTGAGGCGCTCCGGGCGTGCCGTGCGTGTCATACCGGAAATGTACGCAGACGGGGGCGGCGGGCGCGGGGTGGAGCGGCCGGTCGGATACCAAAGTCGCACGGGCGGCGACTTCGGTCGTACGGGCGGGGCGCGGGCGCGATACCGGTGGCCGACGCGGCGCGGGGCCCGAGTGGATCATGCTCGGGGCATGAAGAGGTTTCTTGAGGTCACGGGCTTCCTGGTGATGGTCTTCGGGGTGTGCGGGGTGATCCGCGAGCTGACCGGGGGCTGGTTCAGGCTGATGGGGGTGACCCGTTTCCTGACCGACCACGTGTGGTTCCTGGAGGGCCGGGAGCTGTTCGCGAACATCGTGATCGCGGCGCTGGGGCTGGTGATCCTGGTGGCCTCGGACCGGGTGCCGAAGTCCTGAGCCGGGCGGGCCTCAGGCGGTGCGGCGGCCCCAGGCGGTGCCGGCCAGGACGAGGGCGGCGCCCGCGAGGCCGAGCGGGCCGAGGCGGTCCCCGGCGAGCGCGATGCCCGCGGCGGCGGCCCACAGCGGCTCGGTGCCGAGCAGCAGGCTGACCCGGGACGGGGAGGTGCGGCGGACGGCCCACATCTGCACGAAGAAGGCGAAGAGCGTGCAGAGGACGGAGAGGAAGAGGAGGCCGGCCCATTCGCGGGGCCCGAAGCCGAGGGCCACGGTCCAGGGGGCGGCGCCGGTGCCGGGGAGGGCGGCGAGCACGGCGAAGACGGCGACGGCGGAGCCGAGCTGCACGGTGGTGAGGGAGAGCGAGTCGGCGCTCTCGACGGCCTTGATCCGGGACATCGCGAGGACGTGCGCGGTCCGGGCGATCGCGGCGAGCAGCATCAGCAGGTCGCCGCCGGAGGGGGCGGTGAAGCCGCCGCCCTGGGTGAGCAGGACGACGCCGGCGACGGAGAGCGCGGCGGCGGCGAGGAAGGCGCGGGGCGGCCTGCGGCGGGTGACGGCGGCCTCGGCGAGCGGGGTGAGGATCATGGTGAGGCTGATGATCAGGCCCGCGTTGGTGGCGGAGGTGTGGACGACCCCGTAGGTCTCCAGGAGGAAGATCCCGGCGAGGATCAGGCCGAGGGTCGCCGCGCCGCGCCACTGGGCGCCGGTCAGGGCCCGCAGCCTGCGCCACCCCGCCGCCACCAGGACGGGCACCACCACCGCGAAGCGCAGGACGAGCACGGCGACGACGGTGTGGGTGGTGGTGATGCCCTTGGCGGCGAGGTAGCTGGCACCCCAGACGGCCGCGACGAGCAGCAGGGGCAGGTCGGTCAGCCAGGCGCGGCGCGGGGCGGGCAGGGCTGCGGGTACGGCGAGGGACGACACGGGAGCCGGCTCCAACTGGATGAAAGGGGTGGAGACTTCGACGGCTCGCACGCGGAACGGTCACCGTAGCCGAACCGGCCCGTGGTGGCTACACCTTGTCCATGGCGGCGGACCGCTCAGTAGCTCCCGTAGGTGGGGCGGCCCGCCAGCTCGTACGTCTGGATGGAGACCCCGGCGCCCGTGGTGCGGGCGGCGGTGAGCCTGAAGGCGGTGGGGGTGGCGCCGTCGGCGAAGAGGCGCAGGCCCTTGCCGAGGACGACGGGGAAGACGGCCAGGTGGAGCGTGTCGATGAGGTCGTGCTCCATCAGGGTCTTGGCGAGTCCGGCGCTGCCGTGCAGCTGGATCTCGCCGTCGAGCCGCTCCTTGAGGGCGGCGACCTCCTGGGGCACGTCGCCGGAGAGGACGGTGGTGCCGTGCCAGTCGGCGGAGGTGAGGGTGTGCGAGGCGACGTACTTGGGGAGCGTGTTGAGCTTGCCGGCGATCGGGTTGGCCGGGTCGTCGTGCTTCGGCCAGTACCCGGCGAAGATGTCGTAGGTGCGGCGGCCCAGGAGGAAGGCGGTGGGCCGTTCGAAGACCTCGTCCATGAAGCGGCCGAAGTCCTCGTCCCCGTACGGGACGGACCAGCCGCCGAGGTCGAAGCCGTCGCTGGGGTCCTCCTCGGGGCCGCCGGGGGCCTGGTGGACGCCGTCGAGGCTGAGGAACTGGGTGAGGCTGAGGGTGGCCATGGCGGGTGCCCTTTCGCTGTTTCCGGACCATCGTGTCTCACTCCTTTCGACCGCGCCGCCCGGCGGAACTCATCGGTCCCGGGCGGGAGGATCTCGGCGTCCGTTTCCCGCCAGCTTCCGGACCGCGCCCCGCGTTTGATTGAACTCGCAACGAAACGACGGGGCATCGACACTTCGGAGGGGTTCGGCATGGCAGGCATGAGCGGCAAGGCGGTCCTGGTCACCGGCGGCAGCCGGGGCGTGGGGGCGGCGACCGCCGTCCGGCTCGCCCAGGAGGGCGCGGACGTGGCGTTCACCTACGTCCGGGACGAGGAGCGGGCCCGCGAGGTCGCCGCGCGCGTCGAGGCGGCGGGCGGCAAGGCGCTGGCGCTGCGGGCGGACGCGGGGAGCGCCGGGGACGCGGCGGGCGCGGTGGAGTGGGCGGCGGACGCCCTGGGCCGGCTCGACGTGCTGGTCAACAACGCGGGGGTCGGGGTACTGGGCCCGCTGGAGTCGCTGACCCTGGCGGACGTGGACCGGGTCCTCGCGGTGAACGTCCGGGCGGCCTTCCTGGGCGCGCAGGCCGCGGCCTCGCGGATGGGGCGCGGCGGGCGGATCATCACGGTCGGCAGCTGCATGGCGCTGCGGGTCCCGGGCCCGGGCGGCACGCTGTACGCGACGAGCAAGGCGGCCCTCGTCGGCCTGACGAAGGCGCTGGCGCGGGAGCTGGGCGAGCGCGGGATCACGGCGAACCTCGTCCACCCGGGCCCGACGGACACGGACATGAACCCGGCCGACGGCCCGTACGCGGAGCCCCAGGCGCGCCTCACGGCCCTGGGCCGCTTCGGCACCGCCGAGGAGGTCGCCGCGACGGTGGCCTTCCTGGCCGGGCCGGACGCGGCGTACGTGACGGGCGCGGAGTTCTCGGTGGACGGCGGGCACGCGGCGTAACGGCCGCCACGAGCGCCCGGCGAACCGAGCCCCGAAAAAAGGGGGCGAGGGCGCACCGTTGCTGTCGGTCGGTGCGCCCTCGTATGCCGGGCGGGGTGTCGTACCCGCCCAGTCCTGGGGGGCCTCCGGGCCTGTGGTGTCGGCCACCGGCGGCCGGAGGGCCCGTCCGCGTCAGCCGCCCAGCTCCTGGTGGCGGGCGGTCAGGCGGGCCGCGCCCGTCTCCGTGAGGGAGCCGAAGAGGCGGAGGCGGGAGATGCCGCCGTCGGGGAAGATGTCGATCCGCACCCGGGAGCCGACCGCCGGCACGTCGAGGACGAAGCGGTGGTTGGTGTCGGGCTGGAGGCGGGTCCGGGGCAGGATCTCGGTCCACTCCTCGGAGCCCTCGGCGGCGACGGAGAGCGCGGCCCAGCCGGCGCTGTTGCCCTTGAGGTACGCGGTGTCGATCTCGACGGCGCGGATCTCGGACTCGGCGGCGAGGCTGTAGCGGATCCAGTCGTTGCCCTTGTCACGGCGGCGGCGGGTCTCCCAGCCGTCGTCCATCTTGCGGGAGCGGCCGGGCTGGATGGTGTTGGTGGCCGGGGAGTAGAAGCGGTCGGAGGCGTCCTCGACCTGGCCGCCGTTCTCCAGCGCCGCGAGGTCGAAGGTGCCGAGCACGCCGAGCCAGCGCGGGTCGGGGGCGACCTCGCCGTACACGCGCAGGCGGGCGATGCCTCCGTCGGGGTGCTGGTTGACGCGCAGGTGGGTGAAGCGCTGCTCGACGTCGACGGCGAAGCCGTTGGCCGCGTGGCCGCCGATGGCGGTGCGCGGGACGAGCGTCGTCCACTTGACGTCCTCGGCGAGCAGCTCCTCGGGCGAGGGCGAACCGGCGACGGAGGCGGCCTCGACGGAGACGGCCTGCGGGTAGTTGCCGCGGAAGTGGGCGGTGTCGACGACGAGGCCGCGGATGACGCCGGGGGCGCCGAGGCGTACGAGGGCCCAGTCGTGGTCGTCCTCGGTGGGGTGCGGCACGGCGGCGGAGACGCCGCGACGGCGGCGGGTCTCCCAGCCGTCCATGATCTTGCCCTTGTGGCCGAAGTGCTCGGGGTCGAACTCGGCGGCCTCGGGCTTCAGCAGGTTCTCGCGCTCGGCGAAGAACTCGTCGTTGGCGGCGACCACACCAGCGCCGAGCCGGCGGTCCGCGAGGTCGGCGTACTGGGTGAAGGGGAAGTCCGCGGTGCGGTAGTCGGCGTACGGGTCGCCGCCGCCGTAGGGGCTGGCGTCACCGGTGAAGCTGGGTATGGACGACACGTCAGTTGTTCCTTTCGAGGAGGCGGCCGGAGGGCTCGGCGAGGACGCCGCGGTCGGCGATCCGCTCCCCGCGCAGCCAGGTGGAGGCGACGACGCCGTACAGGGTGCGGCCCGCGTAGGCGGTGACCCGGTTGCGGTGCTGGAGCTCCGCCGGGTCGACGGTGAAGGTGGCGTCCGGGTCGATCACGGCGAAGTCGGCGTCGCGGCCGGCCTCGATCGCGCCCTTCCGCGTGAGGCCCGCGAGCCGGGCCGGGGCCTCGGACATCCAGCGGGCCACGTCGGTGAGGTCGTGGCCGCGGCGGCGGGCCTCGGTCCAGATGGCGGGCAGCCCGAGCTGGAGCGAGGAGATGCCGCCCCAGGCGGAGGCGAAGTCCGGGGTCTTGAGGTCGGCGGTGGACGGCGAGTGGTCCGAGACGATGCAGTCGATGGTGCCGTCGGCGAGACCCTGCCAGAGCAGGTCCTGGTTGGCCTCCTCGCGGATCGGCGGGCAGCACTTGAACTCGGTGGCGCCGTCGGGGACTTCCTCGGCGGTGAGGGTGAGGAAGTGCGGGCAGGACTCGACGGTGACGCGGACACCTTCGGCCTTGGCGGCGGCGATCAGCGGCAGCGCGTCGGAGGAGGAGAGGTGCAGCACGTGCACGCGGGCGCCGAGCCGGCGGGCCTGGTTGATCAGGTTCTCGATCGCGGTGTTCTCGGCGACGCGCGGCCGGGAGGCGAGGAAGTCGGCGTACTTCTCGCCGGTCTTCTGCGGGGCGGCGGCGAGCTCGTGCGGGTCCTCGGCGTGGACGATCATCAGTCCGCCGAAGCCGGCGATCTCGGCGAGCGAGGCGGCCAGCTGCTCCTGGTCGAGCTGCGGGAACTCGTCGACGCCGGACGGCGACAGGAAGCACTTGAAGCCGAAGACGCCGGCGTCGTGCAGGGGCCGCAGGTCCTTGACGTTGTCGGGCAGCGCGCCGCCCCAGAAGCCGGTGTCGACGTGCGCCTTGGGGCGGGCGACCTCCTGCTTGACCCGCAGGTTGTCCACCGTGGTGGTGGGCGGCAGCGAGTTCAGCGGCATGTCGACGAGGGTGGTGATGCCGCCGGCCGCGGCGGCGCGGGTGGCGGTCCAGAAGCCCTCCCACTCGGTGCGGCCGGGGTCGTTCACGTGGACGTGGGTGTCGACGAGTCCGGGCAGCACGACGTCGTCGCCGACGTCCTCCAGCCGGGCGCCGGCCGGTACCTCGGCGTCGTACGGCAGCACGGCCGCGATCGTGCCGCCGGCGACGGCGATCGAGGCGGCGCGCGTCCCCTCGGGAGTGATGACGCGCGTCGAGCGCAGGACCAGGTTGACGTCCACCCGTACCCCTTCTTCCACAAATTCAACGAACTGTTGAAGGAGTCTTCCCGCGAGACGACATGTCGTCAAGGGCACACTTCCAGCATGGGCCTCCGTTGACCCCGCCTTGGATGTTTCCACAGAGTGGAATGTAAATTTCGTACAGTAGAACGTAGCTCCGTCCATGCGGGGTCCGCCAGGATCGTTCCCGACCGCCCCCGACACCGGACAAACACCCCCCTGACCGGCACGTACGCCGGAACCGGACCGGGTGCGCCGCCCAACCGACCGGTAGGCTGCTGCCTTGCCCGCCTGCCCCGAAAGGACCGTTGCCGTGCCGACGTCCAGCGCCAGCACCACCGACGCCGCCAAGCCCGCCGCAGCGAGCGGTGGCGTCCAGTCCCTTGAGCGTGCCTTCGACCTCCTGGAGCGGATGGCCGACGCCGGCGGCGAAGTCGGGCTGAGCGAGCTCTCCGCCAGCAGCGGGCTCCCGCTGCCCACCATCCACCGCCTGATGCGCACGCTGGTGGCCTGCGGCTACGTCCGCCAGCAGCCGAACCGGCGGTACGCGCTGGGCCCCCGCCTGATCCGCCTCGGCGAGTCCGCGTCCCGGCTGCTCGGCACCTGGGCCCGGCCGTATCTGGCCCGGCTCGTCGAGGAGACCGGCGAGACGGCGAACATGGCACTGCTCGACGGCGACGAGATCGTGTACGTGGCGCAGGTGCCGTCCAAGCACTCGATGCGGATGTTCACCGAGGTGGGCCGCCGGGTGCTGCCGCACTCCACGGGTGTGGGCAAGGCCCTGCTCGCGTACACCCCGGCGGACGAGGTCCGGGCGCTGCTCTCCCGCACCGGGATGCCGGCCGCGACCGAGAAGACCATCACCACCCCGGACGGCTTCCTCGACGCGCTGGAGGCGGTGCGCGAGACCGGGTACGCGGTCGACGACAACGAGCAGGAGATAGGGGTCCGCTGCCTCGCGGTCCCGGTCCCCGACTCCCCCACCGCCGCGGCGATCTCCATCTCGGGCCCGGCGGGCCGGGTGACGGAGGCGGCGACGGAGAAGATCGTCCCGATCCTCCAGCAGGTCGCCCGGGAGCTGTCCGCCGCGCTCGCCAACACGGCGGGCAACGGGCAGCAGCAGGGCTGAGCCGATCCCGTACGGCAGGGGCTGAGCCCGCGCCGTACGGCACGGAGGGGCGCCGGAAGTCCGAGGACTCCCGGCGCCCCTCCGGCGCTTCCGGGCACCGCGCGGGTCGCGTACGGGCGTCACACCCGCGCGCCTCGGCCGGCCACGGGTCACACCCGCGCGTCCTCCGTCAGCCGCCCGTCCAGGACCGTCACCGTGCGGTCCGCCCGGCCCAGGTGGGTGCGGTCGTGGGTGACCAGGACGGTCGACGTGCCGCGCTCGCGGGTCAGCCCGGCCAGCAGCTCCATGACGGCGGCGCCCCGCTCGTGGTCCAGGGCGCTGGTCGGCTCGTCGACCAGCAGGACGGACGGCTCGTTCATCAGGGCCCGCGCGATGTTCACGCGCTGGCGCTGCCCGCCAGAGAGCTGGTGCGGGCGCTTGTGCGCCTGGTCGGCGAGGCCGACCGCGCCGAGCAGTTCCAGGCCCCGCGCGCGGGCGTCCCGGCCCGCGCGCCCGGACAGGTGCGCCATCACCTCCAGCTGCTCCACCGCGTTGAGCGAGGGCAGCAGGTTGGGCTGCTGGAAGACGATGCCGATCTTCTCGCGCCGCAGCTCCGCCTTGGCCGCCGGGCCCAGCGGGCCGACGTCGGTGCCGGCCACGACCACCCGGCCGCTGTCCGGGGTCACCAGGGTCGCGGCCACCGCGAGCAGGCTGGACTTGCCGGAGCCGGAGGGGCCGACGACGGCGGTGAGGGTGCCGGCGGGGACGTCCAGGGAGACCGCGTCGAGGGCGGTCAGCCGCCCGTCGCCGTCCGGGTAGGTCAGGGTCACGCCGTCGAGGACGAGGCTGTTCGTGGTCACCGGGCGCTCCCGAGGGCGGTCAGAGGGTCGACGGCGGTGATCCGCCGGATGGACAGCGCCGCGCCGAGCACGCCGAGCACGATGATCACGGCGGCCGGGCCGAGCACGGTCAGCGGCTGGAGGACGAAGGGCACGTCCCCGCCGCTGATCAGCGCGCCGATGCCGGTGGCGAGGCCGGTGCCGGTCAGGGTGCCCGCGCCGAGCATCACCACGGCCTGGCCGAGGGCGTCCTTGAGCAGGTACGGGGTGGAGGCGCCGAGCGCCTTCAGGACGGCGACGTCACCGCTGCGCTGGATGGTCCAGACGGTGAAGAAGGCTCCTATGACGAGCGCCGAGATCGCGAAGAGGAAGCCGCGCATCATCTGGAGCGAGCCGTTCTCGGCCTGGTACGACCCTATGGCCGTCAGCGCCTCGTCCGGGGTCTTCGCCGAGGTCTTCAGGGCCGCGTCCCCGGCGGCCCAGTCGGCGCCGGAGCCGCTGAGCGCGATCACCGTCGCCTGCTCCTCGGGCGTGGTGCCGCCGTGCCCGAGCTTCTGCCAGTCGTCGAGGGAGGTCCACACGACGGGCGTGTGGCTGTACGAGGCGTCCCCGGAGACCGCGGCGACGGTCGCCTCGACGGGGCCGAGGCGCACGGCCGAGCCGGTCCGGACGTCCAGCTCCTTCGCCGCCGACTCGGACAGCACCACCCGGCCCGGGGCGAGCTTCCCGCTCTCGGGGGCGATCGCCGACCCCGGCTCCGTACCGAAGGCGGAGAGCGCGGCGGTGCGGTCGCCGGCGGTGCCGTTGAGGGTGCGGATGCCGACCGGCTCGGCGCCCGTCACACCCGGCCGCCCGGCCCACGCGCGCCACTGGCTCTCGGTGACGGTCGAATTGGTGAAGGAGACCGACTGGCCCGCGGGCGGGGCGGCGAAGGCCAGCCGGTCCGCGGGCAGGCCGGTGATCGCGGAGATGTTCTCCCGCGCCAGGCCGGCGGTGAGGCCGGACAGCAGTCCCACCAGCAGGGTGATCAGGACGATCACCGTGCCCATCAACGTGAATCGCCCCTTGGCGAATCTGAGGTCTCTCCATGCCACGAACATGGGACCCAGCCTGCTCGGGCGGGGTGCCCCGGGGCATCGCGCCACGGATGGCACCGTAATCAAACTTTCGGTTGAGTCCGGAATGTCCGGACCGCCGCCCGCGCCCGCATACGCTGGACGGACCATGGATCCCCGTTCGCTCACCCCCGTCATGCGCGCCCTGCGGCTCTGCCTCCATCTGCTGGTGGCGGGCCTGCTGGTGCTCGCCGCGCTGCGCGCCGAGTCGGCCGCCGGGATCGCGGCGGCCGTGCTGACCGGGGCGGTGTACGCGGCGGGGGCCGTGCTGCCCGCCGTACGGGAGTCGCAGCGGGGCGCGGCGGTGTGGCTGGGCGCGCTGGCGGCGGCCTGGCTGCTGCTGCTCTGGACCACGCCGGACGGGCTGTGGCTGGCGTTCCCGCTGTACTTCCTCCAGCTGCACCTGCTGCCGGTGCGCTGGTCGTTGCCGGCCGTGGCGCTGACGGCGGGCGCGGCGATCCTGTCGTACGTGCGGCACGGCGCCGCGCTCAACCCGGGGGTGTTCATCGGGCCGCTGCTGGGCGGGGCGGTGGCGGTGGCGACCGTGCTCGGCTACCAGGCGCTGTACCGGGAGAGCGAGCGGCGGCGGCGGCTGATCGACGAGCTGATCTCGACCCGGGCCGAGCTCGCCGCGGCGGAGCGGCACGCGGGGACGCTGGCGGAGCGGGAGCGGCTGGCGCGGGAGATCCACGACACGCTGGCGCAGGGGCTCTCGTCGATCCAGCTGCTGCTGCGGGCCGCCGAGCGGGCGCTGCCCGAGGGGTCCCCGGCGGCCGGGCACATCGAGGAGGCGCGGCGGGCGGCGCAGGACAACCTGGCGGAGGCGCGGCGGTTCGTCCGCGCGCTGGCCCCGCCTGACCTGGAGCACGGCTCGCTGGCCGGGGCGCTGGAGCGGCTGTGCGGGACGGCCGGGCCGGACGGTCCCCGGGTGCGCTTCTCGGTGAGCGGGACGCCGGCCGGGCTGCCGACCCCGTACGAGGTGGCGCTGCTGCGGATCGCGCAGTCGGCGCTCGCGAACACGGTCCGGCACGCGGGGGCCTCGCGGGCGGAGATCACCCTGTCGTTCATGGGCGGTTCGGTCGCGCTGGACGTCGTGGACGACGGGGCGGGCTTCGACCCGGCCGCCGTGCGGCCCTCCTCCGAGGGCGGTTTCGGGCTGCCCGCGATGCGTTCCCGGGCCGAGTCGCTGGGCGGCGCCTTCACCGTCGAGTCGGCCCCCGGCCAGGGCACCGCCGTGGCCGTGACCCTTCCCCTGCCCGACGCCCCCGAGTCCGCTGGAGCCGACGCATGACCATCCGACTGCTGCTCGCCGACGACCACCCGGTGGTACGGGCGGGGCTGCGCGCCGTGCTCGACACGGAGCCGGACTTCGCCGTGGTCGCGGAGGCGGCGACGGCCGAGCGGGCGGTGGAGCTGGCCGCCGCCGGGGGCGTGGACGTGGTCCTGATGGACCTGCAGTTCGGGGCGGGGATGCACGGCTCGGAGGCGACGGCGGCGATCACGGCCGCCCCGGGCGGGCCGCGCGTGCTGGTCCTGACGACGTACGACACGGACGCGGACATCCTGGCGGCGGTGGAGGCGGGAGCCTCGGGCTACCTCCTGAAGGACGCCCCGCCGGAGGAGCTGGCGGCGGCGGTGCGCACGGCGGCGGCCGGCCAGTCGGCGCTGGCCCCGGCGGTGGCGCACCGGCTGATGGACCGGATGCGCACCCCGGCGGAGGCGCTGACGAAGCGGGAGCTGGAGGTGCTCCAGCTCGTCGGCGAGGGCCTGTCGAACCAGCAGATCAGCAAGGCCCTGTTCCTGAGCCAGGCGACGGTGAAGTCCCACCTGGTGCACATCTTCGCCAAGCTGGGCGTCGACTCCCGCACGGCGGCGGTGGCGACGGCGACGGCGCGGCGGCTGATCAGGCGGTAGGCGCGGCGTCCGGTCCGGCGGCCTCCTGGGACGAGAGCCAGGCGTCGACCGCCAGGATGTACCTCCCGGATGACGCGGGTCCGGGCGCCGCCGCCGAGTACCTGGTGGCCGTCACGACG
>NZ_JBEZHM010000078.1:0-28189 GCF_040650575.1 Streptomyces sp. NPDC048659 | reverse complement strand
CCCTCTCGGGCTTTCCTCCGGGCGCTTCCTTCGTTCTTGCGTTTCCGACTCTATCAGATCTTTCCGATCCGATTTCCTCGGTGCTTTCCGGTCCCGAATTTGTTTCCCGGGGCCTTCCGGCGTGTTCCGACTTTATCAGAAGTTCTGAGTCGGAGTTTCCCGCCTCCCGGTTTCCGTACCGGCGCACTGTGGCGCTCGGCGGTTCCCGTTCTGGCGGAGCCGTAAACGTACTGGAGCGGGGCGCCCCGATGCAAATCGAGGCGCCCCGCTCCCGGTGCGTGCCGGTCCGTCAGACCTCCACGACCACCGGGAGGATCATCGGCCGGCGGCGGTAGGTGTCGGACACCCACTTGCCGACCGTGCGCCGGATCAGCTGCTGGAGCTGGTGCGGCTCCATCACGCCGTCCTGGGCGGACTTGTTCAGGGCCTGGCCGACCTTCGGGAGGACCGCGTCGAACGCGGCGTCCTCGATGCCGGAGCCCCGGGCGTGGATATTCGGGCCACTGACGATCTTGCCGGTGGTGGAGTCCACCACGACGAAGACCGAGATGATGCCCTCCTCGCCGAGGATCCGGCGGTCCTTCAGGGAGGACTCGGTGACGTCGCCGACCGAGAGGCCGTCCACGTACACGTAGCCCGCCTGGACCTTGCCGGTGATGCGGGCGCGGCCGTCGACCAGGTCGACGACGACGCCGTCCTCGGCGATGACGATGTGGTCCTTGGGGACACCCGTCATCGCGCCGAGCTCGGCGTTGGCGCGCAGGTGGCGCCACTCGCCGTGGACCGGCATGAGGTTCTTCGGCTTGCAGATGTTGTAGAAGTACAGCAGCTCGCCGGCCGAGGCGTGGCCCGAGACGTGGACCTTGGCGTTGCCCTTGTGGACGACGTTGGCGCCCCAGCGGGTCAGGCCGTTGATCACGCGGTAGACCGCGTTCTCGTTGCCCGGGATGAGGGACGAGGCCAGGATGACCGTGTCGCCGGGGACGATCCGGATCTGGTGGTCGCGGTTGGCCATCCGGGAGAGGGCGGCCATCGGCTCGCCCTGGGAGCCCGTGCAGACCAGCACGACCTCGTCGTCCGGGAGGTCGTCGAGGGTCTTGACGTCCACGACCAGGCCGGCGGGGACCTTCAGGTAGCCCAGGTCACGGGCGATGCCCATGTTGCGGACCATGGAGCGGCCGACGAAGGCGACCCTGCGGCCGTACTCGTGGGCGGCGTCCAGGATCTGCTGGATGCGGTGCACGTGGCTGGCGAAGCTGGCCACGATGATGCGCTTCTGGGCGTTGGCGAACACGTTGCGCAGGACGTTGGAGATGTCCCGCTCGTGCGCCGTGAAGCCCGGGACCTCGGCGTTCGTCGAGTCCGTGAGCAGGAGGTCGATGCCCTCCTCGCTCAGGCGCGCGAAGGCGTGCAGGTCCGTGAGGCGGTTGTCCAGCGGCAGCTGGTCCATCTTGAAGTCGCCGGTGTGGACGACCATGCCCGCGGGGGTGCGGATGGCGACGGCCAGCGCGTCGGGGATGGAGTGGTTGACGGCGATGAACTCGCAGTCGAAGGGGCCGAGCCGCTCGCGGTCGCCCTCGGCCACCTCAAGGGTGTACGGGCGGATCCGGTGCTCCTGGAGCTTGGCCTCGATGAGGGCCAGGGTCAGCTTGGAGCCGATGAGCGGGATGTCCTGCTTCATGCGGAGCAGGTACGGCACACCACCGATGTGGTCCTCGTGGCCGTGGGTCAGGACGATGCCCTCGATGTCGTCGAGGCGGTCCTGGATGGTGGTGAAGTCCGGCAGGATCAGGTCGACGCCCGGCTGCTCCTCTTCGGGGAAGAGGACGCCGCAGTCGACGATCAGCAGGCGGCCGTCGTACTCGAAGACCGTCATGTTCCGGCCGATCTCACCCAAGCCGCCGAGCGGGGTGACCCGCAGGCCGCCCTTGGGGAGCTTCGGCGGGGTGCCGAGTTCAGGATGCGGATGGCTCAAAGTCTCTCCTCACCACACGCGCCACGTGCCGGCTCGGGCACGTGGCGCGCATGACATTCGTGCACTTGCTGTGTGTTTTTTCAGTTACGTGTCTTCAGTTGTGAAGTCTGTTCTCAGATCTCTACCCCGCCGGCGGCGAGGTCCAGCCTGAGCTGTGCGGTCTCCTCGTCGCTCAGCTCCACGAGCGGGAGCCGCAGCGGGCCGGCCGGGAGGCCCTGGAGGGCGAGGGCGGCCTTGGTGGTCATGACGCCCTGGGTGCGGAACATGCCGGTGAAGACCGGGAGGAGCCGCTGGTGGATCTCGGTGGCCTTCTGGACGTCGCCGGCCAGGTGGGCCTCGAGGAGGGAGCGGAGCTCCGGGGTGACCACGTGGCCGACCACGGAGACGAAGCCGACGGCGCCCACGGAGAGCAGCGGCAGGTTCAGCATGTCGTCGCCGGAGTACCAGGCCAGGCCGCTGCGGGCGATGGCCCAGCTGGCCCGGCCGAGGTCGCCCTTGGCGTCCTTGTTGGCGACGATGCGGGGGTGCTCGGCGAGCCGGACGAGCGTCTCGGTGTCGATCGGGACGCCGCTGCGGCCGGGGATGTCGTAGAGCATCACCGGGAGCTCGGTGGCATCGGCGATGGCCGAGAAGTGCCGGTACAGGCCCTCCTGAGGGGGCTTGTTGTAGTACGGCGTGACGGCGAGCAGGCCGTGCGCGCCGTCGCGCTCGGCGGCGCGGGCGAGCTCCAGGGTGTGGTGGGTGTCGTTGGTGCCGATGCCGGCGACGACGTGGGCGCGGTCGCCCACCGCCTCCAGTACGGCCCGTACGAGCTGCGATTTCTCCGCGTCGGTGGTGGTGGGGGACTCGCCGGTGGTGCCGTTGACGACCAGGCCGTCGTTGCCTGCGTCCACGAGGTGGGAGGCGAGTCGCTGGGCGCCGTCGAGGTCGAGTGCGCCGTCCGCCGTGAAGGGCGTGACCATGGCGGTGAGGACCCGCCCGAAGGGGGTCTGCGGAGTGGAGATCGGAGCCATGGGTAACACGCTACTCGCTGCTCAGCGCCGGGTGCCCCCTAGGGGGACGTGAGAAAGGGAGCCCGGCACTGCCTGCTCGGGGGTTCAAGCAGTGCCGGGTCCGTTTGATCAGCCTAGATGAACTTCGTGAAACGTCGCAATACGGACACTTCGCGGGAGAAGTTCGTACTTATGTGCTCTACGGGGCCACACGGCCGTTCTTGTTGAAGGCGGCGTGGGTCAGCGGCATGAGCCGCGCCCAGTGCTCCTCCATCTTCTCGCCCACCATCTCGATCTCCCGCTGCGGGAAGGAGGGGACCGCGGCGAGCTCGTGCTGGGTGCGCAGCCCGAGGAAGTGCATGAGGGAGCGCGCGTTGCAGGTGGCGTACATCGAGGAGAACAGGCCGACCGGGAGGACCGAACGGGCGACCTCGCGGGCCACGCCCGCCGCCAGCATCTCCTGGTAGGCGGCGTACGCCTGGCGGTACGAGTCCTCCATGGCGCGCCCGGCGAGCTCGTGCTGGGCCTCGGAGCCCTCGACGAAGACGTACTTGCCCGGGCGGCCCTCCTGGACCAGCTTGCGGGAGGTGTCGGGGACGTAGAAGACCGGCTCCAGCTCCCTGTAGCGGCCCGACTCCTCGTTGTACGACCAGCCCACCCGGTGCCGCATGAACTCGCGGAAGACGAAGATCGGGGCGCTGATGAAGAAGGTCATCGAGTTGTGCTCGAAGGGGCTGCCGTGACGGTCCCGCATCAGGTAGTTGATCAGGCCCTTGGAGCGCTCGGGGTCCTTCTGGAGCTCTTCGAGGGACTGCTCGCCCGCCGTGGACACCCGCGCCGCCCAGAGCACGTCCGAGTCGCCGGCCGCGCTCTTGACCAGGTCGACGGTGACGTCGCTCCGGAAGTCGATCTTCTGGTTCTCGGTGGGGCTGTCGGTCACCGGCGGTCCTTCCAGTCGGGGCGTTGCAGTCGTCCACTGTAGTCCCGTGGAGACGCCTCCTCCTCAAGGAGGAGATTCGGCCGCTTTGATGAAAAACGGCACCAAACCCTCGATTCGCTCGTCTGTACCTGTGACAGACGTCATCACCACCGAATCCGAGGAGAGTGACCCTGATGTTGCGCCGGCGAGAGGCCGTCCCGTTCGCGTTCGTCGCGGAGTCCGACCGCTTCCGCAGTAACGTCACTCCGCCGCCGCGCGAGCGCCTCACCCCGTCGCAGGTGCTGGGCCGTACGCTGATCGGGCTGACGGTGGTGGCGGGCCTCGTCGGGTCGCTCGTCTTCGGGATGCCCTCCCTGCAGTCCGGGAGCACGGGCTCCCATCAGCAGCAGTCCGAGGCTTCCGACGGACGCTGAGGTAGCCTCACCGGGCACAGCCCACCGAACGTGCTTGTGAGTGAGGACCTGTCGTGCCCCTGCCCTTCCTGACGGCCGACCGTGCATTCGACGCGAACGACGACATCGCGCTGCCTTTCGACGACCACGATCAGTGGCGTCGCCCGTACCGGCCCGGACCGTGGCGGGTCGGCATGGCGGCGCTCGCCCTGCTGCTCGCCTCGTTCGTGCTGCTGGCGGCCGTCATCATCGCCGCCGCCGGAGCGCTCGGCGGTGCCGGGTTCACCTTCGGCGTCGCCGTGCTGATCATCGCCGCCGCCCTGCGCCTGCTGCGCATGGGCGTGTGGGTGAGCCGGGCCGGGGTGCGCCGGACCGGCTTCCTCCGCACCCGGACCGTGCCGTGGCCGAAGGTCTCCGCGGTGCGCACGGCCCAGCAGCCGGTGCGCTGGCTGGGACTCCCCCGCACCGTCCAGGGCCAGGCCCTCATGCTCGTACGCCATGGCGGCGAGCAGACGCAGCTGCTCACCGACCACAACTCGGACTTCCTCTCCCGCGTCGAGGCGTTCGACCGGGCCGCCGACACGGTCGAGGCGTGGAACGCGGAGTACGCGGGGGCAGCCGCCCGCTAGGGGCGGCGGCTCAGGCCGCTTCGCGCAGGGTGATCGCCCGCTGCATCGCCTGGCGGGCGCGCGGGGTGTCGCGGGCGTCGTGGTACGCCACGGCCAGCCGGAACCAGCAGCGCCAGTCGTCCGGCGAGTCCTCCGTCTCGGCCTTGCGCCGGGCGAAGACCTCGTCGGCCGAGTCACGGTCGATCCGGCCGCCCTCGGTGCGCTTCAGCTCGTCGACGGGCAGCCCGCCCTCGGCCTCCAGCTCCGCGGCCAGCCGGTTGGCCCGGCGCGCGAAGCGGGTGTTCTTCCACAGGAACCAGGCGCCGACCAGCGGGAGCAGGAACGCCACGGCGCCCATGCCCATCGCGGCCGGCTCGCCCGTCAGCAGGAGCAGGACGCCCTCCATGCCGACCACGCCGAAGACGAGGACGAGGACGGTGGCGAGGAAGACGTACGTGATCTTTCCGCCCATGACCTCAGCCCAGGTCCAGGAAGTGTTCCAGGCCGAACGTGAGGCCCGGGGTGCCCCCCACGCGGCGGGCGCCCAGCAGGATGCCCGGCATGAAGCTGGAGTGGTGCAGCGAGTCGTGGCGGACCGTCAGGGTCTCGCCCTCGCCGCCCAGCAGCACCTCCTGGTGGGCCAGCAGGCCCGCCAGGCGGACCGCGTGCACCCGGACGCCGTCGACGTCGGCGCCGCGCGCGCCCTCCAGGCCGGTCTCGGTGGCGTCCGGCTGGGCGCCCAGGCCGGCCTCGGCGCGGGCCTTGGCGATGAGCTGGGCGGTGCGGGTGGCGGTGCCGGAGGGGGCGTCCACCTTGTGCGGGTGGTGCAGCTCGACGACCTCGACCGACTCGAAGTACGGCGCCGCGATCTGCGCGAACTTCATGGTGAGGACCGCGCCGATGGAGAAGTTCGGGGCGATCAGGACGCCGGTCTCCGGGGAGGCGGCGAGCCAGGCGTCCAGCCGCGCGAGGCGGTCCTCGGTCCAGCCGGTGGTGCCGACGACCGCGTGGATGCCGTGGCCCACGCAGAACTCGAGGTTCTCCATGACCGAGGCTGGTGTGGTCAGCTCGACCACGACCTGGGCGTCCGCCTCGACCAGGGTCTCCAGCTTGTCGCCGCGGCCGAGGGCCGCGACCAGTTCCATGTCCTCGGCGGCCCGGACGGCCTTGACCGCCTCGGAGCCGATGCGGCCCTGGGCTCCGAGGACCGCCACACGCAGCTTGCTCATTGCTCTGGTTCCTTTGGGTGACGAGGGAAAGGCGGGTCAGACGACCGCTTGGTGGAGGCGGTCGGCCTGCTTGTCCTTCAGCGGGCCGATCACCGCGAGCGAGGGCCGCCGCTCCAGTACATCGCGGGCCACTTCCCGTACGTCGTCCGGGGTGACGGCAGCTATCCGGGTCAGCATGTCGTCGACCGACATCTGGGTGCCCCAGCACAGCTCGCTCTTGCCGATGCGGTTCATCAGCGCCCCGGTGTCCTCCAGGCCGAGCACGGTCGAACCGGAGAGCTGCCCGATGGCGCGGGCGATCTCGTCGTCGGTGAGCCCGTCGGCGGCGACCTTGTCGAGCTCGTCCCGGCAGATCCGCAGCACGTCGTGGACCTGGCTGGGGCGGCAGCCCGCGTAGACCCCGAAGAGGCCGCAGTCGGCGAAGCCGGAGGTGTACGAGTAGACGCTGTACGCCAGGCCGCGCTTCTCCCGGACCTCCTGGAAGAGGCGGGAGGACATGCCGCCGCCGAGGGCCGTGTTCAGCACGCCGAGCGCCCAGCGGCGCTCGTCGGTGCGGGCCAGGCCCGGCATGCCGAGGACCACGTGGGCCTGCTCGGTCCTGCGGCCGAGCAGCTCGACCTTGCCCGCGGTGCGCAGGGTGCGGTGCCCGTCGCGCGGGGCGATCGGGACGGCGTCGGTACGGGTGAGGGCGCCGGCCTTCTCGAAGGCGTGGCGGACCTGGCGTACCACCGTGGCGTGGTCGACGTTGCCCGCGGCGGCGACGACCAGGTGGGTCGGGTCGTAGTGCTTCTTGTAGAAGCGGGCGACCTGGTCCCGGGTGAGCGCGTTGATCGTGTCGACGGTGCCGAGGACCGGGCGGCCCAGCGGGGTGTCGCCGAACATGGTCTGCGCGAACAGGTCGTGCACCATGTCGCCTGGGTCGTCCTCGGTCATCGCGATCTCTTCGAGGATCACGCCGCGTTCGGCGTCCACGTCGGAGTCGAGGATGAGCGAGCCCGTGAGCATGTCGCAGACGACGTCGATCGCCAGCGGCAGGTCGGTGTCGAGGACCCGGGCGTAGTAGCAGGTGTACTCCTTCGCCGTGAAGGCGTTCATCTCGCCGCCGACCGCGTCGATCGAGGCCGAGATGTCGAGGGCGGACCGGCTGCCGGTGCCCTTGAAGAGGAGGTGCTCCAGGTAGTGGGTGGCACCGTTCAGCGTGGGGGTCTCGTCGCGGGAGCCGACGTGGGCCCAGATGCCGAAGGTGGCGGAGCGCACCGAGGGAAGGGTCTCGGTGACGATCCTGAGGCCGCCGGGGAGGGTGGTGCGCCGGACGGTGCCGATGCCGTCCCTGCCCGGGAGAAGCGTTTGGGTACGGGCGACGGCCCGCCCCTCCGAAGAGGGGCGGGCCGTCGCGCGGGAACTACGGGACGTCACTTGGCAGCGTCGTCCTTGTCGCCCTCGGCGCCGTCCTCGTCCGCGAGGACGGGGATCAGGGAGAGCTTGCCGCGCTGGTCGATCTCGGCGATCTCGACCTGGACCTTGGAGCCGATCGCCAGCACGTCCTCGACGTTCTCCACGCGCTTGCCACCGGCGAGCTTGCGGATCTGCGAGATGTGCAGGAGGCCGTCCTTGCCCGGGAGCAGGGAGACGAAGGCACCGAAGGTGGTGGTCTTGACGACCGTACCCAGGTAGCGCTCGCCGACCTCCGGCATGGTCGGGTTGGCGATGCCGTTGATCGTGGCGCGGGCGGCCTCGGCCTGCGAGCCCTGCTGGGCACCGATGTAGATGGTGCCGTCGTCCTCGATCGTGATCTCGGCGCCGGTGTCTTCCTGGATCTGGTTGATCATCTTGCCCTTGGGGCCGATGACCTCACCGATCTTGTCCACCGGGATCTTGACGGTGATGATGCGCGGCGCGTTCGGGGACATCTCGTCCGGAACGTCGATCGCCTCGTTCATCACGTCGAGGATGTGCAGACGCGCGTCGCGGGCCTGCTTCAGCGCGGCGGCCAGGACCGAGGCGGGGATGCCGTCGAGCTTGGTGTCGAGCTGGAGCGCGGTCACGAACTGCTTGGTGCCGGCGACCTTGAAGTCCATGTCGCCGAAGGCGTCCTCCGCACCGAGGATGTCGGTGAGGGCGACGTAGTGCGTCTGGCCGTCGATCTCCTCGGAGATCAGGCCCATGGCGATGCCGGCGACGGCGGCCTTGAGGGGCACACCGGCGTTCAGCAGCGACATGGTGGAGGCGCAGACCGAGCCCATCGACGTCGAACCGTTGGAGCCGAGGGCCTCGGACACCTGGCGGATCGCGTAGGGGAACTCCTCGCGGGTCGGCAGCACCGGCACGATGGCGCGCTCGGCGAGCGCGCCATGGCCGATCTCGCGGCGCTTGGGCGAGCCCACGCGGCCGGTCTCGCCGACGGAGTACGGCGGGAAGTTGTAGTTGTGCATGTAGCGCTTGCGGGTCACCGGGGAGAGGGTGTCCAGCTGCTGCTCCATGCGGAGCATGTTGAGGGTGGTGACACCGAGGATCTGGGTCTCGCCACGCTCGAACAGCGCCGAGCCGTGCACGCGCGGGATGGCCTCGACCTCGGCCGCGAGCGTACGGATGTCGGTCAGGCCACGGCCGTCGATGCGGACCTTGTCCTTGATGACGCGCTCGCGGACCAGCTTCTTGGTGAGCGCGCGGTAGGCGCCGCCGATCTCCTTCTCGCGGCCCTCGAAGGCCGGGAGGAGCTTCTCGGCCGCGATCTCCTTGATGCGGTCGAGCTCGGCCTCGCGCTCCTGCTTGCCCGCGATGGTGAGCGCCTTGGTCAGTTCGCCCTTGACGGCGGCGGTCAGCGCCTCCAGGACGTCGTCCTGGTAGTCGAGGAAGACCGGGAACTCGCCGGTGGGCTTGGCGGCCTTGGCGGCGAGGTCCGACTGGGCCTTGCAGAGGACCTTGATGAAGGGCTTCGCGGCCTCGAGACCGGCGGCGACGACCTCCTCGGTCGGCGCCTCGGCGCCGTCCTTGACGAGCTCGATGGTCTTCTCGGTGGCCTCGGCCTCGACCATCATGATCGCGACGTCGCCGTCCTCCAGGACGCGACCGGCGACGACCATGTCGAAGACGGCGTCCTCGAGCTCGGTGTGCGTCGGGAACGCGACCCACTGGCCCTTGATCAGGGCGACGCGGGTGGCGCCGATGGGGCCGGAGAAGGGCAGGCCCGCGAGGATCGTCGACGCGGAGGCGGCGTTGATCGCGACCACGTCGTACAGGTGCTCGGGGTTGAGCGCCATGATCGTCTCGACGATCTGGATCTCGTTGCGCAGGCCCTTCTTGAAGGAGGGGCGCAGCGGGCGGTCGATCAGGCGGCAGGTGAGGATCGCGTCCTCGGAGGGCCGGCCCTCACGGCGGAAGAACGAGCCGGGGATCTTGCCGGCCGCGTACTGCCGCTCCTCGACGTCCACCGTCAGGGGGAAGAAGTCGAGCTGGTCCTTGGGGCGCTTCGAGGCGGTGGTCGCCGAGAGGACCATCGTGTCGTCGTCCAGGTAGGCGACGGCGGAGCCGGCGGCCTGCTTGGCCAGACGGCCGGTCTCGAAGCGGATGGTGCGGGTGCCGAAGGTGCCGTTGTCGATGACGGCCTCGGCGTAGTGGGTCTCGTTCTCCACTAGCGGTTTCTCCTACGTGTTCGTCTTTGCGTCCATCGGCCCGTGTGGCCGGGGACGGTGTCGACGGAGGCGGAGAGGCGTGCTGGGTGCGGGCCGGTCTTCGATCGAAGCTCCCGGGATCTCTTGCCCGGGGGCCACTACCGAGGACCGGCGGCGTCGCAGGCGGCTCCCCGCTCTTCGTCTGTGCTGTTGTGCGTGCGGTTGTGGCACCAGCCTACGGTCCGCCGTGCACCTTTCGCACGTACAGCAAAGGGAGCGGCCCCCTGAATGTGGGAACCGCTCCCTTCACGGCGTCTTACTTGGCGCCGCCGGCCGCACCGCGGCGGATGCCGAGGCGGTCGACCAGCGTACGGAAGCGCTGGATGTCCTTCTTGGCCAGGTACTGCAGCAGGCGGCGGCGCTGGCCGACCAGGATCAGCAGGCCACGACGGGAGTGGTGGTCGTGCTTGTGGGTCTTGAGGTGCTCGGTCAGGTCCGAGATGCGGCGGGACAGCATCGCGACCTGGACCTCGGGGGAGCCGGTGTCGCCCTCCTTGGTGCCGAACTCGGCCATGATCTGCTTCTTGACAGCGGCGTCGAGAGCCACGCGGATCTCCTCTTGGTGTTCGTGCGCCCACGAGTGCCCCTGGTCTGGATCTCAGGGGAATCTTCCGTGACTCGCGGGCGAAGGTCCGATGAGCGCTGCTCCCCGAGCCCTGAGAAGGGTGTTTCCGGGAGCGCGTACACAAACGGCCGTCACACAGCGTACCAGGTCGCCGGTGAGGGCCGTTCGGGTGATCCCGGGCGGGAGGCCGGGGCGGGGGCTAGCTCGTCATCGAGCGGGCCGCCATGAACACGTCGAGTACGGCGAGGCAGAGCGGGACCAGGGAGAGCAGGACGAAGCCCTCGGTGAGGTCGAGCAGCCGGCCCCAGAAGGGCGAGAGGCCCTTGCGCGGGATGATCAGGCCGATGGCGGTGACCAGGGCGGCACCGGCCGCGACGGCCGCGGTGAGCCAGATCGTACGGACGTCGAGGCCGCCGCGGTCCCCGTAGAGCACGAGGTCCTTCACCAGGTCAGCCGGCGGGTTCAGGGAGAGCCCGAGGATCAGCAGCGCGATCGCGGCGAGGCCGGCCACCAGCACGCAGGCGACCTGCGAGGTGTAGCGGAAGAGGCGGGCGCGCAGCAGCATCGCGAGGCCGGCGGCGAGGGCGAGGAGCTGGCCCCAGACGTTGCCGGTGAAGCCGAGGACCGCGGCGGAGCCCACGACGACGGCCGCGCAGCCGCCGACGAGGCCGAGCAGCATCTCGTGGCCGCGGCGGGCCTGGAGCGCGATCCGCTCCCCGTCCACGGGCTGGGCCTCGTGCTGGGCCCCCTGCCGGGGGTCGGGCAGGAACTCGTCCTCGGCGGCGCTGCGCGGGGCGGCGTAGCCGATGGGGAGCCGGGCGAAGCGGGCCGAGAGGCCGGGCAGGAAGGCGACCAGGCCGATGGCGACGGGGACGCAGACGGCGGCGGTGCCGGTGGCGGACGCCTCGGTGAGGATCGCCAGGAAGGTGGCGAGGGTGCCGACGGTGGCCAGGAAGGTGGCGGCGACGAAGGGGGCGTCGCCGCTCGGGGTGAGCGCGACGAGCGCGACGGAGGCGACCAGGACGGTGACGCAGCCGAGCAGGAACTGGAGCCGGCCGGGGCCCTGACCCGCGTCGGGGGCGATGATGCCGGAGCCGGCGATGAGCAGCAGCGGCAGCGCGCCGAGGCCGAGCGCGACGGCGGTGGCGCGGTCCCCGTAGACCCGGGCGCGGACACCGGCGAAGGCGGTGAGCAGCACGCCGACGGCGCCGGCGATGACGCCGGGCAGGCTGTGCATGTCGTGCCGGAGGGGGTCGGCGTACCAGAGGACGAAGCCCATGAGGACGAGGAGGAGGACGCCGCCGGCGAGTCCGGCGCCGCGCAGCAGCTCGTCGCTCCACAGGTGCCGGTCGCGGGTGACGGCGGAGGCGACGGCGTCGGAGACGTCGTCGAAGACGGCCGGGGGCAGGGACTGGGCGAAGGGGCGCAGCGAGAGGACCTCGCCGTCGAGGACCTGCTGGGCGGCGAGGGTGCGGGCGCCGTCGAGGACGGAGCCGTCGCGGCGGACCAGGTGGTAGCCGGTGGGGGCGCCGGCCGGCTGGGTCTGCCCGGTGAGCCGGAGGATCTCCGGGTGGACGTCGGCGACGGCGATGTCCTCGGGGAGCGCGACGTCGATGCGGCTGTCCGGCGCGACGACGGTGACGCGGCAGAAGCCGGTCGCTGCGGTCGTACTCACGTGTCTGGTCCCCCTGATTCGCGGTTGCGCACAGTGCGGCGCCACCCTACCGGGGTCCCCCTCGGGTGGCTGCAAGTAGGATCCTGCACTCACGGGGGAGTCCGCACGGAACACAGCCGACGGGGGCGCGGGTGCGGCAGCTTCCTCACGAGCCCGCCCGTAACGAGGGATTGATGCGCCGGTGAGCCAGATCGTCGTCAAACGCCCGCCGAGGTCGCTTCCGCCGGAAGTCCCCGGCGAGGAACTGGTCCTGGAGTCTCCGCCGGAACTTCCGCGCGGGCAGCAGGAGTCCGCGCTGATGCAGCTCCTGCCGATGCTGGGCATGGGCTCGTCGGTCGTCTTCTTCTTCATGACACCTTCGCCGATCATGCGGATCATGGGCGTCCTGATGCTGGCGTCGACGGTCGCGATGGCGATCGCACAGTTCGTGAGATTCCGTCGCGGTACGCAGGGGCAAATGGCCGATGTGCGGCGGGACTACCTCAAATACCTCGCGCAGACCCGGCGTACGGTGCGGCGGACGGCACGCCGTCAGCGGGACGCGCAGCTCTATCTGCACCCGGCGCCCGAGCAGTTGTGGTCGGTGGTCGCGGAGGGCTCGCGGCTGTGGGAGCGGCGGGTCGGCGACCACGACTTCGCGCAGGCGCGGATCGGGCTCGGCGCGCAGCAGCTGGCCACTCCCCTGGTGGCGCCGGACACCGCGCCGGTGGACGAGCTGGAGCCGCTGTGCGCGGGCGCGATGCAGCAGTTCCTGGCGGTGCACGGCACCTTGGACGGGCTGCCGATGGCGGTGTCGATGCGGGCGTTCTACCACGTGACGGTCTCCGGTGATCCGGAGTCGGCGCGGTCCGCCGCGCGCGGTCTGGTGGCGCAGCTGGTGACCCTGCACTCCCCCGACGACCTGATGCTGGCGGTGGTCGCGGCGCGCGGGGCGCAGGAGCGGTGGGACTGGACGAAGTGGCTGCCGCACACGCAGGTGCCGGGGACCCTCGACGGGGCGGGCACCAAGCGCCTGTTCGGCGACGACCTGGGCGAGCTGGAGCAGCTGGTGCGCTCGCGGCTGGACGGGCGACCCCGGTTCAGCCGGGAGAACCAGCCGGTGCTGGACCAGCCGCACGTGGTGGTGGTGCTCGACGGCGGGATGGTGCCGCCGGACTCGCTGTTCGCGGCGGCCGAGGGGCTGCAGGGCGTGACCATCGTGGAGGTGGTCTCCGGGGAGCTGGACGAGCCGCGCGGCGGCCTGTCGGTGGTGGTGCACCCGGGGCGGCTGCGGCTGGAGTCGGGCGGCGGCTTCGCGTACGAGGGGCTGCCGGACGTGATGTCGCTGCCGGCGGCGGAGGCGCTGGCCCGGCAGCTCGCGCCGCTGCGGATGGGCGGCGGGGACGACGACGAGCCGCTGCTGGCCAACCTGGACTTCACGGATCTGCTGAACCTGGGCGACGCGGGCTCGGTGGACGTGGCCCGGACCTGGCGGCCCCGGTCGGTCGCGGAGCGGCTGCGGGTGCCGATCGGCGTCGGCGAGGACGGGCAGCCGGTGATGCTGGACCTGAAGGAGGCCGCGCAGGAGGGCATGGGCCCGCACGGGCTGTGCGTGGGCGCGACGGGTTCGGGCAAGTCGGAGCTGCTGCGCACGCTGGTGCTGGGCCTGGCGGTGACGCACTCGTCGGAGACGCTGAACTTCGTCCTCGCGGACTTCAAGGGCGGCGCGACCTTCGCGGGCATGTCGCAGATGCCGCACGTGGCGGCGGTCATCACCAACCTGTCGGACGACCTGACGCTGGTCGACCGGATGGGCGACGCGATCCGCGGCGAGCTGCAGCGGCGGCAGGAGCTGCTGCGGTCGGCGGGCAACTACGCGAACATCCACGACTACGAGAAGGCGCGGGCGGCGGGTGCTCCGCTGGAGCCGCTGGCCTCGCTGGTCCTGGTGATCGACGAGTTCTCCGAACTCCTCACGGCCAAGCCGGACTTCATCGACATGTTCATCCAGATCGGCCGGATCGGCCGCTCGCTGGGCGTGCATCTGCTGCTGGCCTCGCAGCGCCTGGAGGAGGGCCGGCTGCGCGGTCTGGACACGTACCTCTCGTACCGGATCGGTCTGCGGACCTTCTCGGCGGCGGAGTCGCGGACGGCGATCGGCGTGCCGGACGCCTACCACCTGCCCTCGGTGCCGGGTTCGGGCTATCTGAAGTTCGGCACGGACGAGATGACCCGCTTCAAGGCGGCGTACGTGTCGGGGACGTACCGCACGGGCGGGCCGCGGCTGGAGGCCGGGCAGCTGCCGGTCGAGCGGCTGCCCGCGCTGTTCACGGCCGCGCCGGTGCCGGTGGTGTACGCGGCGCCCGACCCGGCGTATCTGGCGGCGCGGCGGGCGGAGGAGGACGACGCGCTCGCGGACACCGTCCTCGACGTGATCGTGCGGCGCCTGGAGGGGCAGGGGGTGCCGGCGCACCAGGTGTGGCTGCCGCCGCTGGACCAGGCGCCGACGCTGGACCAGCTGCTGCCGGGTCTCGCGCAGACGGCGGAGCGGGGGCTGACGGCGACGGAGTACACCCGTCCCGGCGGGCTGACCGTGCCGCTCGGCCTGATCGACAAGCCCTTCGAGCAGCGGCGCGAGGTGCTGTACCGGGACTTCTCGGGCGCGGCGGGCCACATGATGGTGGTCGGCGGCCCGCAGTCGGGCAAGTCGACGCTGATGCGGGCGCTGGTCTCGTCGTTCGCGCTCACCCACACACCGGCCGAGGTGCAGTTCTACTGCCTGGACTTCGGCGGCGGCGGCATGTCCTCGCTGGCCGGGCTGCCGCACGTCGGCGGGGTGGCCTCGCGGCTGGACCCGGAGCGGGTGCGGCGGACGGTCGCCGAGGTGATGGGGGTGCTGAACCGGCGGGAGGAGTTCTTCCGCGCGAACGGCATCGACTCCATCGCGACCTACCGGCGCAAGCGCGCGGCGGGCGAGCTGCCGGGCGAGCTCTGGGGCGACGTGTTCCTGGTCGTCGACGGCTGGGGCGGCTTCCGCAACGACTACGACATGCTGGAGCCGGTCGTCTCGGACATCGCGGCGCGCGGCCTGGGCTACGGCATCCACGTGGTGATCACCGCGGCCCGGTACATGGAGGTGCGGGCGGCGCTGAAGGACCAGATGCTGGGGCGGCTCGAACTGCGGCTCGGCGACGTCATGGACTCGGAGTTCGACCGCAAGGTCGCGGCGAACGTGCCGCCGGGGGTGCCCGGGCGCGGTCAGGTGCCGGAGAAGCTGCACTTCATGGGGGCGCTGCCGCGGATCGACGGGTCGAGTTCGGCGGAGGACCTGTCGGAGGGGACGGCCGCGTTCGTGGAGGCCGTGCGGGCGGCCTGGGCGGGCGCCCCGGCGCCGGCGGTGCGGCTGCTGCCGCGCAAGCTGCCGGCGGAGCAGTTGCCGAAGGGCTTCGAGTATCCGCAGCACGGCATCGCGATCGGCATCGACGAGACCAATCTGGAGCCGGTGTTCGTCGACTTCGAGTCGGACCCGTTCTTCCTGGTCTTCGGCGAGAGCGAGTCGGGCAAGACGGCGCTGCTGCGGCTGATCGCCAAGCAGCTGTGCGAGCGGTACACCCCGGAGCAGGCGCGGATCGTGGTCGGCGACTACCGGCGCACGATGCTGGAGGCGGTGGCGCCCTCGCACCTGCTGGAGTACGCGCCGATGGCGTCGGCCATGCAGATGCACATGGACGCGATCAACACGGTGATGACCAAGCGCGCGCCGAAGCCGGACATCACGCCGCAGCAGCTGCGGGACCGGAGCTGGTGGACGGGTCCCCAGCTGTACGTGCTGATCGACGACTTCGAGCTGGTCGCGACGAACTCGGCCAATCCGCTCCAGGTCCTGGTGGAGAACCTGCCGTTCGCGCGGGACGTGGGCATCCGCTTCATCGTGGCCCGCAGCGCGGCCGGTGCCTCGCGGGCGATGTACGAGCCGTTCATGCAGCGCGCGAAGGAGCTCGGCGCGCAGGGCGTGATCCTCTCCGGCGACCCGGGCGAGGGCGACATCCTCGGCAACGTGCGCGCCCGGCCGATGCCTCCGGGCCGGGGCACCTTCGTCTCCCGCAAGCGCGGGACGCCGCTGGTGCAGCTGGGGTGGCTGCCGGACCGCTCCTAGCAGCTCCGACACCCGCCCCGGGACCGTTTCCCTTTACGGTCCCGGGGCGGGTGTCGTCGTCGATAGGCTGGGCCGCAGGCTCGTTTCACAGGACTGATCAGCACAGATAAGGACCGCGCCGATGACTGACGCCCAGGACCGGGAACGCGTGAAGGAAGAGCTCTACGCCCTCGACATCTCCGGGGTCGAGTGGCAGGGGGCGCCGGGGACCAGTCCGGACGAGGAGCGGGTGGAGATCGCGTACCTGCCGGGCGGCGGGGTCGCGATGCGCTCCTCGCTCGACAAGGAGACCGTGCTGCGCTACACGAAGGCGGAGTGGGACGCCTTCGTGCTGGGCGCGCGGGACGGCGAGTTCGACCTGAAGTAGCGGAACCGGCGGGCGACCGCGTACGCGCGAGGGGGTGGCCCGTGTCGCACGGGCCACCCCCTCTGTGTCAGTGACGCGGGGTCACATCATCATGCGGAAGCGGGACGCGTTGCCCTTGTCGGTGTCCTGGTAGCCGACGACCGACTCGTCGAGGAGCTGGGCGATGCGCGCCAGGTCCTGGTTCATGCCCGCCATGTCCTTGGTGAGGCGGTCCTGGCTCTCGCGGTACGCGATCTTCGCCTCGCCCTCCCAGTTGGAGGCGACGCGGTTGACCTCGGCCATGAGGTCGTCCAGCTTCTGGCTGAGCTGGCTGGACGTCAGGCGGACATCGCCCGCCGCCTGGGTCACGGTGTCGTAATTGACCGCAGTAGTCATGTTCGTGGCTCCTGGAGTGTTGAGACGCGGGAGGTGGGCGAGGCTCAGGCCATGCCGAGGATGGCGCTCTGGCCGCTCGACGTGTCGTCCATCTTGCGGAAGGACCGGATGCGGTCCTCCTCCTCGCGCGTGAAGCCGTCGGCGCTCATGCGCATGACCTCTTCGAGCTTGACGAGCTCGACGCGCATGTTGCGCAGCCGCTGGTTCAGGTCGTTCTGGACCCGGTCGTACTCCTTGCTCGCCGCGCCCTGCCAGCCCGCCTGGATGCGGTCCACCACGCCGTTGAGGGACGTGATGCGGGCCTGGAGCTCGTCGTGGAAGTCCTGGATCCGGCCGGCGAGCTTGACTTGTTCGGCACTGGTTACGTTCAGGTCTTTCGACATCTTGCCCCTTCTTCCTTCGGTGGCGGCGGCGGTCAGGCCGCCGGGCCTTCCGAACGCGATACGGACGGGTATCTCTTGATGCCGCCCCCGTGCTGGGGTCGCACTGCCGTGCCCCCGCCGGTCACTCTAGCCATTGGGGACGGTAGTTCCAACTGCAAAGTAGCCACCGGATACTTGGCCCGGCGGGCCGTTCCGAGGGCCGTTCCGGAGGCGGTCGACGGGGCCACCGGCGGGGCCGTCACCGGAGCGATCTCCGGCGCCGGCCGTCGCGGATCACGGCGGCGGTTCCGGCGACCACGGCGACCAGCACCGCGCCGATCCCCAGCGCGTAGGTGGCGAGCCGTTCGGAGCGTTCCTGGGGGGTCTCCGACATCGCCATGGCGGCCGGTTCGGGCGCCGCGGCCTTCGGCGGTCCCGGGTCCGGCGTCGGGCTGCTCGCCGGGGCCGTGTCGTCGGGGCCGTCGGCGAGCGCCCGCACCGGGTCCACCACGCCCCAACCCACGTACGCGTCACGTCCGTTGACCGGGCGGACGGCGGTCTGCTCGATCCTGGTCACGATCTGCGCCACGCTCCAGTCCTTGTGCTTGGCGCGCAGCAGGGCCGCGACCCCGGCGACGTACGGGGCGGAGAAGCTGGTCCCGTTGTCGACGCACTGGCCGCCGCCCGGGACGGTGGAGACGATGTCGACGCCGGGGGCGGCGACTCCGACGAAGTCGCCCGGCTGGGAGAAGGCCGCCCGCTCGTTGTTGCGGTCCGAGGCGGCGACGGCGAGGACGCCGGCGAAGCCGGCGGGGTAGGTCATCCGGGACCTGCCGTCGATGCCGTCGTTCCCGGCGGAGGCGACGACCACGACGTTCGCGCGGATCGCGCGGGCCACGGCCCGGCCCATGGCGGAGTTCGCGCCGAGCGGCTGGGCGGTGTCCTGGGAGATGTTGATGACGTCGGCGCCCTGGGCGACGGCGTGGTCGATCGCCTGGGCCATCGTGTCGGACTTGCCGCTGTTCTTCTCGTCGTTCTGCCGGATCGGGATGATCTTGGCTTCGGGCGCGAGACCGACGAAGCCGGTGCCGTCGGCGGGCCGGGCGGCGATGATGCCGGCGACCTTGGTGCCGTGGCCGACCTCGTCCACGACGCCGCCGGTCTTGCCGCGGTTCTCGTCGCCGATGCCCGGGTTCTCCTTGTCGGGCTTCAGGTAGTCCTTGCCCGCCTTGACGTCGACCGCGTCCTTGAGCTGCGGGTTCTTGATGTCGACCCCGGTGTCGATGACGGCGACCCGGACGCCCGCGCCCTTGGTGTCCTGCCACAGCTCGTCGAGCAGCACCCGCTGGAGCGGCCAGGGGATGCCCTCGATCTGCTTCTTCATCGGGAACGTGCACTCGCCGCTGCCGTCGAGACCGGCGGGACCCGGGACGCCCTCGGCGTACGCGGCGGGCGGCGCCGCGAGCAGACAGCCGAGGGCCGCGGCGGCGAGCAGGGCTCCCGTGCGGTACGTCGCCGTCCGCGCCGTCATCCGAGTCACCTCCCTCACGCCCCTCACGAACCCTGCGGCTGGCGCGCGCTGTTGGTGTCGAGGCGCGGGCCCTTGGACAGGAAGTCCGACCACTCCTGCGGGACGAGCACCGGAGTGACCTTCTCGTAGCCGAGACGCTTCTGCGCGTCGGAGGGTTCCGGGCGCCGGTCGCCCTGCGGCTGCTCGCCCGCGCCGATGCCGGAACGGCTCTTGTCGCTGTCGCCGTTGGCCTGCACGGCGTAGCGCAGCCCGGTGTCGGTGACGAGGAAGAGGGAGCCGCCGGCCGCGGCCTGGCCGCCCTGGACCTGGGTGTAGAGCAGGCCGGTGCCGGGGGTGACGTACGTGCTGGTGCCGCCGGCCGTGATGTCGGCGGGGTACGCGGTGCCCGCCCAGGTCGACAGGACCGTCCGGCCCTTGTCGCCGACGCTCCGCAGGACCGAGCAGACGGTGTCGCGGGCGCCCGCCCCGCCGACGGAGTTGACCAGCTTGGACTGCGCCTCGGGCCAGCGCAGTTCGGCGCCGAAGCGGGCGGGGTCGGGGCTGAGCTGGCCCATGTCGACCGCGCTGGCCTGCCCGTTCATGCCGAGCTGGGCATCGGCCGTGTCCGTGGAGTTGATGATGAGCCGGGCGGTGAACGGGGACACCGGCCGCACCTTCCCCTGGAGCACGACGTAGTGCTGGGGCCCGGAGCCGGTCTGGGCGACCAGCACCATGCCGATCCTGTCCTGCGCCTCCGAGAGGCCGCCGTTGACGCCGGCGTCGGCGCCGAGCACGCCGGGGACCTTCGGGTAGGTGACGGTCGAGCCGGTCTTCAGGGTCTTCAGCCAGTCGTCGGTCACCTGCTGGGGCTGCCGGCCCTCGCCGAACAGCGTCGTGGTGAGGTTCTTCGCCGTCTCGTCGATCCGGTACTTGGTGCCCGTGTGGTCGACGAGGTACTGGGCGCCTTCCTTCTGCCCCTTCACGTACAGGACGTCGGCGGGGCCCAGCCGGTACTTGTCGTCCGTGCGCCCGAGGTCGCGCTCGGCGAAGAGGAAGGCGGCCTTCTGCACCCCGCCGCCGTTGCCGCCGCCGGGCTGCTCGCACACCGCCCAGCGCTTGGCGGTGCCCGCGTCCTTGTCGCTCGGCAGCCGGTCGGGGGCGTACGGGATGCCGAGGATCGGGCCGCGCGGCGGGTCGCCCTTGTCGAGCTCCTTGTCGGCGACCTGGATGACGGCGAAGTCGTCGGGGTTGAGCAGCAGCCGGGCGGAGGCCAGGTTGAGCACCGGGTGGAGCAGGGTCTTCTTGTCCTTGCCCGTGCCGGTGGTCAGCACGACGTAACGGGTGGTGGACTGCTTGCCGACGATCACCCTGGTGCCGGGCGTGTCCCAGCCCTTGGGGGCGGTGGGCTTGAACATGCCCCAGGCACCGAACCCGGCCACCACCAGCGCCCCGACGATCAGCCCGGGGACGACCGCGCGCAGCGGCCTGGGCGCCCCCTCCTCCGTACCCGAGGGAGAGGGTTGGAGGAATGCCGCGATGGTGCGCTTCTTCGCAAAGGTGTACGCGTTGAGCTCGTCCCGCCGTGATGCCATGAGTCCCCATTTTCGTCAGGCGCAGTCGTCGCTCGGGAGTCCGGGGAGCAGGGCGCCCGGGCCCCGGCTGCCGGACCGGCCCCCTACTATGCCTGCTGTCCGCCCGTGTTCGCGGGGCGGGTAGGGTGATCCAGCCGCCAATGGCCTGGCGGGCCAGGGTGATCGGGATGAATTGAGGGGGATTCTCCAATCATGGCTTCCGCTACGCGGGCGAGGCCCGCCGTCGCCGCGCCCTCTTCGGCGCCCCCCGTCTCCCCCGCTCCGGGGTCCGGTTCGTCCGTTCCGTCCTCCGTGGCGCCCCGACTCCAGGCACACCCCGGACACTTCGGTGCGTTCCGATTGCAACAGCTCGTACTGATCGAGGTCGCGGCGGCGCTGCTGCTCGTGGCCGCGGCCATCGACAAGCTGATGCTGGTCCCCGCGGGCGTGCTCGCCGCGGTGCTGGTGCTGCTCGCGCTGGTGCGCCGGCACCGGCGTTCGCTGCCGGAGTGGCTGGGCACCTTCCTCGCGCTGCGCGCGCGGGCCCGCCGGGCCGCGTCCCTGACGGTGCCCGAGGGCACCGAGCCGGGGCTCGCCCCGGTCGTCGAGTGCGACCCGGCGCTGCGGACCTACGCGTACAGCGACCGCGACCGGCGGCCGGTCGGGATGATCGGCGACGGCACCTTCCTCACCGCGGTGGTCCGGGTCGAGTCCGAGGCCACGGCGCTGCGCCCGGACCGCTCGGCGCGCCCGCTGCCGGTCGGCCTGGTGCGGGACGTGCTGGCGGTGGACGGCATCCGGCTGGAGTCGGCGCAGATCGTCCAGCACACCCAGCCGGCGCCCGCGCCGCACCTGCCCGCGCAGTCGATGGCCACCCGCAACTACGCGCCGCTGCAGGCGCAGACGGGCTCTCCGGCGCTCCGGATCACCTGGATCGCGCTGAAGCTCGACCCGGAGCTGTGCCCGGAGGCGGTGGAGGCGCGCGGCGGCGGTCTGGAGGGCGCGCAGAAATGCCTGGTGCGGGCGGCGGACCAGTTGGCGAGCCGGCTGGCCGGTGCGGGCTTCACCGCCACCGTCCTCACCGAGCAGGAGCTGACCGCCGCGCTCGCCACCTCGACCTGCGCCAGCCCGATGGCCATAGCGCAGGCGGGCCGGGGGCAGGCGCAGGCGCGGCGGACCCAGGAGACGGCGCGGACCTGGCGGGTGGACGACCGGCGGCACACCACGTACTGGGTGGGGCGCTGGCCCCAGTTGGGCGGGGCGGGCGGCGCGGGGGCGTCGATGCCGCAGCTGGTGGCGCTGCTGACCTCGCTGCCGGCGCTGGCGACGACGTTCAGCCTGACGCTCAGCGGCGGTGACCGCCAGGAGGTGACGGTCACCGGTCACGTACGGATCACCGGGCGCAGCGACGAGGAGCTGGTGACGGCCCGGCACGAACTGGAGCGGGCGGCGCGCGGCGTGAAGACGGGCCTGGTGCGGCTGGACCGCGAGCAGGTCCCGGGCATGCTGGCGACGCTGCCGCTGGGGGGTGCGCGCTGATGGCCACGCCGGCGAACGGCCCCGCGCAGCCGCAGGGATACGGGACGGGGCACGGGAACGCGATGGGGTCTGTGGGCGCGGTGGGGTCTGTGGGCTCGATGGGACAGGCCGCCGGACGGCCGGCCGCGCAGGCGTACGGGCAGCCTGGCGGGCAGCCGGGCGGGCCTTCCGCCGGGCAGGCGTACGGGCAGCCCGTCGCCGGGCAGCCCGGTGGCGGGGTCCTCTCGGGCGCGCCCGCGAACACGGGCGCCGTCGCCGTCGGCGGCGGCGAAGGGGTGTCCGGCGGGCGTCCCGCCGGGGCGCCCGCGCGGCGGACCGGCGGCGCCGAGCGGGGTGCCGCACGGCGTACGGGGCGCGGCGGCAGGCCCCGGTTCGGCTTCGGTCTGATCGGCCCGCGCCGGGACCGGCACTCCGTCCCCCTCGACCAACTCGGCGCGCTGGCGCTGCCGGTGGGCGACGACGGCCTGGTCGTCGGCGTCGACGCCGAGGGCCGTCCGGCCGTGCTCGGCATCAACCGGCCCAGCCCCTACGACGTCACGCTCATCGGCGGCCTGTGGACCGCGCAGGTCCTCGCCCTGCGCGCGGCGGCGACCGGCGCCCGGATCGCCGTCGAGACCGGCCGCGCGCAGGCGTGGACCACGCTGGCGCAAGCCGCGGGCGGCGGGCAGCCCTGCATCACCCTGCACGACGTGGGGCGGGTGCCGCCCCAGGGCGCCTCCGCGGGCAGTCCCGTCGTCGTCGTCCGCGACTGCGGCATGCGGCCGCCGCGCGGCCGGGTGGTGTCGGCGCCCTGGCAGTCGGTCGTGACCCTGCTCCCCTATCTGAGCCCGGTCGCTCCCCGGCTGCTTGAGAAGTCCTCGCTGGTCGGGGTCCAGCGGGTGTCCCCCGACGAGGCGGCCCGGATCGGGCGGATCATGGGGCTCCGGCGCAGCGAGTCGGAGGCGCTGTCCACGCTCGCCGACGGCGTGACCCTGTGGTGCACCCCGAACGACCGGCAGTTCGTCATGACGCAGGCCACCGACGCCGAGACCGGATTGTTGGGCGGCGCGCGCCGGATGGACTGAGCCGCCGGACCTGTCCACTTGTCCACTTATCTAGGCATTTCCTTCACCGGGCGTTTCACGCTCCGGTACGCGTGGGTCACTTGGGGCCCGGGCGTGGTCCGCGCGGTGCGCGGCGGGGGGCCGTCGGCCCTGCCCGACGGGCACGGTTGGCGTTTAGGGTGGGAAGGGCCCGCCCATGACGGCACAAGGGTGCGCGACCACATCAGGAGGCAAAGTGAACGGCGACCGGGACGAGATCAAGGGGGGTTGGAACCCGCCCGTCGACGATCAGTCCGACCAGTCCGACCCGGACGCCGCCGAGATGACGGGCGAGTTCACGATCGACTACACCCCTCCGGCCTGGTACACGCAGAACGCGTCCGCCGGTTCGGCCGCTACGGCGCCCACGCCTCCCCCGCCGACCGGTGCGCCGGTGGCCGTTCCCGGGCTTCCGGCGGCGGGCGGCTTCGAGCCGACCTGGACGCCGCCGCCGGCCCCCGCGCCCATGCCGCCCGCTCCGGTGGCGCCCGCGCCCATGCCTCCCGTACCTGCGGCTCCCGCTCCGGTGGCGCCCGCGCCCTTCGGGGGCGGGGACGTGGAGAGTGGGGCGACCATGCGCTTCTCCCCCGCCGCGCTGAAGCGCGAGCTGGGCGAGCCGTCCGGCGGGCAGCCGGTTCCGCCCGCGCCTTCGCCGGAGACCGCGCCTTCGCCGGAGCCCGAGCCCGAGCGGGCCGTCAGCGAGGCCGCCGCGCCCGTGGCCGAGGGGCCGGTGGAGCCCGTCGAGCCCGAGGGTTCGGTGGAGCCCGTGGCCGAGGCCGTCGCGAAGGCCGAGCCCGAGGCCGAGGCCGAGGCGAGCGCCGAAGTCCCGGCGGCGGACGGCACGGACCAGGCTCCCGACGAGGCCGCCGCCGAGGCCGCCGCGCCCGCCGAACCGCAGCCGCCGGTCGCCGCCGCGCCTCCCGCGCCCGTGGAGCACGCCGTGCCCGTGCCCGCCGAGCCGCAGCCCCCCGTCCAGGCGCCCGCCCCCGCCCCCGCCCCCGCCCCCGCGCCCTTCGAGCCGCAGGACGCCGTGCCCGGACCCGGGCTGCCGCCCGCGCAGCCGCTGCCCGGCGGCGGTGCGCTGCCGCCGCTGCCGCCCTCGTTCCAGCCCGCGACCCCCGCGGCGGCCCCGCAGTGGCCCGCCCAGACGGCGCCCGGCGAGCAGCCGCCCGCCGCCGCCCCGCTGCCGCAGGCCGCCTCCTGGCCCGCCCCGCCGGCACCCGCGCCCGCCCCGGCGCCCCCGCAGGGCGGCTACGGCTTCCCGCCGCCCGCCCAGCCCTACCCCGGCCAGCCGGGGCCCCAGCCCTTCCCGGCGCAGCCCCAGCCCCCGCAGGGCGGCTACGGGTTCCCGCACCCGGGACAGCCCGCACCCGCGCCCGTACCCCCGCAGGGCGGTTACGGCTTCCCCCATCCCGGCCAGCCCGCGCCCGTACCCCCGCAGGCCCCGCAGCATCCGCAGGCCCCTCAGGCTCCCCACGCCCCGCAGCCCGGGAGCCTGCCGCCCGACTACGCGGTGCCCGCCCCGCCGGTGGATCCCCGGACCGGGGCCGCCTGGCCCACGGCCGTGACGCACGACCAGCGCGAGCGGTCCGTGCCGGGCGCCCCGCTCGGCTACAACGCGGCCGTCGAGCTCTCCTCCGACCGGCTGCTGCGCAACAGCAAGCAGAAGGCCAAGTCCAGCCGCAATCCCGGCGCTTCGGCCCGGTTCAAGCTCGGCGGCAAGAAGGAGGAGGCCGAGCGGCAGCGGAAGCTGGAGCTGATCCGTACGCCGGTGCTCTCCTGCTACCGGATCGCGGTCATCTCCCTCAAGGGCGGCGTCGGCAAGACCACGACGACCACCGCGCTCGGCGCGACCCTGGCCACCGAGCGACAGGACAAGATCCTGGCGATCGACGCCAACCCGGACGCCGGCACGCTCGGGCGCCGGGTGCGCCGCGAGACCGGGGCGACCATCCGCGACCTGGTGCAGGCGATCCCGTACCTCCACTCGTACATGGACATCCGGCGGTTCACCTCGCAGGCGCCGTCCGGCCTGGAGATCCTCGCCAACGACGTGGACCCGGCGGTCTCGACGACCTTCAACGACGAGGACTACCGGCGGGCCATAGACGTCCTCGGCAAGCAGTACCCGATCATCCTGACCGACTCCGGCACCGGGCTGCTCTACAGCGCGATGCGCGGGGTGCTCGACCTCGCCGACCAGCTCATCATCATCTCCACGCCGTCCGTGGACGGCGCCTCCAGCGCCTCCACGACGCTGGACTGGCTCTCCGCGCACGGCTACGCGGAGCTGGTGCAGCGCTCGATCACCGTCATCTCGGGGGTCCGCGAGACCGGCAAGATGATCAAGGTCGAGGACATCGTGCAGCACTTCCAGACCCGCTGCCGCGGCGTCGTCGTGGTGCCCTTCGACGAGCACCTGGCGGCGGGCGCCGAGGTCGACCTCGACATGATGCGGCCGAAGACCCGGGAGGCGTACTTCCACCTCTCGGCGATGGTCGCCGAGGACTTCACGCGCGCCCAGCAGGCGCAGGGGCTGTGGACCGGCGACCCGCAGGGCGGGCTGCCCCCGCACATGGCCCCGCCGATGCCCGGCCACGGCCAGGTGCCGGGCCACGGCCAGGCGCCCGGGCAGCCGTATCCCGCGCCCGCCGCTCCCCCGGCCCCGCCCGCGCCCATGCCCGCGCCCGGTCAGCCCTATCCGCCGCAGCCGTACCCGCCGCAGGGCGGGCCGGTGCCGGGGCAGCCGTACGCGCCGGGGCCCCATCCCCACCAGGGCCAGCCGGGTCAGCCGTACGGAGCACCGCCCGCACCCGGTCAGGCGTACGGGATCCAGCCGCCGGTGCCGCAGGGCTGGCAGCAGCCGCCCGCGCAGCCGCTCCCGCCGCAGGCCGATCCGCAGGGGCAGGTCCCGCCGCCCAACTGGCCGCCGCAGCAGCCTCCGCAGGCTCCGCCAGCCCCTCAGCAGTAAGGCGTCACAGGAGTAGACCAATGAGCCCCCGAACCGGTGTTCCGGTACGGGGGCTTTTGGCATTCCCGCAGTCCACACGTGGTTTGAGACATCGTTGACGACGGCAGACCACCGCTGATACACCTTCGCTTCATCCATCGTCAGCCCAAGATCCACGGCACTTCCCCCGACGCACGCATCCCGACGCGAGGTCACGCCCCATGGTCATGGTCACGAAGGCACCACCCCCTCCGGCACCCGCCCACAGAGCTCCCGCCCGCCGGGCCCTGCGCCTGCTCGTCGCCCACGGGGTCGCCGCCGCCTCGCTCGTGGCCGTCCCGCAGGCGGCGGGGGCGGTCGCCGGGGCCGCCGGAGACGGCGACGGCAAGGCGGGGGCGGGCAGCACGCTCACCGTCGCCGTCTCGCAGAGCGTCGACTCCCTCTCGCCCTTCCTCGCCCAGAAGCTGGTCTCCACCAGCATCCACCGGCTGGCCTACGAGTACCTGACCAACTACGACCCGAAGGACGCGCGCACCGTCCCGGGCTTCGCGACCGCCTGGGCGTCCTCGCCGGACAAGCTGACGTGGACGTACACGATCCGCTCGGACTCGAAGTGGTCCGACGGGCAGCCGGCCACCGCCGAGGACGCGGCGTGGACGTTCCAAAAGATGATGACCGACCCGAACGCGGCGACCGCCAACGGCAGCTTCACCGCCAACTTCAAGACGGTCAGCGCGCCCGACCCGCGCACCCTGGTCATCGAGCTGAAGAAGCCTCAGGCGACGATGACGGCACTGGACGTGCCGATCGTGCCCAAGCACGTGTGGGAGAAGGTCGGCGACTTCTCGAAGTTCAACAACGACAAGCAGTTCCCGATCGTGGGCAACGGGCCCTTCGTCATCACGGACTTCAAGGTCGACCAGTACATCAAGCTCAAGCCCAACAAGGACTTCTGGCGCGGCGCGCCCAAGTTCGACGAGCTGGTCTTCAAGTACTACAAGGACGGCGACGCGGCCGTCGCCGCCCTCCAGAAGGGCGAGGTGTCCTTCGTACCGAACCTGACACCCGCCCAGGCGGCGGCCCTGAAGACGCAGCCGGACATCAAGGTCAACGACGCACCCGGCCGCCGCTTCTTCGCGCTGGCCACCAACCCGGGCGCGCGGGCCAAGGACGGCAAGACCTTCGGCAACGGGAACAAGGCGCTGCTCGACCCGGAGGTGCGCAAGGCGCTCTTCCTCGCCGTGGACCGGGCCACCCTGGTCGACAAGGTCTTCCAGGGGCACGCCGTCGAGGGCGAGGGCTACATCCCGCCGCGCTTCGGCTCGTACTTCTGGCAGCCCACGGCCGAGCAGAAGCGCGGCTACGACCCGGCGAAGGCGGCCCAGGTGCTGGACGCGGCCGGCTACCGGAAGAACGGCGAGGGCAAGCGGCTCGGCAAGGACGGCAGGCCGCTCGACTTCCGCATCCTGTGCCACGCCACCGACCCGAACGACAAGGCGGTCGGCAAGTACCTCCAGGAGTGGTGGGGCGGGCTGGGCATCGGGCTGAAGGTCGAGTGCCTGGACAGCGTCTCCGACCCGTGGGTCAAGGGCGACTACGACCTCGCCTTCGACGGCTGGTCGGTCAACCCGGACCCGGACTACGTGCTGTCGATCCACACCTGCGACGCGCTGCCCGCGACCCCCAAGGACTCCGGCGCCACCGACAACTTCATCTGCGACCCGCGCTTCGACGCGCTGTACGCGCAGCAGGCCGTCGAGTACGACCCGGCCAAGCGCGCGGACCTGGTGAAGCGGTTGCAGTCGCGGCTGTACGACACGGGCTACATGAACGTCCTCGCGTACCCCAACGCCCTGGAGGCGTACCGCACCGACCAGATCGGCTCCATCACCACCATGCCCTCGGCGGCCGGCAACCTCTGGGGCCAGGACGGCTACTGGAGCTGGTGGTCGGCCGTGCCCGCCGCCCGGGCCTCGGACGGGGGCTCCGGCTCCTCCTCCACCGGGGTGATCATCGGGATCGGCGCCGCCGTGGTGGTGGTCGTCGGCCTCGGGATCTTCCTGGGGATGCGCCGCCGCTCCACCTCCGACGACCGCGAGTAGCCGGTGACGAGCGCGAGCACCCCCGCCTCCGCGGCCCGGACCGAGCCGGTCCGGCCTCGACCTGAAGACGTCGCCGGTAGCCGAAGCGACCCACGGCCACCGGCACCACGGCGGTCGCGGCACCCGCCACGAGGGCCGATGAGGCCAAG
>NZ_JBEZHM010000077.1:0-29157 GCF_040650575.1 Streptomyces sp. NPDC048659 | reverse complement strand
GGGGTTCCGGGGGGGGTTGCCCCGCGGTGGGGGGCCCCCGCCCCCCCCCCCGCCCCACGGGGATACCCACTCGGACAGCGGGCCGCTCCGGCTCAGCCGAAGACGGCCAGGCTCTTCGCCTTGCCCCGCTGCGCCTCGACCAGCGCGAGCAGCCGCCCGTCCGGCCCGTAGACCGCGACCGGGCCCGCCGGGTACTCCGGCATCTCCAGGCGCACGCCGTTCAGGAGCAGCCCGGCCCGCTTCTCGTCGACGTCCCAGCGGGGGAACGCCGCCGCGGCGGCGTCGGCCACCGGCATGACCGCGAGCTCCTCCTGGAGCTGGTCCAGGGTGCGCGCGGAGTCCAGCTTGTACGGGCCGACCCGGGTGCGGCGCAGCGCGGTCAGGTGCCCGCCCACGCCGAGACCGGCGCCCAGGTCGCGGGCGAGCGCCCGGATGTACGTGCCGGAGGAGCAGACGACGGAGACCACCAGGTCCACCACGGGGGTGCCGTCCGCCGCGGTGTCCTCGCGCACGTCGTACACGCGGAAGGAGGAGACGGTCACCGGGCGGGCCGGGATCTCGAACTCCTCGCCGCCGCGCACCCGCGCGTAGGACCGCTTGCCGTCGATCTTGATGGCGGAGACCTTCGACGGCACCTGCATGATGGCGCCGGTCAGCTCCGCGACCCCCGCGTCGATCTGCTCGCGGGTGACCTTCGACGCGTCGACCGACGCCGTGATCTCGCCCTCGGCGTCGTCGGTGATCGTGGTCTGCCCGAGCCGGATGGTGCCCAGGTACTCCTTCTCGGTCAGCGCGAGGTGACCGAGCAGCTTGGTCGCCCGCTCCACGCCGAGGACGAGGACACCCGTCGCCATGGGGTCGAGCGTCCCGGCGTGGCCGACGCGGCGGGTCTTGGCGATCCCGCGCATCTTGGCCACGACGTCGTGCGAGGTGAAGCCCGACGGCTTGTCGACGATGACGAGGCCGTCGGGCGTGCTGGCTGTCTTGCTCATTCGGCGGCTTCGTCCTCGCCCTGCTTCTTGTACGGGTCGGCGTCACCGGCGAAGGCGGCGCCCGAGGACGCGTCGCGCACCTTGGCGTCCGAGGCGCGCACCTGGTCGAGGAGGTCCTCGATGTTCTTGGCGGTCTCCGGGAGGGCGTCCGCCACGAAGGTGAGCGTCGGGGTGAACTTGGTGCCCGCGGCCCGGCCGACGGCCGACCGCAGGACGCCCTTGGCGCTCTCCAGGCCGGCGGCGGCGCTGGCCCGCTCCTCCTCGTCCCCGTAGACCGTGTAGAAGACCGTCGCCTCCCGCAGGTCACCGGTGACGCGGGTGTCCGTGATGGTCACGTGCGTACCCAGGCGCGGGTCCTTGATGCCGCGCTGCAGCTTCTCGGCGACCACCTCCCGGATGAGGTCCGCCAGCTTCTTCGCCCGCGCGTTGTCGGCCACTGGTCCTTCTCCTCTTTCTTGCCTTTTTCTTGCGTTGCCTGCTGAGTTCAGTCTTCGTCGGTGTGGAGCCTGCGTCTAACGGACAGCAGCTCCACCTCCGGCCGGGCGGCGACCAGGCGCTCGCACCGGTCCAGTACGTCACTGAGGTGCCCCGGGTCGCCCGACACCATCGCGACGCCGATCTCGGCCCGCCGGTGAAGGTCCTGGCCCGACACCTCCGCCGCGCTCACGGAGAACTTCCGCTGGAGCTCGGCGACGATCGGCCTGACGACGGAGCGCTTCTCCTTCAGCGACCGTACGTCGCCGAGGAGCAGATCGAAGGACAGCGTCCCCACATACATGTATGCCCGGATGTCCCGCCGGTTCGGGTTCATGGGCCCCGCCAACCGCTTGGCGGGGACATCAGAACCGTACACGGAACGGCCGGGGCCGATCGACGGAATTCCTTCCCGCCGACCGGCCCCGGATCAACGCTGTACGTCAGGCGCGCGGCTTCTCGCGCATCTCGTACGTCGCGATGACGTCGTCGATCTTGATGTCGTTGAAGTTTCCGAGGTTGATACCACCCTCGTAGCCTTCGCGGATCTCGGTGACGTCGTCCTTGAAGCGGCGCAGACCCTCGATGTTGAGGTTCTCCGCGATGACCTTGCCGTCGCGGAGGAGGCGCGCCTTGGTGTTGCGCTTGACCTCGCCCGAGCGGATGAGGACACCGGCGATGTTGCCCAGCTTGGACGAGCGGAAGACCTCGCGGATCTCCGCCGTACCGAGCTCGACCTCTTCGTACTCCGGCTTGAGGAGACCCTTCAGGGCCGCCTCGATCTCCTCGATGGCCTGGTAGATCACCGAGTAGTACCGGACGTCGACACCCTCGCGCTCCGCCATCTGCGCGGCACGGCCGGCCGCACGGACGTTGTAGCCGATGACGATGGCGTCGGAGCCCATCGCCAGGTCGATGTCGGACTCGGTGACCGCACCCACACCGCGGTGCAGGACGCGGATGTCGACCTCTTCGCCGACGTCGAGCTGGAGCAGCGAGGACTCGAGAGCCTCGACCGCACCGGACGCGTCGCCCTTGATGATGAGGTTGAGTTCCTGGACCAGACCGGCCTTGAGCACCTTGTCGAGGTCCTCGAGGGACACCCGGCGGACGCGCTTGGCGAAGGCGGCGTTGCGCTCACGCGCGGCGCGCTTCTCGGCGATCTGACGGGCCGTACGGTCCTCGTCGACGACGATGAGGTTGTCGCCGGCACCCGGCACGTTGGTGAGACCGAGCACCAGGACGGGAGTCGACGGGGTCGCCTCCTCGACGTTGTTGCCCTTGTCGTCGAGCATCGCCCGGACGCGGCCGTACGCGTCGCCGACCACCACGGTGTCGCCGATGCGCAGCGTTCCGCGCTGGACCAGGACGGTCGAGACGGCACCGCGACCGCGGTCGAGGTGGGACTCGATCGCAATACCCTGCGCGTCCTGGTTCGGGTTGGCCCGCAGGTCGAGCGAGGCGTCGGCGGTGAGGACGACGGCCTCCAGCAGGGAGTCGATGTGCAGACCCTGCTTGGCGGAGATGTCGACGAACATCGTGTCGCCGCCGTACTCCTCGGCCACCAGACCGAACTCGGTGAGCTGACCGCGCACCTTGACCGGGTCGGCACCCTCGACGTCGATCTTGTTGACCGCGACGACGATCGGGACGCCGGCGGCCTTGGCGTGGTTGAGCGCCTCGATCGTCTGCGGCATGACGCCGTCGTTGGCCGCGACCACGAGGATCGCGATGTCGGTCGACTTCGCACCACGGGCACGCATGGCGGTGAACGCCTCGTGACCCGGGGTGTCGATGAAGGTGATCTTGCGGTCCTCGCCGTTGACCTCGGTGCCCACCTGGTAGGCACCGATGCCCTGGGTGATGCCACCGGCCTCGCCCGCGACGACGTTCGTCTTGCGGATCGCGTCGAGCAGTCGGGTCTTACCGTGGTCGACGTGACCCATGACGGTGACGACCGGCGGACGGGAGACCAGAGCCTCTTCGCCGCCCTCGTCCTCGCCGAACTCGATGTCGAAGGACTCGAGGAGCTCGCGGTCCTCCTCCTCCGGCGAGACGATCTGAACGACGTAGTTCATCTCTTCGCCGAGCATGGTCAGCGTGTCGTCGGAGACCGACTGCGTGGCCGTGACCATCTCACCGAGGTTCATCATCACCGCGACGAGCGACGCCGGGTTGGCGCCGATCTTCTCGGCGAAGTCGGTGAGGGAGGCACCGCGCGACAGGCGAATGGTGTCGCCGTTGCCGCGGGGCAGCATCACGCCGCCCACCGACGGGGCCTGCATGGCCTCGTACTCCTGGCGCCTCTGACGCTTCGACTTGCGACCGCGACGCGCGGGACCACCGGGACGGCCGAAGGCGCCCTGCGTGCCACCACGGGCACCCGGACCACCGGGACGGCCGCCGAAGCCGCCGGGACGACCGCCGAAGCCGCCGCCACCGCCGCCGGGACCACCCGGACGACCGCCGCCGCCACCGGGACCACCGGGACGGCCGGCGAAGCCGCCGCCGCCACCGCCGGGACCGGCCGGACGACCGGCGAAGCCGGGACGACCGCCACCGCCGCCGCCGGGACCGCCCGGACGACCGCCGGGGCCACCGGGACCACGGCCGCCGGGGCCGGGACGCGGGCCGGCAGCGGGACGCTGCGGCATCATGCCCGGGTTCGGACGGTTACCGCCGGGCGCGCCGCCCGGACGGGGAGCCTGCGGACGGGGCATGCCACCGGGGGTCGGACGCGGAGCGCCGCCCTGGGGGCGCGGGGCGCCGGGAACGCCGCCCTGGCCCTGCGGACGCGGAGCGCCACCGGGGGCACCGGAGCCGCCGGGACGCGGCGCGCCACCCTGCGGACGGGGCGCCTGCGGGCGCGCCATGCCGGTGGAGCCGCCGGAGGTGAAGGGGTTGTTGCCCGGACGCGGGCCGGCCGGACGGGCGCCCGGACGCGGGGCCTGCTGGCCGGGACGGGGGGCCTGCTGACCCGGGCGCGGCGCCTGCTGGCCCGGACGGGCAGCGGCGGGACGCGGGCCGGGGGCGCCACCGGAACGCTGACCGGCGGCCGGGGCCGACGGGGCGGCCGGGGGGGCCGTGAACTCCGGGGTGGTCGGAGCCGGCGCGGCGGGCGCGGGCTTCGGGGCCGGCTTCGGACCCGGACGCGGGCCGGAGGCGGCCGGAGCCGGAGAGGGGGTGCTGCTCGCGGGCGCGGCCGGGGTGACCGGCGCCGCGGGCGCGGCGGGGGCCGGCTTGGGGGCCGGGGCGCCGGGCTTGGGGGCAGCGGGACGAGCCGCGGCGGCCGGGGACGGCGCCGCGGGCTTCGCGGGGGAGGGCGCCGCCTTGCGGGGGGCGCCGGGCTTGGCAGCGGTCTTGCCGGCGTTGCCGCCGGGACCCTGCAAAGCGTCAGTCAACTTGCGCACGACCGGCGCCTCGATCGTCGAGGACGCCGAACGGACGAACTCACCGAGTTCCTGGAGCTTGGCCATGACGACCTTGCTCTCTACACCGAACTCCTTGGCGAGCTCGTATACCCGGACCTTAGCCACTTCGCTCCTTTTAGGTCCGGTTACCGCCGGACCGTCGCTACTTCATGGGCGTACTCATCGCGTACTCATCGAGTGCTCATCGCAATCTCGACCTACTTCCAACTCGCGAGGTACCTGACCGCACGGGATTCCGTGCCGTACTTCTTCACTGCGGTGTCACCCGCTCGACGTGGTGGCGGAGAGCCACGGTGTCGAGCGGTCCCTGGGTCCTGAAGGCCCTGGGGAACGCCCTGCGGCGCACCGCCAGGTCGAGACAGACCACGGCGGGGTGCACGTACGCACCCCGGCCGGGCAGCGTACCGCGATGATCGGGGACGCACTCGTCCTTATTCATCACGATCCGCAGCAGGTCGCTCTTGGCCGCTCGCTCCCGGCATCCCACACAGGTTCGCTCAGGGCACGCGCGGGCATGCGTCCGGCCAGACACGATTAAGTCTACCTCCCCGTACCGACCTCACCCGTTCGGGGTAACAATCGAACGACTGATGGCCAAATACGATCTCAGTCGCGGGGGTCCGCGACCTCGGTGTCGGGACGGATGTCGATCCGCCAGCCGGTGAGGCGCGCGGCCAGACGGGCGTTCTGCCCCTCCTTGCCGATCGCCAGCGACAGCTGGTAGTCCGGCACCGTCACCCGGGCCGAACGGGCCGCCAGGTCCACGATCTCGACCTTGGAGACCCGCGCCGGGGAGAGCGCGTTCGCCACCATCTCGGCCGGGTCGTCCGACCAGTCGACGATGTCGATCTTCTCGCCGAGCAGCTCGGCCATCACGTTGCGCACCCGGCTGCCCATCGGGCCGATGCAGGCGCCCTTGGCGTTCAGGCCCGAACGGGTGGAGCGGACGGCGATCTTGGTGCGGTGACCGGCCTCACGGGCGATGGCGGAGATCTCCACCGAACCGTCGGCGATCTCCGGCACCTCCAGGGCGAAGAGCTTCTTCACCAGATTGGGATGCGTACGCGAAAGGGTGACGGACGGACCGCGCACACCCTTCGCCACCCGGACGACGTACGTGCGCAGCCGCAGGCCGTGCGTGTAGTCCTCGCCCGGCACCTGCTCCTGCACCGGGAGGATGGCCTCCAGCTTGTCGTCCAGCCGGACCAGGACGTTCTTCGGGTCCTTGCCCTGCTGCACCATGCCGGCCACGATGTCGCCCTCGCGGCGGGCGTACTCGCCGAAGGTGACGTCGTTCTCGGCGTCCCGCAGCCGCTGCTGGATGACCTGGCGGGCGGTGCTCGCGGCGATCCGGCCGAAGTCCGACGGCGTGTCGTCGAACTCCTTGGGCTGCTGGCCCTCCTCCAGGTCGGCCGGGTCCTCCTTCGCCCACACCGTCACGTGCCCGGTGGCCCGGTCCAGCTCCACGCGCGCGTGGCGGCGGGCGTCCGGGGTGCGGTGGTACGCGATGAGGAGGGCCGACTCGATCGCCTCGACCAGCATCTCGAAGGAGATTTCCTTCTCCTGCGCCAAGCCCTTCAGAAGCTTCACGTCGATGTCCACGGCTACGCCTCCTCTTCCTTCTTGTCCTTGCGGTTGAACTCGATCTCGACACGCGCCTTCGCAATCTCGGCGAACTCCACCCGGCGGGCGGTGGCCTTGCGGCCCTTCACGCCCGGCACCTCGGTGTCCAGACCGTCCTCGTCCACGGCGAGGATCCGGGTGACCAGCTCGCCGTCCCCCGCCTCGGCGGTCAGCTGGAGCTTCACCAGGCGGCCGACGGCGCGCACGTAGTGGCGGTGCTGGGTCAGGGGGCGGTCGGCGCCCGGGGAGCTGACTTCGAGGACGTACTCGCCGTCGCCCATCACGTCGGACTCGTCGAGCTTCTCGGAGATGACGCGGCTCAGCTCGGCACAGGCGTCGAGCTCGACGCCCTCCTCGGAATCGACGATGACCCTCAGCAGTCCGCGGCGGCCGGCCCGGGACACCTCGATCTCCTCGAGGTCGAGGTCCTTCGCGTGAACGAGCGGTTCCAGAAGACCGCGCAGCCGTTCGCTCTGGGTGGTGCTCATCCGGGTGACTCCTCGGCCGCGTGTGCTGTTGTGGGTTGTCGCGTGTCAGATCAAAGGGTATCCGGTCCAGAAGGGTGTTGCCGTCCACCGGGCCCGGCCCCGCGGGTACGCTCGCCTGCGGTGATCTTCGAATACCTGAGCGTGAGGGAGAAGGCGTGACAGGCATCGGAAGGCGCGCGCTCCTGGCCGCGGGCGCGGCCGGCGGCGCGGTGGCGCTCGCCGGCTGCAGCTCCCCCGGCGGCACGCGCCCGGAGCCCCCGAGCGCCGCCGAGCGCGCCGCGCGCGCCGAGGCCGTGCTGCGGGCCCGCTCCGCCGCGACCGGCCGCACCCTGCTCGCCCGCTACGACGCGGTGCTCGCCGCGCACCCCGCGCTCGGCGGCCGGCTGGCACCGCTGCGGGCCTCGGTCGCGGCCCATGTCGCGGCCCTCGGCGAGGGCGCGACGACCCCCGGGACCCCGGGGAGCCCGGGGTCCGCGAGCCCGGCCCCGTCGGCCACGCGCGCCGCGGGCACCACCGCCCCCGCCGCCCCGCGCTCCCCCGCGCCCGCCCCCGTACCCGCCGACCCGGCGGCGGCGCTCACCGAACTGGCCGCCGCCGAACGGGCGACCGCCGACACCCACACGGCGACGCTGCGGACGGCGCCGCCCGAGTACGCCCGGCTGCTGGCCTCCGTCGCCGCCGCCGGGGCCGCCCACGCCTATCTGCTGACCGAAGGGGCCCGGGGATGACCGCGCTCGACGCGGCCCAGGCCGCGCTCGCCGCCGAGCACGCCGCCGTCTACGGGTACGGGGTCGTCGGCGCCCGCGTCGGCGAGGCCCGGCGCGCCGAGGCCACCGCCGCCCACCAGGCCCACCGGGCCCGCCGGGACGCGCTCCGGCGCACCGTCCGCGACCTCGGCGGCGAGCCGGTCGCCGCCGCCGCGGGCTACGCGCTGCCGTTCACCGTGCCGGACCCGGCCGCGGCGGTGCGCCTGGCCGCCGTCCTGGAGGACCGGGTCGCCGGGGTCTACTCCGATCTGGTGCGCTCCGCCGAGGGCCCGCTGCGCGGCGAGGCGGCGGCGGCGCTGCGGGAGGCGGCGGTCCGGGCGGTGCGCTGGCGCGGCAGCGACGTAACCTTTCCAGGGCTCGCCGAACGGGCGTAGAAGGCGCCCGCCACCGAGGAAACGAAGGAAACAAGGCACGTATGGGTTTCGAACCGCCGCAGCGACTGGTGCGGGCGCTCGGCGAGACGTACGGGGAGGCCGCCGCGGCCGAGTGGCTCGGGGAGCTCCCCGAGCTGACCCGGGAGGCGCTGGCGGGCGCCGGTCTGGCCGCCGAACGGGTGATGGCCCCCGGCGGTCGCAGCAGCCTCGTCGTGCTCGTCCCCGGCGCCGCCCTCAAGCTGGCGCCCGCCGCCGCCCGCCCGGACCTGGAGCGGGCCGCGCTCGCGCACTGGAACGGCTGGGGCGCCGTGCGCCTGCTGGGCGGCGCGGACGGCGACGGGCTGCTCCTGGAGCGGCTGCACCCGGAGGTCTCGCTGCGCTCGTTGCCGGAGGCCAAGGCGCTCCTGGAGGCCGCCGGGACCGTCCGGCGGCTGTGGGTCGAGCCGCCCGCGGGCCACGGCTTCGAGTCGGTGGCCGAGCGGACCGGGCGGCAGGCGCTGGCAATGGCCGCGCACCGCTCCGACGAAGAAACGGGCCCGCTGGTGGCGGCGGCGCTGGCGGCCCGCGAGGAGCTGCTCGCGGGCGAGGCGGAGACCCTGCTGCTGCACGGCTGCTTCCGGCAGGGCAAGGTCCTCGCGGGCGACCGGGCGCCCTGGCTGGCCGTCGGCCCCGAGCCGCTGGTCGGCGAGCGGGCCTACGACCTGGCGCGGCTGGTGCGGGACCGGGTCGAGGACCTGGTGGCCGCCTCCTCGGGCGCCTCGGCGGCCCGGCGGCGGGTGAACAAGCTGGCCGACGCGCTGGACCTGGACCGGGAGCGGCTGCGCGGCTGGACGCTCTTCCGGGCGGTCGAGTCGGCGGCCCGGGCGCTCGACGCGGGACGCCCGGCGGACGCGGAGCTGCTGCTGGAGTTCGCGGGCTGGCTGTGAGTTCGCGGGGCGGCGGCGCGTTCGCGGGCGGCCGGTAGGGGAATACCCTTCTTGTAACCCTTTGTCAGGGAGCCCGTCATGATCCAAGAGCTGTTGATGGCGGCCGTGGGGGCGGGGGCGGCGGTCGCGGTGTACGCGGGGGCCGCGGCGCGCGTGGTCAAGCAGTACGAGCGCGGGGTGGTGTTCCGCTTCGGGCGGCTCGTCGACCGGGAGCGCCAGCCCGGATTCCAGATGATCGTTCCGCTGGTCGACCGGATGCACAAGGTCAACATGCAGATCGTCACGATGCCGGTGCCGGCCCAGGAGGGCATCACCCGGGACAACGTGACCGTGCGGGTCGACGCGGTCGTCTACTTCAAGGTCGTGGACGCGGCCGAGGCGCTGGTGCGGGTGGAGGACTACAAGTTCGCCGTCTCCCAGATGGCGCAGACCTCACTGCGGTCGATCATCGGCAAGAGCGACCTGGACGACCTGCTGTCCAACCGGGAGAAGCTCAACCAGGGCCTGGAGCTGATGCTCGACAGCCCGGCGATGGGCTGGGGCGTCGCGATCGACCGGGTCGAGATCAAGGACGTGTCGCTGCCCGAGACGATGAAGCGCTCGATGGCCCGGCAGGCGGAGGCGGACCGGGAGCGGCGCGCGCGGGTGATCAACGCGGACGCGGAGCTCCAGGCGTCGAAGAAGCTGGCCGAGGCGGCGCGCCAGATGGAGGACACGCCGTCCGCGCTCCAGCTCCGGCTGCTGCAGACGGTGATGGCCGTGTCGGCGGAGAAGAACTCGACCCTGGTGCTGCCGATCCCGGTCGAACTGCTGCGCTTCCTGGAGCGCGCGGGCGGCGGACCGGAGCAGCCCGCCGAGCGGCCCGCGGAACGGTCAGCGGACCGCCCCGCCGTGGAGCCGCCGCCCGCCCCGGCGCCGCCGCCCCTGTCCGACGCGTACCTCAAGGGCGTGGCGGACGCGGCGGAGGGTGTCGAGGACCTGACGGGCGCCTCCGTGGAGCCGGCGCCGCGGGAGGACAGGGGGGACAGGGGGGACAGGGGGGACGAGGAGGGCTGAGGCCCCCCCGCACCGCGCGGGACGGCGCCACGTGCCGGGACGGGCCACTCACCCTAATGTGTCCTCATATGGCGCACTTGTCCGATCCCCCGCCGCCCGCCCGCCGGCCGCTCATCCTGTTCGCCCTGACCGACCCCCGGGTCATGGCCGAGGTCGGCGGGATGCTGCGCGTCGAGGGCTACGAGGTGGTGCACGCGCCCGACGCCGACGCCACCCGCCGCGCGCTGCGGGAACGCGCCCCCCAGGGCCTGGTGCTCAGCACCCTGCTGCCCGGCTGCGACCCCTGGCGGCTCCTCGTCGAACTCCGCGCGGGCGACCGGCTGCTGCCCATCGTCATGGCCGCCCCCGTCTACATCGAGGACGACGCCACCCGCGCGTACCGCCTCGGCGCGGACGACTACATCACGTACGCCCTCTCCCGCGCCCAGGGGATGCCCCGGATCGCCGCCCGATTCCGGCGCCTGCTGCGCCCCGCGAGCCGGTCCGGCACCGGACCGGCGCCCGCGCCCGGACCGGGCCCCGCGGGGGCCGCCCCGGCCGCTCCCGGGCAGCGGATCGTGGTGGACCCCGCCACCCGGACCGCCCGCGCCGACGGCACCACGCTCGACCTGACCGCGCTGGAGTTCGACCTGCTCGCCGCGTTCGTGACCCGCCCCGAGCGGGTGCTGAGCCGCGGGCAGCTCCTGCGGGAGGTCTGGGGCGACGACGAGAACGCCGACGCGCGCCGGGTGAAGTACGCGGTGCTGCGGCTGCGCCACAAGATCGCCGAAGCGACCGGCGGCCGGACCGGCATCGCCACCGTCCGCGGCGTCGGCTACCGCTACCGCCCCCCGGCCTGACCGCCCCCGGCCGGCCGGGTGGAAGGTCCCGAACCGCCCGCCGAAGGTCCCGGAGCCCCCGGGAGCACCCCCGCCGCACCCTCCGCGCACCCGTGCCGCAACCTCGCCGCGAGACCGTCGACGTGTCGGCCGCGCACCGGACGGGCCGGCCGGGAGCGGACGGAGGGCACGATGACGGAACTGGTAGCGGTGATCCCCGCGCACAACGAGCAGCACGGCATCACCGCCACCCTCGGCGGGCTGCACCGGCAGTCCGTGCGGCCCGACCGGATCATCGTCGTCGCCGACAACTGCACCGACCACACCGCCGAGGTCGCCGAGCGCGTCGGCGCCGAGGTCCACGTCACCACCGGCAACCGCGACAAGAAGGCGGGCGCCCTCAACCAGGCCCTGCCCGCCGTCCTCGACGGACTCCCCGAGGACGCCCTCGTCCTCGTCCAGGACGCCGACACGGTGCTCAACCCCCGGTTCGTCCGCTGCGCCGTCGACGCCCTGGACGAGGACGGGGCCGTCGGCGCCGTCGGCGGCGTCTTCTACGGCGAGGAGGGCGGCGGGCTCCTCGGCCTGCTCCAGCGCATGGAGTACGAGCGGTACGCCCTGGAGATCCACCGCAAGGGCAACGAGGCCGTCGTCCTCACCGGCACCGGCACCGTCTTCCGCGCCCGCGTGCTGCGCGAGGTCCGCGACGCCCGCCGGGCCGGCCGGATCGGCGGCGGGGACTCCTACTACAGCCTCGCCTCGCTCACCGAGGACGACGAGATCACCAAGGCCGTCAAGACCCTCGGCCACCGCACCGTCTCCCCCGACGGCTGCTGGCTCGTCACCGAGGTCATGCCGACCCTGCCCAAGCTCTGGCACCAGCGGATGCGCTGGCAGCGCGGCGCCTTGGAGAACCTGCGCGACTACGGCCTGACCAAGGTCACCCTGCCGTACTTCGGGCAGCAGATCATGCTCGGCCTCGGCGCCCTGGCGCTGGCGCTGTTCGGCCTCTTCACCGTGCTCGTCCTGACCACCGTCGGCTGGCAGGGCTTCTCGCTGTTCTGGGGCGCGATCACGCTGGTCTTCGTCCTGGAACGCACCCTCACCGTGCGCCGGCAGGGCCGCCGGGCCGTGCTGCTGGCCCTGCCGCTCGTCCCGGAGCTCCTCTACGACGTGTTCCGGCAGCTCGTCTTCGTCCGGTCCCTGGTCGACCTCGTCCTGCGCCGCAAGGAGCGCTGGGTCGCCACCTGATCCGAAAGGAACCCACCATGTACGGGAAACCCATCGAAGCCAGCGCCGTGGGCGGCACGGGCGCGACCCTCGCCGCCACCGGGGCGGGGCTGAGCCCGCTCGCCGTGCTCGGCCTCATCGTGGCCGCCACGACCTTGATCGCCGCCGGGCTCGCGATGCGCAGCCTGGTCCCGATCGTCCGCGGCGACCGGCCCGACCGGGACTGAACGCGCGTGTGCCCCCTCCCGGCGCCCGAAGGCGCCGGGAGGGGGCACACGCGCCTGCCGTCAGGCGGAGAGGCGGGCGATCGCCTCGTCGACCGGGAGCTCCTCGCGCTCGCCGGTGCGGCGGTCCTTCAGCTCCACGACGCCCTCGGCGGCGCGCCGGCCGGCGACCAGGATCTTCGGGACGCCCATCAGCTCGGCGTCCGTGAACTTCACGCCCGGGGAGACGCCCGCGCGGTCGTCGACCAGGACCCGCAGGCCCGCGGCGGACAGCTTCTCGGAGACCTCCAGGGCCAGCTCGATCTGCTGCGCCTTGCCGGCGGCGACGACGTGGACGTCGGCCGGGGCGATCTCGGCGGGCCAGCACAGGCCCTTCTCGTCGGCGGTCTGCTCGGCCAGGGCCGCGACCGCGCGGGAGACGCCGACGCCGTACGAGCCCATGGTCACGCGGACGGGCTTGCCGTTCTGGCCGAGGACGTCCAGCTTGAGCGCGTCCGCGTACTTGCGGCCGAGCTGGAAGATGTGGCCGATCTCGATCGCGCGGTCCAGCTTGAGGCCGGTGCCGCACTTCGGGCACGGGTCGCCGTCCTGGACGACGACGACGTCGACGTACGTCTCGACCTCGAAGTCCCGGCCCGCGACGACGTTCTTGGTGTGGACACCCGGCTTGTTGGCGCCGGTGATCCATGCCGTGCCCGGCGCGACGCGCGGGTCGGCGAGGTACGTGACCTTCTCCAGGCCCTGCGGACCCACGTAGCCGCGGACCAGGTCGGGGCGCTCGGCGAAGTCCTCCTCGGTCACCAGCTCGACCGTGGCGGCCGGGCCGAAGTGCGCCTCGACCTTGTCCATGTCGACCTCGCGGTCGCCCGGGACACCGATGGCGACGATCTCGCCGTCGACCTTCACCAGCAGGTTCTTGAGCGTGGCGGAGGCCGGCACGCCCAGCGAGGCGGCCAGCGTCTCGATGGTCGGCGTGTCGGGGGTCGGGATCTCCTCGGCGGCGGGCACTCCGGTGGCGTCGACCGGCTTCACGGCCTGGTAGACGGCCTCGGTGTTGGCGGCGAAGTCGCAGTTCGGGCAGTCGGCGAAGGTGTCCTCGCCGGCCTCGGCCGGGGCCAGGAACTCCTCGGACTTCGAGCCGCCCATCGCGCCCGCGGTGGCGGCGCAGATGCGGTAGTCGAGGCCCAGGCGCTCGAAGATGCGCTGGTACGCCTGGCGGTGCAGGCCGTACGAGTGCGCCAGGCCCTCGTCCTCGGTGTCGAAGGAGTACGAGTCCTTCATCAGGAACTCGCGGCCCCGCAGGATGCCGGCGCGGGGGCGGGCCTCGTCGCGGAACTTCGTCTGGATCTGGTACAGGATGACCGGCAGGTCCTTGTAGGAGGACGCCTGGTCCTTCACCAGGAGGGTGAAGATCTCCTCGTGGGTCGGGCCGAGGAGGTAGTCGCCGCCCTTGCGGTCCTGGAGGCGGAACAGCTCGGCGCCGTACTCCTCCCAGCGGCCGGTGGCCTCGTAGGGCTCACGGGGCAGCAGGGCCGGCAGGGAGACCTCCTGGGCGCCGATGGCGTCCATCTCCTCGCGCACCACGCGCTCGACGTTGGCGAGGACCTTCTTGCCCAGCGGCAGCCAGCTCCAGATGCCGGCGGCGGTACGGCGCACGTAGCCGGCGCGGACCAGCAGCTTGTGGCTGAGGACCTCGGCGTCCGCCGGGTCGTCGCGCAGCGTCTTCGCCATCAACTTCGACATGCGCTGGACCTGTGCCTTGGCCATGGTTCTCGTACTCCTGCCGGATATGGGTGATGGCTAGGAGGTTAGCCGGGCGGGGGCGGGTCGGAGAAATCAGTTCCCGCGTCGGAGCGGCAGCGGGGCGCCCATCACGGCGTACGGGCGGGGCGCGCTCGGGAAGTGCACCTGGCGCGCCAGGTCGAGGTAGCCGAGGGAGGCGTACAGGCCGCGGGCGGGGCTGTCGGTGTCGATGGCCGACAGGATGGAGCGGGGCAGGTCGGAGCCGTCGGTGACGGTGGTGATCAGCGCGCGGCCGACGCCGCGGCCCTGGAAGGCCGGGTCGACGTGCAGCTCGGTGATGACGAAGGAGTCCGTCAGCCAGCCCTCGCTGCCGGTGGCGCGCAGATAGGGCTCGACGATGGTGGACCACCAGTGGCCCCGGTCGTTGGGCATCCCGTACACGAAGCCGACCAGGCGCCCGTCGGGGGTGGTCGCGCCGTACGCGCGGGCGCCGGGGTTGAGCAGGTGGCGCAGCACGATGTGGCGGCGCACGGCGATCTCGTCGGCCTCCAGCCCGAAGGCGCGGGCCTGCACGTCGAGCGCCTCGTCCACGCGCGCGGCGAGATTGACGGGCCCGATCTCGACCTTCGTGTCATCCATGCGCCGCACCCTACAAGCCGTACGGGGGCTTCCGAACCCGCTTCAGAACAGCACGCTCATGAAGGCGCCGACCTCGTCGAAGCCGACCCTGCGGTACGCGGCCCTGGCGGGGGTGTTGTAGTCGTTCACGTACAGGCTGACGAGGGGCGCGACGTCGGCGAGGGCGTACTGGAGGACGGCGGCCATGCCGGTCTCGGACAGGCCCCGGCCGCGGTGCTCGGGGGCGACCCAGACGCCCTGGATCTGGCATGCCTGGCGGGTGGCGGCGCCGATCTCGGCCTTGAAGACGACCTTGCCGTCCTCGATGCGGGCGAAGGCGCGGCCGGAGCCGACGAGCTCGGCGACCCGGGCCTGGTAGAGCAGCCCGCCGTCGTTGGCCATCGGGGAGACGCCGACCTCCTCGGTGAACATGGCCACGCAGGCGGGCATGAGCACCTCCATCTCGTCCTTGCGGACCCGGCGGACCAGCGGGTCGGGGGCGACGGTGACGGAGGGGGCGTCGGCGACCATCAGCGGCTGGTGGGCGCGGATGTCGCGGGCGGGGCCCCAGCCGGGCTCCAGGAGCTCCCAGAGCTGGGCGGTGGGCCCGGCGGGGCCGACGATCGAGGAGCAGCGGCGGCCGACCCGGCGGGCCCGCTCGGCGAAGGCGCGGACGGCCTCGGGGGTGGCGCAGAGGGGGACCAGGTTGGCGCCGGAGTAGCAGAGCGAGCGCAGCCGCCCGTCGGCGTACCAGCCCCACATCTCGCCGCCCAGGCGCCAGGGGTCGAGCCCGGCGACCTGGACGCGGGCGGTCACGAAGGCGTTCTCGACGGGGGCGCTGTCGAGGACGGCGAGCGCGGCGCCGAGGTCGGCGGGTTCGAGGACCCGGGTGGAATTCTGCGTCAACACGAGGGGGCCTCACCGTGCGGTTTCTGCTGGTCTCCGCACTTTACCCCTGTCCCCCGCCGCCCGGGGCGCGCGAAGCCCCTCCGTCCCGGGAGGGGCGGAGGGGCTTCGGGAGCGGCTGTGGGGCGCGGGGGTCAGACGCCGATGGCGACGGTCGGCTCGCCGCTGGCGACGCCGTCCTTCTCCATCTGCTCGGCGATCTTGAGGGCCTCCTCGATGAGGGTCTCGACGATCTTCGACTCGGGGACGGTCTTGATGACCTCGCCCTTGACGAAGATCTGGCCCTTGCCGTTGCCGGAGGCGACGCCCAGGTCGGCCTCGCGGGCCTCGCCGGGGCCGTTGACGACGCAGCCCATGACGGCGACGCGCAGCGGCACCTCCATGCCCTCCAGGCCGGCGGTGACCTCCTCGGCCAGCTTGTAGACGTCGACCTGGGCGCGTCCGCAGGACGGGCAGGAGACGATCTCCAGGCGGCGCGGCTTGAGGTTCAGCGACTCCAGGATCTGGTTGCCGACCTTGACCTCCTCGACCGGCGGGGCCGAGAGGGAGACGCGGATGGTGTCGCCGATGCCCTCGGAGAGCAGCGCGCCGAAGGCGACGGCGGACTTGATGGTGCCCTGGAAGGCGGGGCCCGCCTCGGTGACGCCGAGGTGCAGCGGGTAGTCGCAGGCGGCGGCGAGCTGGCGGTAGGCGTTGACCATGACGACCGGGTCGTTGTGCTTGACCGAGATCTTGATGTCGCCGAAGCCGTGCTCCTCGAAGAGGGACGCCTCCCAGAGGGCGGACTCGACGAGCGCCTCGGGGGTGGCCTTGCCGTACTTGGCGAGCAGCCTCGCGTCGAGCGAGCCGGCGTTGACGCCGATGCGGATCGGCGTGCGGGTCTCGGAGGCCGCCTTGGCGATCTCCTTGACCTTGTCGTCGAACTGCTTGATGTTGCCCGGGTTGACGCGGACCGCGGCGCAGCCGGCGTCGATCGCGGCGAACACGTACTTCGGCTGGAAGTGGATGTCGGCGATGACCGGGATCTGCGACTTCTTCGCGATGGTCGCGAGGGCGTCGGCGTCGTCCTGGGTCGGGCAGGCCACGCGGACGATCTGGCAGCCGGAGGCGGTGAGCTCGGCGATCTGCTGGAGCGTGGCGCCGATGTCCGAGGTGCGGGTGGTGGTCATCGACTGCACGGACACGGGGGCGTCGCCGCCGACGGCCACCGATCCGACCTGGATCTGGCGGCTCTTGCGCCGCTCAGCGAGCTTGGCCGGGACGGAAGGCATTCCGAGAGAGATGGCGGTCATCAGCTGTACAACCCCAAGGTGTGGTTCATCGGGCTCAGGTCTTCGAGATTACCGCCCCGCGGGCGGGCGGCCGGACACCGTACGGAATCCGGCCGCTGGCGGCTCAGGTCAGCTTCACCGGATTGACGATGTCGGCGACGAGGACGAGCAGGGTGAAGCAGACGAACACGCCCGCCACCACGTAGGCCGCCGGCATCAGCTTGGCGACGTCGAACGGGCCCGGGTCGGGGCGCTTGAAGATCCGCGCGGTGTTGCGGCGGATCGACTCCCACAGGGCGCCGGCGATGTGGCCGCCGTCGAGCGGGAGCAGCGGGAGCATGTTGAACAGGAACAGCGACACGTTGAACATGACCAGCAGGTTCATGAACCAGACGAGGATCGTCTGCGGGGGCGCCTCCAGGGTCATCAGCTCGCCGCTGATGCGGGCGGCGCCGACGACGCCGACCGGGGAGTCCTGGGCGCGCTCGCCGCCGCCGAAGGCCGCGTCGGCCAGGGCGGGGATCTTGCCGGGCAGCGCGATCACGGACTCGACGCCGGCCTGGAGCTGGTCGGACATGCGGGTGACGGACTGGCCGAAGGTGAGCGGGGTGACCTCGGTCTTGGAGGCGAAGCCCAGGTAGCCGGCGGGGACGGTCTGGAGCGGCTGGACGACCCGGCCGTCGGCGTCCTTCTTGTAGACCTCGTTCTTGATGAGCGTGGGGTGGAGGTCGAGCCGCTGGTCGCCGCGCTGGACGGTGATGGTGGCGGGGCCGATGGTGTCGCGGATGTGGTCGGAGAGGGTGTTCCAGTCCTCGACCGGGGTGCCGTTGAAGGCGACGATCTTGTCGCCCTGGCGCAGTCCGGCGGCGTACGCGGGCGAGACCGGGTCGCCGGTCTGGCACGCCTCGCGCTTGGTGGACTGCGGGATGACGCACTTCTGGACGCCGGCGACCTTGGTGGTCTGGGCCTCGAAGCCGATGGCCATGGCGCTGCCGAAGAACAGCAGCACGGCGAGGACCAGGTTCATGAAGGGTCCGGCGAACATCACGATGACGCGCTTCCACGGCTTGCGCGTGTAGAAGAGGCGGTCCTCGTCGCCGGGCTGGAGCTCCTCGAAGGACGCCTCGCGGGCGTCCTCGATCATGGAGCGCCATGGGGAGGTCGAGCGGGCCTCGATCTTCCCGTCCTTGCCGGGCGGGAACATGCCGATCATGCGGATGTAGCCGCCCGCGGGGATCGCCTTGATGCCGTACTCGGTCTCGCCCTTCTTGCGCGACCAGACGGTGGGGCCGAAGCCGACCATGTACTGGGGCACGCGGATGCCGAAGAGCTTGGCCGTGGAGAGGTGGCCGAGCTCGTGCCAGGCGATGGAGACGAGCAGGCCGAAGGCGAACAGCACCAGGCCGAGTACGTACAGGAAAACGGTCATGCGCGCGCCTCCGCGATTGCCTTCGCCGCGAGTTCCCGGGCCCGGGCCCTGGCCCAGGTCTCCGCTTCAAGGACGTCGGACACCGTGAGCGGGGTTCCCCGGTCGGGGGTGCCGTGCTCGGTGACGACTCGGGTGACCGTATCCATGATTCCGTTGAACGGCAGCCTTCCGGCGAGGAAGGCGTCCACGCACTCCTCGTTGGCGGCGTTGAAGACGGCGGGGGCGGTGCCGCCGAGCTCGCCGACGTGGCGGGCCAGGTTCACCGAGGGGAACGCCTCGTTGTCGAGGGGGAAGAACTCCCAGGTGGACGCCTTGGTCCAGTCGAAGGCGGGGGCCGCGTCGGGGACCCGCTCGGGCCAGCCGATGCCGATCGCGATGGGGCCGCCCATGTCCGGTGGGGTGGCCTGGGCGAGCGTGGAGCCGTCCGTGAACTCGACCATCGAGTGGACGTACGACTGGGGGTGGACGACGACCTCGATGCGGTCGAACGGGATGTCGTAGAGCAGGTGGGCCTCGATGACCTCCAGGCCCTTGTTGACCAGGGTCGCGCTGTTGACCGTGATCACCGGGCCCATCGCCCAGGTCGGGTGGGCCAGCGCGTCCTCGCGGGTCACGCCCTCCAGCTCGGCGCGGGTCCGGCCGCGGAAGGGGCCGCCGGAGGCGGTGACGACCAGCTTGCGGACGTCGTCGCGGGTGCCGGCGGCCAGCGCCTGGAAGAGGGCCGCGTGCTCGGAGTCGACCGGGATGATCTGGCCCGGCTTCGCCAGCGCCTTCACCAGGGGGCCGCCGACGATCAGCGACTCCTTGTTGGCGAGCGCCAGGGTCCGGCCGGCCTCCAGGGCGGCCAGCGTGGGCGCCAGGCCGATGGAGCCGGTGATGCCGTTGAGCACCGTGTGGCACGGCGAGGCGGCGAGCCGGGTGGCCGCGTCGGGCCCGGCCAGCAGCTCGGGCAGCGGCTCGGAGCCGTACAGCGCCTTCAGCGCCTCGCGCAGCTCGGGCAGCGCCTCCTCGCGGGCCACCGCGACCGCGCCGGCCCGGAGCCGGAACGCCTGCTCGGCGAGCAGCCCGATCCGGCCGCCGGACGCGGCGAGGGCGGTGACCCGGAACCGGTCGGGGTTGCGCAGGACCAGGTCGATGGCCTGGGTGCCGATGGACCCGGTGGAGCCGAGCACGACGATGTCGCGGCGTCCGGTGGACACGTCGAAGGCGATGTGCGGGTCGGCGAGAGGAGAGGGGCGGTCGCTCATGCCCCCCATTCTTGCCGCAAAGACTGTGCGCTCCTCACAGCCCCCGGGCGAACGCCTCGAAAACGGTGTGGAAGTCCGGGAACGTCTTGCGTACGCAGCCGGGGTCGTCGAACGTGACGCCGGGCGTGCGCAGTGCGGCGACCGCGAACGACATGACGATCCGGTGGTCGCCGTGGGTGGCGATCTCGACGGGCCCGGCGGGGGTGCCGGGGCGGATCTCGATCCAGTCGGGTCCGGTGTCGACGGTGACGCCGAGGGCGCGCAGGTTGTCGGCGCAGGCGTCGAGGCGGTCGCACTCCTTGACCCGGGTGTTGGCGACGTCCTCGATGCGGACCGGGCCGTCGGCGAAGGGGGCGATCGCGGCCAGGGTCGGCATGGTGTCCGAGATGTCCCGCATGTTGACGGTGAGGCCGCGCAGCGGGCCCGTGTTGCGGACGGTGGTGCGGTCCTCCGCGACCGTCACCTCGGCGCCCATCCGGCGCAGCACGTCGACGAAGCCGAGGTCGCCCTGGAGGGCGCCGGTGCCGAGCCCGGGGACGGTGACCTCGGCGCCGGGGGTGAGGGCGGCGGCGGCGAAGAAGTAGCTGGAGGTGGAGGCGTCGGGCTCGATGGCGTAGGTGGTGGCCTGGTAGCCGGTGGGGGCGACGGTGTAGGTGCGGCCCTCGGGGCCGTCCTCGCGGGCGATCTCGGCGCCGAAGGCCCGCATCATCGCGAGCGTGATCTCCACGTACGGCTCGGAGACCAGGTCCGTGACGGTGATCGCGAGCCCGTCGGCGGTGAGCGGGCCGAGCATCAGCAGGGCGGTCAGGTACTGGGAGGACTGCCCGGCGTCGAGCCGGAGCGCGCCGCCCTTGATGCCGCGGCCGGTGACGGTGAGCGGGTGGTGCCCCTCGCGCTCGCCGTGCGCGAGCTCCACGCCGAGCTCCCGCAGGGCGGTGGTCAGCGGGCCGAGCGGGCGGCGGCGCATCTGGGGCGAGGCGTCGAAGCGGAAGGTGCCGTGGCCGGCGGCGGCGAGGGCGGGCAGGAAGCGGGCGGTGGTGGCGCCGTCGCGGCAGTACACGTCGGCCTCCGCCACGCCGGGGCCGGCGGGCCGCCCCTCGATGTGCCAGGCGCCGGGCTCCTGCCGGACGGCGTAGCCGAGGGCCTTCAGCCCCTCGGCGAAGCCCTCCGTGTCGTCGGAGCGCAGCGGCCGCAGCAGCGTGGTGGTGCCCTCGGCCGCCGCGGCGAGGAAGAGCGCGCGGGCGGTGACGGACTTGGAACCGGGGATGTCTATGACGGTCACGGCCCCCAGTCTGCCGTGGCGGGCGGACGGGGGGCGGACCGTTTCGGCCAGTGGACGACGGGCTTCCGCGCGGGGCGGGAGCGTGACGACAGGCCCTAGGGGATCTTGCGGTGCACGTTCTCCTCGGCCGACGGACCCGGCGTGGCGTCGGCGATCCAGGGCCCGTCGTCGCTCGGGTCGAGGATGCCCTCCTCCAGCCAGGTGTACGAGCCGGCCAGGACGCCGTCGACGACCCTGCCGTCGAGGTCGTCGGTGTTGGCCCAGAGTCGGCCGAAAAGCTCGTCCACGCGCAGCCGCGCCTGCCGGCAGAACGCGTCGGCGAGCTGGTGCGCCTCGCGCCCGTGGTCCGTGGTGGTCCGCAGCAGCTCGGCCCGCACGCAGACCGCGCTCATCGCGAAGAGCTCGGCGCCGATGTCGACGATCCGGCCGAGGAACGCCTGCTTGAGCTCCATCTTCCCCTGCCACCGCGACATGGCGTAGAAGGTCGAGCGGGCCAGCTTGCGGGAGGTCCGCTCGACGAACCTGAGGTGCGTCGCGAGCCCGCCGAACTCCCCGTACGCCCCCGGCAGCTGCCCCGGCCCGGCGACCAGCTTCGGCAGCCAGCGGGCGTAGAAGCCGCCCGCGCGGGCGCCCGCCCTCGCCTTGTCGCCCGCGCTCTTGTCGGGGTCGATGATGTCGCCGGCGACCGCCAGGTGCGCGTCGACGGCCTCGCGGGCGATCAGCAGGTGCATGATCTCGGTCGAGCCCTCGAAGATCCGGTTGATCCGCAGGTCGCGCAGGAGCTGCTCGGCGGGCACCGCGCGCTCGCCCCGGGCGGCCAGCGAGGCGGCCGTCTCGTACCCCCGGCCGCCGCGGATCTGGACCAGCTCGTCGGCCATCAGCCAGGCCATCTCGGAGCCGTACAGCTTCGCCAGGGCGGCCTCGATGCGGATGTCGTTGCGGTCCTCGTCGGCCAGCTGCGAGGCCAGGTCCACGACCGCCTCCAGGGCGAAGGCGGTGGCGGCGAGGAAGGAGATCTTCGTCCCGACGGCCTCGTGCCGGGCGACCGGCTTGCCCCACTGCTCCCGCTCCGCGGCCCACTCGCGGGCGATCTTCAGGCACCACTTGCCGGCGCCCGCGCAGGCGGCGGGCAGCGAGAGCCGCCCGGTGTTCAGCGTCGTCAGGGCGATCTTCAGCCCGGCGCCCTCCGGCCCGATCCGGTTCGCCGCCGGGACCCGCACCCGGTGGAAGCGGGTGACGCCGTTCTCCAGCCCGCGCAGCCCCATGAACGCGTTGCGGTGCTCCACGGTGATGCCGGGCGAGTCCGCCTCGACGACGAAGGCGGTGATGCCGCCCTTGCGGCCCTCGGCGGCGGGCACCCGGGCCATCACGACGAGGAGGTCGGCGACGACGCCGTTGGTCGTCCACAGCTTCACGCCGTCGAGGACGTACGTGTCGTCCCCCTCGGGCACGGCGGTGGTGGCGAGCCGCGCCGGATCGGAGCCGACGTCGGGCTCGGTGAGCAGGAAGGCGGAGATCGCGTCCCGGGCCAGCCGGGGCAGGAAGGCGTCCTTCTGCTCCTGGGTCCCGAACAGTTTCAGCGGCTGCGGCACGCCGATCGACTGGTGGGCGGAGAGCAGCGCGCCGAGCGCGGGACTGACCGAGCCGACCAGGGCGAGCGCCCGGTTGTAGTACAGCTGGGTGAGACCGAGACCGCCGTACTTGGGGTCGATCTTCATGCCGAGCGCGCCGAGCTCCTTGAGCCCGGTCACCGTCTCGTCGGGGATCCGGGCCTCGCGCTCGATGCGGGCGCCGTCCACGCGGGTCGCGCAGAACTCCCGCAGCTTGGCCAGGAACGCCTCGCCGCGCCGGACGTCCTCGTCGGCGGGGAGCGGGTGCGGATGGATCAGGTCGAGGCGGAAGCGCCCCAGGAAGAGCTCCTTGGCGAAGCTCGGCTTGTGCCAGTCCTGCTGGCGCGCGGCCTCGGCGACCTGCCGTGCCTCGCGCTCGGTGACCTTGGGCGGGCGCTGGGTGGGTGCGGACATGAGGAGCTCACCTCGCCGCTCGTCGGGGGCCTTGAGTGGCTGTCTGTCCGTCGTACCCGATATCGGCGGGTTCGGAAAGACGGCCGGACCGTACGGGCGCACCTCGGCGGCGGAACGGGGACGGCCGGAGCCCCCGCACAGTGGGCTCCGGCCGTCGGTCCGTGACGCGTACGTTCGGGTTACAGCGCCAGGCCCGTGAGGACCAGGACCCGCTCGTACGTGTAGTCGTCCATCGCGTACTTGACGCCCTCGCGGCCGACGCCGGAGCGCTTGGCGCCGCCGTACGGCATCTGGTCGGCACGGTAGGACGGGACGTCGCCGACGATCACGCCGCCGACCTCCAGGGCGCGGTGGGCGCGGAAGGCGGCCTGCAGGTCGTGGGTGAAGACACCCGCCTGCAGACCGAAGTCCGAGTCGTTGACCGCGGCGAACGCCTCGGCCTCGCCGTCCACCTTGGCGATGGTCAGGACCGGGCCGAAGACCTCGGCGCGGGCCAGGGTGACGTCGGCCGGCAGCTCGGTGAGGACGGTCGGGGCGTAGGTCGCGCCCTCGCGCTTGCCGCCCGCGAGCAGCTTCGCGCCGGCCGCGACGGCCTCGTCCACCCACGCCTCGACGCGCTTCGCGGCGTTCTCGTCGACGAGCGGGCCGACATCGGTGGCGTCGTCCGCCGGGTCACCGGTGACCTGCGCCTCGACGGCGGCGACGATCTTCGGGACCAGGCGCTCGTAGACGGAGGCGTCGGCGATCACGCGCTGCACGGAGATGCAGGACTGGCCGCCCTGGTAGTTGGAGAAGGTGGCGATACGGGTCGCCGCCCAGTCCAGGTCGGCCTCGGAGGACCAGTCGGGCAGCACGACGGCGGCGGCGTTGCCGCCGAGCTCCAGGGTGCAGTGCTTGTGCGGCACGGACTCCTGGATGGCGTAGCCGACGGTGTCGGAGCCGGTGAAGGAGATGACCGGGAGGCGCTCGTCCTTGACCAGGGCGGGCATCCGGTCGTTCGGCACGGTCAGGATCGACCAGGAGCCGGCCGGCAGGTCGGTCTCGGCCAGGATCTCGCCCAGGATCAGGGAGGAGATCGGCGTCGACGGAGCCGGCTTGAGGATGATCGGGGCGCCGACGGCGATGGCCGGGGCGACCTTGTGGGCGCTCAGGTTCAGCGGGAAGTTGAACGGCGCGATGCCGAGCACGACACCCTTGGGGATGCGGCGGGTCAGCGCGAGCCGCCCCACGCCGCCGGCCTCGGTGTCGAGGCGGGTGGCCTCGCCGCCGTTGAAGCGACGGGCCTCCTCTGCCGCGAAGCGGAACACCGACACGGCACGGCCGACCTCGCCGCGCGCCCACTTGATCGGCTTGCCGTTCTCGGCGGAGATCAGCTGGGCGATCTCCTCGGTGCGCTCGGCGAGCCGCTTCGACACGTGGTCGAGGGCGGCGGCGCGCACGTGCGCCGGGGTGGCGGCGAACTCGTCGACGACGGCGTGCGCGGCGGCGACGGCCTCCTCGACCTGGGCCTCGGTGGGCACGCTGACCTTGCCGACCAGACGCCCGTCGAAGGAGTTCGTGACGTCGAAGGTGGCCTCGCCGGTGGCCTCGCGGCCGGCGAGCCAGAAGGCGTGGGTGGTCGTCATTGCGTCCCGGCCCTTTCCGTATCGGGGGTGCGAGCGATCGCTCTCGGGACACGTTAGGGCCGAGGGGCCGCAGGTGGGCTTGTCCGTGACGGAGTGGTGGCCGAGGGATCCTGTCCGCTTTGGCGGTCATCAGCTTGCCTTCCGACGGCGGGCGGGCTTCTTCTGGAGCGGGACGGAAGTGCCGGCGGATTCATCCGCCTGCACGGTCGAGGCGTCAACGACGGTCGGGGCAGCCGCGGGGATGACGTCGCGGCGGTGCTGCCAGGTCGAGGCGATGAAGCCGGGGAGCTGGTCTTCGTCCAGGTCGCCAACGCGGACTCGGTCGTACTGGCCACCCAGGCCGGGGACGCCGGTGACGACACAGACGCCGACGTTGCTCTCCTTGTCGACCAGCTTCGACGGGTCGTTGGGCTCGTCCTTGCGGATGCCTGAGCCCAGGGCCGCCTCTGCCGCGTCGATGGTGAACGTCGGGAAGCAGACGCCGACCTCAAGGTTGTCTCGGACGGCGGTCGGGATGGCGTCGCCGGTCTGCTTCTGCGTGCCGAAGATGCCGATCACGCCGAGCCCGCGACCCTCCTTGCTGATGGTCTGCATCATGCGCTGGTTGGACTCGATGACCTGCTTGTCCTTGCCGGTCAAGCCCTTGGTGTCGGCGTAGTTGTGGCACTCGTCCATGAGCACCAGGACCAGCGGGTTGATCTCGGTCGGGCCGTGCTTCCAGAACTTGTGCGTGCCACGTTCTTCCACGAGGGAGGCCGGGCGGTCCTTGAGCAGGCGGACCAGTTCGGTCAAGCGCTGGTTGGCGGTCTCCGGGTTGTCGCCGACGACGAACATGGCCCGGCTGCCGACCTCTCCCCAGTCGCCGTATCGGGCGTCGGAGGTCTTGCCGTCGAAGATGGCGAACTGGACGTTGGCGCGGTTGGCGAGCGAGGCCATCCAGGCGAGCATGAGCATCGTCTTGCCGTAGCCAGGGAGGCCCGCGACCTTGATTCCGCTCAACTGCCGCAAGGGGATGCCGACTTGGCGCATCCAGGGGTTGTGACCCATCGGGAGGACCCAGTCGTCTTCGGCGGGCCAGGCGTACGGCTGGTGGTCGTCGAGCGGGTTGCCGACGATGCCCCGGACCTCCACGAGTCCGGCCTTGAGTCGACGGACTTCCACGGTCTGGCAGTCCCAAGCGTCCGCGAGCCATCCGCCGGCCTTTTCGACTTCCTCGACGCCGACCTTCGGGATCGTCTTGATGACGGCCCGGATGCCCCACGGCTCCGGGAAGACGCGGATCTTCGGGACGACCGTGACGGGCTTGGCGGTCTTGCCCTGCCAGTCCTTGCGGCCCTTGGTGTTCTCGTCCACGCGGGCCAAGCCGATGTTGGGAGCGAGGCGACGCCAGCGGCGGGAGACGGCCCAGGCGTGGCGCATCCGGAGCCGCTGGAGCGGGGTTGCCCGGATGTACCGGTAGGTGGCGAGGAAGAGGCGAGCCGCCCCCCAGGCCGCCAGCACCACGAGGGCGAGGACGGCGACCAGGGGAGCGAGGCTCAGAGAGTCGGTGGCGGACACGTTCAGCCTTCCTGCGAGGCGGACTTGCGGGAGGTCGGGACGGCGGAGGTGGAGCGGATCTCGTCGGCCTGGTACCAGGCGGTTCCGCCGACGACCTTGTCGTTGCCGTTGCGGTCGGTCCGCTTCTCGGCCGGGGTGACGCCGACGCGGAAACCGACCAGCTCGACCGGCTGCGGCATGTTCTGGAGGGCGTCGCCGGGGTTCGAGTGCGAGAGGACACCGACCTTGAGGATCTCGTTTTCGGTCCGGCCGAACTGGGTGAACGAGGCGACGACCTGCACCTCCCACTTGGGGGTGCCGTCCTTGGCGGTGTCCTGCTGCTGGGTGCCGAACTGCATCTTCGGGGAGCAGCTGAGGAACATGACCATGGAGAAGGTGCGGGCCTGGTCGACGTGGAAGATGGCGGGCATGGATGTCTCCTGACGTTTCGTCATCTGCGGATGTGATGACTACGGGCTGTGCTGGGCTCTACGATGAGCCGAGCAGACAGGATCTGTCAACCGAGTATTCGCATCGTTCCATCCCGGAGGACGCATCATGACCCGACGCAAGGCCGACGTTTTCAGGTCTGACCTGCAACGACAGTTCCAGTCGATCTCAGAGCTTTGCAGCTACCTCGGACATGCCGACGCGGCGATGTTCGATGACCCGACCGAGTGGCATCGGAACCTGATCCGGGCCCTTGCCGATCTCTCGAAGGCGGCCGAGACGGCGGAGACGGCGTTGACGATCAACGCGGTCAAGACGAAGGCACTGACCCCGACCGAGGTTTCACGAGCCGCGAGGATCACGAGGAATGCCGTCTACAAAAGGGTTGCTGCCGAGGACAAGTGACGACGCGTTAAGGCCCCCGTCGAATTCGGCGGGGGCCTTTTCGTTGTTCCCGGCGGGGGCCGGAGCAGCCGCCGCAGGCGGTCGCGTTTTTTGTGGTTCCGGGCCGAGGAAGTCTTTACCGAAAGCTGATCAGCGGGGCCCCTCCGGGAGCAAGAAAAGGGGCCGAGTGCCTGCTTCGCACGGTGAGGGCAACTAGCCCTCTCCATTGGTACAAGTGTAATGGCCCCTTTTCATGCTCCCGCCCCGCAGATCACCTTTCGGCAAACACTTCCCCAACCCTAAGCGGTCTTGCTTTCTGACGGTCCGTCAGGGGTTTCTGACGGGTCATCAGGAGTGATTCTCTTGACTGCCCAGATTTGGTGTGCCGTGAGGAGCTTGACGAGTGCCGGGAATCCGCCCCGTTCGACGGCTTCGAGAACTCGGGCTTCGAGGCCGTGAGCGACGACCATCTTCCAAGCGGACTCCGCCAGCTCGGCCACTTCCCCGCCGGCCACTTCCTCGGCCGCCAACTCTTCCTCGGTCTTCTCCTCGATGCCGAGCCGGGCCTTGAGCTTGGGAGACCAGCGAAGCCAGGACTTGCCCTTGGTCGCTTGCTCGTACTCGACCCAGAGATCAACGACCGCAGCGTCACCAGTCGCGGCCAGGTACTCGATCATCTCGAAGGGCGTCAGACTGCCGAGCCTGCCTTTCTTGAGATCACCGCGAGCAACCTCGTTTCCGATGTGCCGTCCGGAGTCCTGAGCCTTGGCGATGTATTCCCCGGCACCTTCGGCGGTCATGACCTTGTCCCACTTCACCCCGTGAGTCTTGTCGGCGGGGAATCCGTGCTTCTTGGTCCACTCCATCCAGAGCCGTTGCCAACGGGCCATCATGTACGTGAGTTGCATTACGTCGGGCTCCGAGTCGAAGCAAACGATCACATGAAGGTGAGGATGCCAACCGTTCTTGCCGTAAGTGATTTCCCGCGAATTGATGGTGCCGATTTTCCCGGTGAGCTTCTTTTCCCGGACGGCGATCTTGCCGTTTCCGAGTCGGCGGAATGCGTCGTTGAGAGCGTCGAGGAGTTCGGCCAGCGCGTGCCCTTTCGCGTGCCGGACGGTGAAGGTGACCATCCAGGCCGAGCCGCCCGACATGATCAGCGAGGCGACCCCGACCGCAATCTCATTGGCCCGCTTGGCGCGGATCTTGGCCGAGCAGACCGGGCACAGCCAGCCGTTCGCGCAGACGCAGACCCCCGACGTGTAGGCGACCCCGTCCCGAAGGTGGATCTTGACCCGGTCAGCCTTGCCGTCTCGGCCCTGAGCCATGACCCGTCCGCAGGCCGAGAGCCGCTTGACCGTCGTGATCGACCAGATGACGCGACGGGCTTCGAACCGGCGGCGGCGGCGGCAACACGGATCGGTGCCCTTCCCGCATTCGTGCTGGTCAGACCCGGTTTTCCCCGCCAGGGGTGAAACAAAGTCCGTAGTAGTACCAAGGGGGGCGTCCGCCAGGCCGCCAGAGGCGGCCCGGCGCCCCCTCAAGGCTCCGCCACGGGGGCGCCGGGAGACCTGGCGGCCACCAGTGGCCCGGAGGTCCTGTGCGGCCTGTGCTCCATCCAGCGAGACGACCGGGGGCACGTCATCATGCGGAGGGGCTACCTGTGGTGCCGAGCCCTCGCCGTGCTCTACCGTGGTCATGAGACGTTCTCCGTTCGCGTTCCAGGTGGCGGAGGAAGAGGCCCGGACCGTCGCGAGCGGTTCCGGGCCTCCGTCGTTCCGTGTGATCCTGTCCTTGGTGGCCGCCCGGCGTGATACGAACACGCCGGGCGGTCACTTCGGCTTTTGCGGCCCCATCAGGCTCTTGATGACGAGCCAGCCGAGGGCGCACGAGATGGCCCCGATGCCGACCGCGACGGCGACGATGGCGACGGCCAGGAGGACGGCGACGACCAGGGCCCCGGCCCCGCCAGCCGCGACGAGCTGTCCGGCGTGCTGGCGGAGCCAGGAGGGCGCGGGGGCGGCCTGCTGGACGATGACGTACGGGGCGGGCTGCTGGAGGCTCTGAGGGACGCTCAGGGCCTGTCCGGGGCCGACGTAGATGGGCGTCGGCGTGTAGACCTGCTGGGGGCTGTACGGGTCGCTCATCAGCTTGCCTTCCGACGGCGGGCGGGCTTCTTCTGGAGCGGGACGGAAGTGCCGGCGGATTCATCCGCCTGCACGGTCGAGGCGTCAACGAC
>NZ_JBEZHM010000076.1:0-30271 GCF_040650575.1 Streptomyces sp. NPDC048659 | reverse complement strand
GCTTCCTGGCGCTCGCCTGGGAGTCCGGCGCCCAGCCGCTCGTCGTGCTGAGCAAGGCCGACCTCGTCCCCGACCCCGTCGGCCTCTCCTACCTGTCCGTGACCAGCTGCGCCTGCTCGGCCTGGTGGCGCTTGGCCGAGCCGACCGCCGGGGACGAGGAGTGCGGGCGGGAGATCCGGCGCAGGCGCTCGCCCGCCGGGATGTCCGCGCCGACCGCCAGGTCCAGGTGGTCGATCAGGTTGAGCGCGATGAACGGCCAGGCACCCTGGTTCGCCGGCTCCTCCTGGGCCCAGATGTACTTCGCCGCGTTCGGGTACTTGGCGATCTCGGCCTGCAGCTCGGCACCCGGCAGCGGGTACAGGCGCTCCAGGCGGATGATCGCGGTCTCCGTGTCGCCGCGCTTCTGACGCTCGGCCTCCAGGTCGTAGTAGACCTTGCCCGCGCAGAAGACGACCTTGCGGACGTCCGCCGGGTTGACCGTCTCGTCGCCGATGACCGGGCGGAAGCCGCCGGTGGTGAACTCCTCCACCTTGGACGCCGCGGCCTTCAGACGCAGCATCGACTTCGGGGTGAAGACGATGAGCGGCTTGTGGTGCGGGTTGTGGACCTGCCAGCGCAGCAGGTGGAAGTAGTTCGACGGCAGCGTCGGCATGGCGACCGTCATGTTGTCCTGGGCGCACATCTGGAGGAAGCGCTCCGGGCGGGCGGACGAGTGGTCCGGGCCCTGGCCCTCGTAGCCGTGCGGCAGCAGCAGGGTGACGCCGGAGGTCTGGCCCCACTTCTGCTCGGCGGAGGAGATGAACTCGTCGACGACGGTCTGCGCGCCGTTGACGAAGTCGCCGAACTGGGCCTCCCAGACCACCAGGGAGTCCGGGCGGGCCAGCGAGTAGCCGTACTCGAAGCCCATCGCCGCGTACTCGCTGAGCAGCGAGTCGTAGACGTTGTAGTGGGCCTGGTCCTCGGCGAGGTACAGCAGCGGGGTGTAGTCCTCGCCGGTCACCTGGTCCACCAGCACCGCGTGGCGCTGGCCGAAGGTGCCGCGGCGGGAGTCCTGGCCCGACAGGCGGACCGGGGTGCCCTCCATCAGCAGGGAGCCGATGGCGAGGGTCTCGCCGAAGCCCCAGTCGATGGTGCCGTCGTCGATCGAGGCCGCGCGGCGCTGCATCTGCGGCATCAGGCGCGGGTGGACCGTCACCCGCTCCGGGACGTTGACCTGGGACTCGGCGATCCGCTTCACGACCTCGGCGGAGACCGCGGTGGTCACGGCGACCGGGAACTCGGGCTTGGCGTCCGGGACCTGCGGGGTCGACGGGGCGGCGGTGGCCTCGCGGACCTCCGCGAACACCTTCTCCAGCTGGCCCTGGAAGTCCTGGAGCGCCTGCTCCGCCTCTTCCAGGGTGATGTCGCCGCGACCGATCAGGGACTCGGTGTACAGCTTGCGCACCGAGCGCTTCTTGTCGATCAGGGTGTACATCTGCGGGTTGGTGAACTGCGGGTTGTCGCCCTCGTTGTGACCGCGGCGGCGGTAGCAGATGAGGTCGATGACGACGTCCTTGTTGAACGTCTGGCGGAACTCGAAGGCGAGCCGCGCCACCCGGACGCACGCCTCCGGGTCGTCGCCGTTCACGTGGAAGATCGGCGCCTCGATCATGCGGGCCACGTCGGTGGCGTACATGGAGGAGCGGGACGACTCGGGAGCCGCCGTGAAGCCGACCTGGTTGTTGATGACGATGTGGACCGTGCCGCCGGTGCGGTAGCCGCGCAGCTGCGACATGTTCAGCGTCTCGGCCACGACGCCCTGGCCCGCGAAGGCCGCGTCGCCGTGCAGGGCGACCGGCAGGACGGTGAAGTCCGTGCCGCCCTTGTTGATGACGTCCTGCTTGGCGCGGACGATGCCTTCCAGGACCGGGTCGACCGCCTCCAGGTGCGAGGGGTTGGCGGCCAGCGAGACCGTGATCTGCTCGCCGTCGAGGCCCGTGAAGGTGCCGGTGGCGCCCAGGTGGTACTTCACGTCGCCGGAGCCGTGCATCGACTTCGGGTCGAGGTTGCCCTCGAACTCGCGGAAGATCTGCGCGTACGACTTGCCGACGATGTTCGCGAGGACGTTCAGCCGGCCGCGGTGGGCCATGCCGATGACGACCTCGTCGAGGCGGGACTCCGCGGCGGAGTCGATGACCGCGTCGAGCAGCGGGATGACGGACTCGCCGCCCTCCAGCGAGAAGCGCTTCTGGCCGACGTACTTGGTCTGCAGGAAGGTCTCGAACGCCTCCGCCGCGTTCAGCCGGCGCAGGATGCGCAGCTGCTCCTCGCGCTCCACGCGGGCGTGCGGGCGCTCCACGCGGTCCTGGATCCACTTGCGCTGCTTGGGGTCCTGGATGTGCATGAACTCGACGCCGGTGGTGCGGCAGTACGAGTCGCGGAGCACGCCGAGGATGTCGCGGAGCTTCATCATCGACTTGCCGGCGAAGCCGCCGACGGCGAACTCGCGCTCCAGGTCCCACAGGGTGAGGCCGTGCTCGGTGATGTCCAGGTCGGGGTGCTTGCGCTGCTTGTACTCCAGCGGGTCGGTGTCGGCCATGACGTGGCCGCGGACCCGGTAGGAGTGGATCAGCTCGAAGACCCGCGCGGCCTTGGTGACGTCGTCGTCGTGCGAGGCGTCGATGTCCTTGAGCCAGCGGACCGGCTCGTAGGGGATGCGCAGCGACTTGAAGACGTCGTCGTAGAAGCCGCCCTCGCCGAGGAGCAGGTTGGCGACGATCCGCAGGAACTCGCCGGAGGCGGCGCCCTGGATGACCCGGTGGTCGTAGGTCGAGGTCAGGGTCATGACCTTCGAGATGCCCAGCTTGTTCAGGGTGTCCTGGGAGGTGCCCTGGAACTCGGCCGGGTAGTCCATCGAGCCGACGCCCATGATGACCGACTGTCCGGGCATCAGACGCGGCACGGAGTGGACGGTGCCGAGGCCGCCGGGGTTGGTCAGGGAGACCGTGACGCCGGTGAAGTCGTCCATCGTCAGCTTGCCCACGCGGGCCCGCTTGACGATGTCCTCGTACGCCTGCCAGAACTCGAAGAAGTTGAGCGTCTCGGCCTTCTTGATGCCCGCGACGACGAGCTGGCGGTCGCCGTTGGGCTTCACCAGGTCGATCGCGAGGCCGAAGTTCACGTGCTCCGGCTTGACCAGGGTCGGCTTGCCGTCCTTCTCCGCGAAGGAGTGGTTCATCGTCGGCATGGCCTTGATGGCCTGCACCATCGCGTAGCCGATGAGGTGGGTGAAGGAGATCTTCCCGCCCCGGGCGCGCTTCAGGTGGTTGTTGATGACGATGCGGTTGTCGAAGAGCAGCTTCACCGGGACGGCGCGGACGGACGTGGCCGTCGGCATCTCCAGGGAGGCGTTCATGTTCTTCGCGACCGCGGCGGCGGGGCCGCGCAGGGTGATCAGCTCGGGGCCGGCGGGGGCCTCGGCGGCCGGAGCGGCCTTCACCGGGGCCGGAGCCGCGGCGGCGGGCTTCGCGGGCGCCGGAGCGGGCGCGGCGGCGGCGGGCGCCGCGGGGGCCGCCGGGGCGGCCTTCACGGGCGCCGGGGCCGGCGCGGGCACCGAGGGGGCCTGAGCGGCCGGAGCGGCGGCAGGCGCGGCCTGTGCGGGGCCCGGCTGCGGCGCCACGGGAGCGCTCGGGGGGGTGGCGGCCGGGGCGGCGGAGGTCTCCGCGGCACCGGGCTTGTAGTCGGCGAAGAAGTCCCACCAGGCACGATCGACCGAATTCGGGTCCTGGAGGTACTGCTGGTAGATCTCGTCGACGAGCCACTCATTGGCACCGAAGGCGGCGGCAGGGGACTTTCCCTGCCCGCTTTGGTCGGTCGGGGAGCTCGGGGTACTGGGGGACTGAGACGACACGGCGGCAACCGCCCTCTTCCGCTTCACAAGGTGATGGACAGCGGAAATAAAGGCTACGCCTCCCTGGCCGGGAGGTGCAGGCCGGGCACTCCAACGTCGCGCAAGTCACACTTGACGGGGTGTTTCAGTGCCATGAATGGCGGGAAACAAGCGTGGTTCTGCCCTCGTGCGGGTAGGGGAAAGTGCGGGTGCGGCCCCCCGGGCGCGCATCCCTGTCCTGTTCCTGACCACGTCATGCGGGTCTCTCGTACGAGTGCTCGTACGGGTACACGCAGAACGCCTGCTTCCGGTTCGAACCCTACGTCAATCTCGGACCGGAAGGCTGCCCGGAAGAGTGAGCCTGATCCGGCAGCCGCGTGACGATTCGGCCACGCCGATGTGCCCGCCGTGCAGATCCACCGCCCAGCGCGCGATCGCCAGGCCGAGTCCGGTGCCGCCGTCGCTGCCCGGACCGTGCTGCGCGCGGACCGTGCCCCGGTTGAAGCGCTCGAAGACCTTGTGCCGCTCCGCCTCCGGGATGCCGGGGCCCTCGTCCTCGACCTCGACCTCCAGCGACTCCGGGAACGGGCCGCGCCGGGCCCGTACGGTGACCCGGCCGTGCGGCGGCGAGTGCTTCACCGCGTTGTCGATCAGGTTCGCCATCACCTGGTGCAGCCGCTCGGCGTCCGCGTGCGCGGTCAGCTCCGGCGGCGACACGTCCAGGTGCAGATGGACGTCCGTCCGGTTGTGCAGCCCCGAGCTGGTGGTCAGCCCGCGCTGGGAGGCCGCCAGGTTCGCCTCCCGCAGCACGCCCGACAGGTACGGCCAGACCTCGAAGCGGCGCGTCCGCAGCGCCACGACACCGTTGTCGAGCCGCGACAGGTCCAGCAGCGTCTCCACCAGCCGGCCCAGCCGCTCGGTCTGCTTCAGGGCGGTCCGCATCGTCTCCGGGTCGGCCGCCGAGACCCCGTCCACCACGTTCTCCAGCACCGCGCGCAGCGCCGCGATCGGGGTGCGCAGCTCGTGCGAGACGTTGGCGACCAGCTCCTTGCGGTGCCGCTCCACCGCCTCCAGGTCGTCCGCCATCCGGTTGATCGTCAGCGCCAGGTCGCCCAGCTCGTCCCGCCGGTCGGCGCCGCGCACCCGGCGGCTGAAGTCGCCGCGCGAGATCGACCCGGCCACCGTGTTCATCTCGTCCAGCGGCGCGGTCAGCGACTGCGCCACGAACTGGGTGATCAGCAGGGTCGCGATCATCGCGAAGATCGTGATGTAGCGGAACTCGGTCGAGGTGCGGATCGCCACCAGCGCCAGGCACGAGGTCAGCAGGACCGCGCCGACCACCAGGGCGCCCAGCTTGGTCTTGATCGAGATCACGATGCGGCGCCGCTCCCGCCGGGGGCGCCTGCGGTCCTCCCCCCGCGGCCGGCTCACGGCGCCGGGGTCTCCAGCGCGTAGCCGACCCCGTGCACCGTACGGATGCGCTCGGCGCCGATCTTCCGGCGCAGCGCCTTGATGTGGCTGTCCACGGTCCGGGTGCCGGAGGCGTCCGCCCAGTCCCACACCTCGGCGAGGAGCTGTTCGCGCGAGAGCACCGCGCGGGGCGTGTTCGCCAGGCAGACCAGCAGGTCGAACTCGGTCGGCGTCAGGTGCACGTCGTCGGTCCTGACCCGGACCCGGCGCTGCGCGTGGTCGATCTCCAGCTCGCCGAGGCGCAGGATGCCGCTGCGCGGGGTGACCGCCGCCAGCGCGGCGCGCTCCACCCGGCGCAGCAGGACGTGCACCCGCGCGGCGAGCTCGCGCATCGAGAACGGCTTCGTCATGTAGTCGTCCGCGCCGACGCCGAGCCCGACGAGCATGTCCGTCTCGTCGTCGCGGGCCGTGAGCATCAGGACCGGTACCGGGCGCTGGGCCTGGACCCGGCGGCAGACCTCCAGGCCGTCGAAGCCGGGCAGCATCACGTCCAGGACCATCAGGTCCGGCTGCCACGCCTCGGCCGCGTCGACGGCGGCGGGGCCGTCGGTCGCCGTCTGCACGAGGAAGCCCTCCGCGCGCAGCCGGGCGGAGACGGCCTCCACGATGGTCGCGTCGTCCTCGACGACCAGGACCCGCCGCTGGGCCCCCGGAGTCGCCCCACCCTGATGACCGGTGTGTGTCTGCTCCATTGCCCCGCCTCGCGTCGCCGATGTCGGTGCAGCAGCCTAGAGGTAGCGGCGGCGTCCCGGCTACGCAGGCCGGACGGCGAGGTGGACCACGTCGGGGACGCCCCGGGCAACGGGGATCTCTTCGGTCCGTACCCCGCTGAATCCGGCATTCCGCAAGGACCCTTCGAAATCGGCGGACGGCCGCGCGGACCAGATCGCGAGCACTCCGCCGGGCCGCAGCCGCTCCGCGCAGGCCGCCAACCCCGGGGCCCCGTACAGGGATTCGTTGTCCTCGGTGACCGTCCAGTCCGGCCCGTTGTCGACGTCCAGGCACAGGGCGTCGTAGTGGTCGGGGGAGGTGCGCAGATAGGCCAGCAGGTCCGTGTGCAGGATCACGGTCCGCTCGTCCGCGAGCGCCGCGCCGGAGACCGAGGCCAGCGGGCCCTCGCGGTGCCAGTCGATGACCGCCTCCTCGCGCTCCGCGACCGCGATCCGGCGCCAGCGGGGGTCGGCGGCGGCGTGCGCCAGCGAGAAGCCGACGCCCAGGCCGCCGATCAGGACGGAGGGGCCCGAGTCCCGGGCGGGCTCCGGGAGCGCGGCCATCGCCGCGTCGACCAGCAGGCGCTCGGAGCGTCCGTCGGAGGTGTCCATCAGGAAGGCGCCGTTGGCGATGATCTCGTAGACCGGGCCGTCGGCCGCGGCGCGTCTGCGCAGCACCACCTCCCCGTACGGGCCCTCGCGGCGGTCGACGGTGACGGGGGTGGTCGTCAAGGCGCGCTCCGTTCTCGTCCGGCTGCTCGGCCCCGGGCGCCCGCCGGAGCGGACGGCCGGGCCCGACACGTTACGGAGTACGGGCGCGGCCCGCCGCCCTTTTACGGCCTGGGCGCGTCGTGCCCGACGTACCGCTCGATCCGGTTCAGCGTCCGGCGGGCCGTGACCGGGGTGCCGTAGGTGCGGTCCCAGGTGACCGGGGCGATGGTGACGTGGCCCTTGTCCAGCAGCCAGACGGAGTCGGCGTCCTTCCGGCCCTCGGCGCACTCGCCCTCGCCGCTCCCGTCGTACGGGCACAGGCCGAGCGCGATGTCGAAGGAGTCGCCCGTGCCACGCTGCTCGAAGGCGTGGTAGACGACGGCCCCGTCGCCGACCCGGGTCCACACGGCGGGCCTGGCCCGCCGCCCGGCGCTGACGTCCGGGTAGTCGACCTTGAGCGCGAACTCGGAGGTCAGCAGCGAGCGCGCCCGCAGGTCCGCGACCAGCCGGGCGCCGAACTCGGCGTTGGCGCGGTAGTTCTCGCGCGGGAAGGCGGTGTTGTCGGCGTTGCCGGAGGAGGAGAAGGCGAGGGCCGGGACACCCTGGTCGATCGCGGCGACGGCGGCGCCGACGGTGCCCGAGTCGTTGACGCCGGCCGAGACGTTGGGGCCCGAGTTGATGCCGGTGAGGACCAGGTCGGGGGCCTCCTTCCAGCCGACCTTGGCTCTCAGTCCGCCGCGCAGGGCGAGCTTCACGGTGTCGGCGGGGGTGGCGCTCGGGGTGTCGTCGGCGCAGGGTCCGGCGGCCAGGCACACGCCGAAGACCGCGCCCTTGGAGGGCGCGCCCGCGCAGTCGTCCGCGTACCCGGCGGGCAGCGCGGTGCGGCGCTGGGCGGTGACCACGCCGCCGTTGGTGACGGCGGTGCCCTTGCCCGACTGGACCTGCCAGGGGGCCATCACGACGACGTCGGCCCCGGCGGCGCACATCGCGCGGCGCAGCTCGTAGAGGCCGAGGCCGTCGGAGTTGCTCGCCTTGGCGGCGCGCATGGAGTCGTCGTTGGAGATCAGGACGCGCAGCCCGGCGAGGGGCTGGCCGGCGGGGCCGGGGCGGGCGGGTGTCACGGCGTAGGCGGCGGTCCCGGCGGCCACGAGGGTGGCGGCGGCGGTGGCGAGGGCGAGGGAGGTGCGCATGAGGGAGTCCCTTGTGTCATGGGCATGGCATACGGAGGGTAAAAAGCGATCCGGGGCCCTGCCCCCCACGGGAGGGCCCCGGATCGGTGCGGGGCGGCGTCAGGAGCCCCGCGGTCTGTGAGTGTGCTGTCAGATTTCCAGGCCGTGCCCGTACGGGAAGACCGGGTCCGCCGTGTCGTTCGGGACGTCCGGGCGGGACGCCTCCACCGCCGCCATGGAGCGCGGCAGCTCGAACGGCAGCCGGCCCTCCGGCTTCGCCCGGCCGAAGGCCACGTCGAGCAGGGCCTCGTCGCTCGCCCCGTAGTCGGCGATCAGGGCCGCCGCGTGCTCCGCGATCTCCGGGAGGACGGCCGGGCGCTCCAGGTTGACGCACACCACGGTGGGGGTGGCGGCGAGCAGGGCGAGGACGCGGCCGAGCTCGGGCTCGGGGAAGGCCAGCGAGCCCGAGTGGAAGAACGACTCGAAGAGGTTCGGGCGCTCCTCGTAGGGGGTGCGCAGGCGCAGGACGGCCAGGTCCGCCTCCTCGGGGGTCGCCACCACCTCGGCGTACGCCGCCGCCACCTCGGCGGCCACGTTCTCCACGTACAGCTTCGGCCGCCCCTTCAGGGGGAGCGGGCCGTCGGTGAGGACGGTCAGGGAGCGGCGCTGGGCCGCCGCGCCGAGGGCGGTGAAGTCGGCGCGCCCCACCGTCTCCGCGGCCTCGTCGGGGTCGACGTACCGCCGCTCGTCGAACAGGCCGAGGACGAACTTCTCGCGCAGCAGACGGCGTACGGAGGTGTCGACGCGGGACTCGGCGATCCGGCCCGAGGTCACGAGCTCGACGACGACCTCCGGGCACTCCTCGCCGCCGAACTGGTCGCAGCCCGCGTCCAGCGCCTTCGCCGTCCGCTCGGCCACGCTCAGGTGCTCCACGCCCCAGGCGCGCGCCGCGTGGATCTCGCCGAAGATGCGGGAGTCGTTGAGCAGCCCCCAGTCGGTGCAGACGATCCCGTCGAAGCCGAGCTCGTCGCGGAGCAGGCCCTGGATGACGCCCTTGTTGAAACCGAAGCCGACCTCTTCCCAGTCGGTGCCGACGGGCTGGCCGTAGTACGGCATCATCTGCGCGCAGCCGGCGGCGATGGCGGCCTTGAAGGGCTCCAGGTGGTGCTCGCGCAGCCCGCCCGGGTAGACCTGCTCCTTGCCGTGCGGGAAGTGCGGGTCCTCGCCGTCCTTCTGCGGGCCGCCGCCCGGGAAGTGCTTGACCATCGCCGCGACCGAGTCCGGGCCGAGCTGCTCGCCCTGGAGGCCGCGGACGTAGGCGCGCACGAGTTCGCCGGTGAGGGCGGCGTCGGAGCCGAAGGTGCCGGACTGGCGGGACCAGCGGGGCTCGGTGGCGAGGTCGATCTGCGGGTGCAGGGCGGTGCGGAAGCCGACCGACAGGTACTCGCGGCGCACGGTGTCGGCGAAGCGGAAGACCAGCTCCGGATCGCGGATCGCGGCCAGCCCGAGCGCCTCGGGCCAGGCGGAGAAGGCGCCGGAGTTGAAGGAGGCGCCGATGTTGTCGGTGAAGGCGTGCCGGGGGTCCGTGGAGAGCGAGACCGGAATGCCGAGCCGGGTGGCGGCGGCCATCTCCTGGACCTCGTTGTGCCAGCGCGCCATCTCGCGGGCGCCGTGGCTGCCGAGCAGGTTGAAGTGGGTGAGCCCGCGGCCCTCGATGAGCTCCGGGGTGGTGAACGGCAGCATCGAGCCATCGGTCTCGGTGACCGGGCTGCCGTCCGGGTTCATCATCAGCATCGAGTGGAAGAGCTGGCCGGCCTTCTCCTCCAGCGTCATGCGGGAGAGAAGGTCCTCGACGCGCTCGTCGACCGGGCGGGTGGGGTCCTGGTAGGGGTGCATGTCCGTACCTGCTGCTCGTGCGTCACTGACCGGAAATGATCGGACGGCCAGGCTAAGCGCGAAAACCGAGTACCCACTAGGTTTGTGTGATGTGGCGTGGGTCACAGGGAACGCGGGGCGGGGAAGGGGCGTTTTCCGGCGCTTCGTTAGGGTGGTGCCATGGCGGAGAACGAGGGGCGGCCGGCCCGCAGGAGCGCGGGCCGCGGCGGGTACGCGGTCGGTGAGGCGCGGCGCCGGAAGATCCTGGACACCGCCGTCGAGCACTTCGGGCGCTGGGGCTTCCACGCCTCCTCCCTCGCCCGGATCGCCGACGACTGCGGCATCACCCAGGGCGGCCTGCTGCACCACTTCCGCGGCAAGGAGGACCTGCTCCTCTCGGTGCTCGCGCAGAGCGAGGAGCACGACGTGGAGCGCCTCTTCAGCGCCGAGCCCGCGTCCTACGCCGCGTATCTGGACACCCTCGTCGGGCTGATCGAGGACAACACCCGGCGGCCCGGTATCGTGCGCATGTTCAACGTGCTGGTCGGCGAGTCCGGCAACCTCGGCCACCCCGCCCACGCCTACTTCAAGGAGCGGTACGCGCGCGTGCTCGCGCACACCGTCGGGCTCCTGGAGGCGTCCGTCGCGCGCGGGGAGCTGCGGGCGGACGTCGACTGCGAGGCCGTCGGCCGCGAGCAGCTCGCCGTGATGGACGGGCTCCAGATCCAGTGGGCCCTCGACCCGGAGGCGCTCGACATGCCCGCGCGGGTACGGGACTTCCTGCGGCGCCAGTACGAGGAGATCCGGGCCTGAGGCCCGGCCCCCCTCAGCGCCCGGTCGGCGGGCCGCCGCCGGGGAGCGCGCCGAAGACCCGGTCCAGGGCGGCCGGACGCTCGCGGTCGCCCGCCGTCACGGTGCGGCCGGTGTGGGTGACCGTGTACTGGAAGCCGTCGGCGACCGGGGCGCCGGACGGGCGGTCCGGGACGCGCGCGTACGCCGGGTCGTCCAGGGCCGCGCGCAGCCCGGCGAGCCCGGCCGGGGTCATCCGGCCGCTCTCGTCCGGCTTGCCGCGCCTGCTGGTGGTGTAGGTCCCGTCCTCGCGCACGACCAGCCGGTTGTCGACCCCGGCGAAGCCGCCGGTGACCGTCACCTCGACCAGGGCGTCCTGGGGCGCGGGGTGTTCGGTCGGCGGGGCGGGTGTGGCGGACGTGGTGGCCGTGCCCGGTGCGGTGGTCGTGCCGGGTGTGGCCGGTGCGCCGGGCGTGGTGGTCGTGGCGGTGGTGGGCGCCGCCGGGGTGCCGGAGGCGGCGGGGGCCGCGGGGGCCTGGCCGCAGCCCGCCACGGTGATCGCGGCGGCCAGCAGGGCGGCGGTCCCGTACCTCTTGTCCATGGAGGAGAGGATGCCGCCTCGGCCGCCGCCGCGCAGCCCGAACGGCTCAGGCCGCGCGGACGATGCCGGTCAGCGGGCCCCGGTGGTACCAGTCGAGGCTGTCGTACAGCGCCATCCCGTCCGTGGTCGCCGCCAGGACGCCGGTCTCCGCGCCCGCCTGCGCGGCGGCGGCCTCCAGGGTGCGCATGACGTTGGCGCCGAGGCCCCGGCGGCGGTGCGCGGGGTCCGTCTCGATCTGGTCGGCGACGGCCGTCGCCCCGGTCGGCGCGATCTGCCCGCGCGCGGCGAGGGTGCCGTCCGGGGCGAGGATCCGCACCCGGATCACCCCGTCGCGGGTCTCCGTCGTGCGCGCGTAGCCCTCCGGGGCCGGGGGCCGGGCCGCCGGGTCGAGCTTCTTCGTCATCATGAAGCCCGGGTCGTCGGGGACGGTCCAGTCCGCCGTGATCCAGGACGCCACCTCCTCGGGCGCCGCCATCACCTTGAGCCAGGCGTACGGCTCGGTGACGGCGGCGCACAGCGCGCCCACCGAGGCCGCGTCCGGGTGCGGCAGCACGTGCCGGAAGGGGTGCTCGGGCAGCCCCACCTCGATCCGGTACCCCCAGGGCTCCACGACGGCGGGCGCGGTGCCCCGGGAGACGGTCCAGCCGGCCACCCAGGAGGATGTAATAGATGCTATGTCCATGAGGGGATTACAGCGGCTGTTCGCGGGCCGTGTGAGGGTGATCGCTCAGAGCGAACAGGCGGTGGGGAACATTCCCCGGCTCACGTGCATTGAGTGCACATAGCTCAACTTGACTGCCGAAGGGGAGATCATGGCTTCTGAGTCCAAGGCGTCCGTGCCGCTCACTCTGCCCGTGCTGCCGCTCGACGACGAGGTCGTGCTGCCCGGAATGGTGGTGCCGCTGGACCTCTCCGACACCGATGTACGGGCCGCCGTCGAGGCCGCCCAGGCCGCCGCGCGAGGCGGCACGGGCAAGCCGCGCGTGCTGCTCGTCCCCCGCGTGGACGGCACCTACGCCGGGACCGGCGTGCTCGGCACCGTCGAGCAGGTCGGCCGCCTCTCCGACGGCGACCCCGGCGCGCTCATCCGCGGCCTCGGCCGCGTCCGCATCGGCGCGGGCACCACCGGGCCCGGCGCCGCCCTGTGGGTCGAGGGCACCGTCGTCGAGGAGACCCTGCCCGACCCGCTGCCCGGCTCCGTGACCGAACTGGTCAAGGAGTACAAGGCGCTGGCCACGACCTGGCTCAAGAAGCGCGGCGCCTGGCAGGTCGTCGACCGCGTCCAGCAGATCGACGGCGTCGGCGCCCTCGCCGACAACTCCGGCTACTCGCCCTTCCTCACCGTCGGGCAGAAGGTCGAGCTCCTGGAGACCGGCGACCCGGTCGCCCGCCTCAAGCTCGCCACCGCGCAGCTCCGCGAGCACCTGGCGGAGCAGGACGTCGCCGAGACCATCGCCAAGGACGTCCAGGAGGGCGTCGACAAGCAGCAGCGCGAGTTCCTGCTGCGCCGCCAGCTCGACGCCGTGCGCAAGGAGCTGCGCGAGCTCAACGGCGAGGGCGAGGGCGACGAGTCCGACGACTACCGCGCCCGCGTCGAGGCCGCCGACCTGCCGGAGAAGGTGCGGGAGGCCGCCCTCAAGGAGGTCGAGAAGCTGGAGCGGGCGAGCGACCAGTCGCCCGAGGGCTCCTGGATCAGGACCTGGCTCGACACGGTCCTGGAACTGCCGTGGAGCGAGCGGACCGAGGACGCGTACGACATCCAGGGCGCCAAGGACGTGCTCGACGCGGAGCACGCGGGCCTGGAGGACGTGAAGGAGCGGATCACCGAGTACCTGGCGGTGCGCAAGCGGCGCGCCGAGCGGGGCCTCGGGGTCGTCGGCGGGCGGCGCGGCGGCGCCGTGCTCGCGCTCGTCGGCCCGCCCGGCGTCGGCAAGACCTCGCTGGGCGAGTCCGTCGCCCACGCGATGGGACGGAAGTTCGTCCGGGTCGCCCTCGGCGGCGTACGGGACGAGGCCGAGATCCGCGGCCACCGGCGCACGTACGTGGGCGCGCTGCCCGGCCGGATCGTCCGCGCGATCAAGGAGGCCGGGTCCATGAACCCGGTGGTCCTGCTCGACGAGATCGACAAGGTCGGCTCCGACTACCGGGGCGACCCGGCGGCGGCCCTCCTGGAGGTCCTGGACCCCGCGCAGAACCACACCTTCCGCGACCACTACCTGGAGGTCGAACTCGACCTGTCCGACGTGGTGTTCCTCGCCACGGCCAACGTGCTCGAAGCCATCCCCGAGGCACTGCTCGACCGCATGGAGCTGGTCCGCCTCGACGGCTACACCGAGGACGAGAAGGTCGTCATCGCCCGCGACCACCTGCTGCCCCGGCAGCTGGAGAAGGCCGGCCTGGAGCCCGGCGAGGTCGTCCTGGAGGAGGCGGCGCTGCGCCGGCTCGCCGGGGAGTACACCCGGGAGGCCGGTGTCCGCACCCTGGAGCGGTCCATCGCGCGGCTGCTGCGCAAGGTGGCGGCCCAGCACGAACTGGGCGACCGGGAGCTGCCGTTCACCATCGGCCCGGACGAGCTGCGCGGGCTCATCGGGCGCCCGCACCACGTGCCCGAGTCGGCGCAGGACCCGGCCGAGCGCCGCACCTCGGTGCCCGGCGTCGCCACCGGCCTCGCCGTGACCGGGGCGGGCGGCGACGTGCTCTTCGTCGAGGCGTCGCTGGCCGACCCGGAGACGGGCGCGGCCGGGCTGACGCTCACCGGCCAGCTGGGCGACGTGATGAAGGAGTCCGCGCAGATCGCGCTCTCCTTCCTCCGCTCGCACGGCGCGGAGCTGGAGCTGCCCGTCACCGGTCTCAAGGACCGCGGCGCGCACATCCACTTCCCGGCGGGCGCGGTCCCGAAGGACGGGCCGAGCGCGGGAATCACGATGACCACGGCCCTCGCCTCGCTGCTGTCCGGGCGGCCGGTCCGCACGGACGTGGCGATGACCGGTGAGGTGTCCCTGACCGGGCGGGTGCTCCCGATCGGCGGCCTGAAGCAGAAGCTGCTCGCCGCGCACCGGGCGGGCATCACGACGGTCGTGATCCCCAAGCGGAACGAGGCGGACCTGGACGACGTCCCGGCCGAGATCCTCCAGAAGCTGGAGGTCCACCCGGTGATGGACGTCCGGCAGGTCCTGGAGATCGCCCTCACCCCGGCGCGGGTGGCGGTGGGCGCGGCGGCCTGACGTCGGGCCCGGTGACGAGACGGCGGTGGGGCGCCCTCCCAAGTGGAGGGCGCCCCACCGCCGTTGTCAGTGGCGGCTGCGATGCTTCCCGGCATGGACGAGAAGGCATTCTGGGCGCTGATGGGGGAGCTGCGGCACCGGCCGGGGTCGCGGGAGGACCGGCTGGAGTGGCTGCGGGGGGAGCTGGCGCGGGGGACGGCCGAGGAGTGCGTGGCGTTCCAGGTGGAGCTGGAGGCCGCCTGCGACCGGGCCTACCGGGAGGACCTGTGGGCGGCGGCCGAGCGGATCCTGGACGGCTGGTGCTCCGACGACGGCTTCCACTACTTCCGGCTGTGGCTGGTGGGCCTCGGGCGCGAGGTCTTCGAGGAGGCCCTGCGGTCCCCCGACAGCCTGGCCGCGCTGCCCGAGGTGCGGCGCCTCGCGGGGCGGAGCCCCGGCTCCTGGTGCGAGTCGGAGGAGCTGCCCGACCTGGAGGAGCTGGACTACGTGGCGGGGGAGGTCTTCGAGGAGCTGACGGGGGCGGCGGACGAGGGGGAGGCGTTCTACGACGCCCTGGACGCCGCCCAGGGCGAGGACCGTCCGGACCCGGAGGACCCGCCGCGCGGGGACCCTCCGGCGGAGGAGGCGATACCCGCACTCGCCGCCCTCTTTCCGCGCGGGGCGGAGCGGGAAAGGGGGCGGGCGAGCCGGGCGTGAGGGGGGCCGAGCAGGGCGTGAGAGGGGCGAGCCGGGCGTGAGAGGGGGGCGGCCCCGGGCCGGACCGGGTCAGGTCGGTCCGGCCCGAGGCCGGCCCGGCCGGGGCCGGGTCCGGGCCGTGGGGTGGCCCGGGCCGGGCCGAGGCGGCCGGGTCGTCAGGTGGCCCGGGGTCAGGACTCCTTGCGGCGGCGGGCCAGCAGGATGCTGCCCGCGCCGAAGGCGGCGAGGGCGCCGGCGCCCGCGAGGGCCAGCGGGAGCGGGGAGGCGGGGGCCTCGGCGGTCTCGGCGGACAGGGCCGGGGGCTGCTCGTCGCCGCCGTGGCCCTTGTGGCTCACGGTGGAGAGCTGCGCGCCCGCGGCGAGCTCGGCCTCGGTCGGGGCCTGGGCCTTCAGGGCCGTGGCGGCCGCGGCGCTCCCGAAGGTGACGTCGGAGCAGCTGTAGAACGCCTCGGGGCTGTCGTTGCGCTGCCAGACCATGTAGACGACGTGGCGGCCCGAGCGCTGCGGGAGGGTGCCGTTGAAGGCGTAGAAGCCGTCGGTGGCGGTGCGGGTGGTGTTGTAGACGGCGACCGGCGCGGTGTCGAGGTCGGACCACTTCAGGGGCTGGGTGGGGTCGAAGCCCTGCTTGGTGATGTACATCGTCATCGTGCCGGAGTGCGCGGCGGTGGCCCGGATCTTGAAGCCGAAGGCGCCGGGCGCGACGGCGGTGGACGGCCAGTCGGTGCGGGCCCAGTCCAGCGCGCGGTACTTGGCGCGGTTGGCGGAGCACAGCTTGCCGTCCGGGATCAGCGCCTTGTGCTGCCCGTCGGCGTTGGCGATGTTGACCTCGTTCCAGTCGTAGAGCGGCTGGGTGCCGGAGTCGGCGACGAGGTCCTTGCACACCTGCGACTTGGGGCTCTCGGGGCCTTCCGCGTAACAGGCCGCGACCCTGCTGACCGGGTTGAACACGGCGCCGTGGGCGCCGGCGGACGTGGGGGTGAGGGGGACGAGCGCGGCGGCGGCCAGGGCGGCCGCGGCGGCGGTCCGTCGGGAGGTCGTGATGCGGGGCATGGCGGAGCTCTCTCTCGTGCGTGGGGGAGTACGGGGTGAGCAACGTGCGCACGGCGCGGGCGAGTTGCGGATCGCCCGGCTCCCCGAGGGTCGCATTGGTCCATACCAATGGGCAAGGGGTCCGTCCGAGAAAGCCGGGCGACGGCCGGGCGCGGCACGGACGCGAAGGGGCTCCCGGGGGCGCCGCCGCGCCCCCGGGAGCCCCGTGGCCTCATGGCCCCGTGATCCCGCCCGGTCAGCCGTTCGCGAGCGCCTGCACCCGCGAGTAGTCGCCGTTGAAGTGGTTGTGGTCGCCGACCGTGGGACCGGTGGAGGTGTACTGCCACATCGTGTAGTAGCCCCAGCCGGCCGGCAGCGTGCCGACGTCGGATGCGTAACGGGCGACCCAGAGCGGGTTGGCGGCGGCGAAGCCCCCGTAGTTGCCGGTGCACTGGGTCCACCAGCTCGTCGCCGTGTAGATCACCGCGTCCCGCCCGGTGCGGTACCGGTAGCGGTCCAGGAAGTCCCTGATCCAGGCCACCATCCCGGCCTGGGTCTTGCCGTAGCAGGTGTCGCCGTACGGGTTCCACTCGATGTCCAGCGCGCCCGGCAGGGTCCGGCCGTCCTTGGACCAGCCGCCGCCGTTGTTCACGAAGTAGTCGGCCTGGGCCGCGCCCGTCGTGGTGTCCGGGGTCGCGAAGTGGTACGTGCCGCGGATCATGCCCACGTTGTACGAGCCGTTGTACTGCTGGGCGAAGGAGGTGTTCTTGTAGTACGTGCCCTCCGTCGCCTTGACGTAGGCCCAGCGCACCCCGCTGTTCCACAGGGTCGCCCAGTCCACGTTGCCGTTGTGGCTGGACACGTCCACGCCCTCCGTCTGGACGGCCTGGACCGAGAGCCCGGCGGCGGGCTTCGCGCCCTGGCCGTCGTGCGCGACGACGCCCATGCCCATGTACGCGGAGCCGCGCGCGGGCGCCGGCCGGGCGCCGGGGTCCGCGGCGGCGGCCGGACCGGCGAGGGTGAGGGGGAGCAGGAGGGCCGGGGCCGCGAGGGCGAGGGACGTCCCGGATCTGTGCACACGCATCGCGTGCCTCCGAAGGATCGATGGTCGGTGGGGGGAGCGAGGACGGCGGGTCCGCGCCATTTCCTGGTGTGGACATGTCATCCAGCCCGCTGGGGTGAGACGCTACGCACGTAGACCCGCCGCACGGAAGAGGGGCCGACCGCCGCCGTTGGTCTACTCCTGCGAAATACTGGGGGAGCTGCGGCGATGGCCGCGGCCCGACATGAACTTTCAGCGAGCGGAAAGCGCGTGAGGGGTGCTGACGTGCACGGAAGCGGTACCGGGAGTGGATCCGCGCCCAGGGGCGGAGGCGGCGTGGACCAGGAGTTCCTCGCCCTGGAGCGCGAACTGGCGGTCTTCCTGCGGCGCGCGCGGGCGCAGTCCGGCGAGATGGCCCGCGAGGTCCACCCCGAGCTGGAGCCCGCCGCGTACGGGCTCTTCGTGCGGCTCGACGACGCCGGGCCGCAGCGCGCCACCGACCTGGCCGGCTACTTCGGCGTCGGCAAGGCCACGATGAGCCGCCAGTTGCGCGCCCTGGAGCAGCTCGGCCTGGTCGCCCGCGACCCGGACCCCGCCGACGGACGCGCCTCGCTGGTCCGGCTCACCGAGGAGGGCCAGGGCCGCTTCCGCAGCGTCCGGGACGCCCGGCGCGAGCGGTACGTCCGCAAGCTGGCCGACTGGGACCGCTCCGAGGTCGCCGAACTGGCCCGGCTGCTCAACCACTTCAACGTCCGCTCGGAGGGCTGAGCGGGCGCGGCGGACGCGGCGCGCGGGGCGACGGGGAGCGCGCGGCGCGGGCGCGGGGCGCCCGGCGGGGCGCGGGGGCGCGACGGGGCGCGGGGGCGCGACGGGGCGCCCTACAGCTCCGCGTACACCGCCGTCGCGTCGTCGTGGAGCTTCCAGCGGTGGGCGCCGCCCGCCTCCGCGTCCGCCGCCTCCAGGCCGCGCACCCGGCGGAGCAGCCCGTGCGGCCCCTCCTTCGCCAGGACCTCGAAGCAGTCCGCCCAGTCGCCCTCGCCGAACAGCTGCACCCAGCGGGTCGCCCCGTCCGTGAGCGCCGCCAGGTCCCGCACCTGCGCGCGCGGCGTCGTGCCGGTCACCGCCCGCGCGGCCACCGCCGGATCCGCGGCGGCGGTGAAGAAGCCGCCCTCCCGGTTCCGCAGCCGGTCCGTCGCCTCCAGCGAGCGCAGCACCTCGTCCGGGACCCGGTCCAGCCGGTCGTCGAGCACCGCCCGTACCGTGCCGTCCGCGCCCCGCAGCAGCAGCGCCGCGTCCGACAGGACGAGGTGCTCCACCGCCGTCCCGTCCCAGCGCGCCATGGCCACCGTCGCCTGCGGAGTGCGTACGTGAGAAAGGTCACAGGTGTCACGATGGGCGTCCGCGGTGCGCCGGATTGCCACGGCGAGGATCTCGGTCAGCGTCAGATCGCTTCGCGAAGCGGACAGTTCAGTCAAAGCGCCGCCGAGCCGCGCGGTGAACCAGGGCACCGAGTGCACACAACCGTCGTCGCCCGCCGGCGGCGTCACCCCGTCGAGGACCACGACCACGCCCCCCGCCCCCGACGCGGGCAGCGCGGCGGCACCCCAGTCCTCGTTGGGTCGTTCGGGGCTGCCGGGCAGGGTGACCGCTTCGGTGCGCATGATCCCCAGTCTGCCTCGGGCGGCCCGCCCCCGCACCACTCCTTCACGGCGCCTCCAGACACCGAATCCGGTGTGCGCAAAGGGGCCTGACGGGGCCGGAGGCCCGGAACAGGCAGCTCCGGGAAGCTGCGGGCGGGCATCCTGCCAAAGGCCGCGCGGAAGATCCAACCGGGGGTAAGCCCGGCGCCCCGGCGTTCACCGGGAGGAGTTGTTTGCCAACTCATGAGTGTTGTTCACTCGTTCGGGTGGCGGAGCGGCCGATGCGAGTCCCCTGACCAGAACCGCTGAAATGGTCGGAAGACACACCAGGGGTGGGGGCTCTAGACATGTGACCGGTCGTCACCTCTGCTTCATGGGCGGACGATCAAGAATGCGAGCACCGGTGCAGAAGAAGCGGCCTCGGAGCAACAACGGCGCGCGGAGCCAGACCACCGGTGACCCGCAGGCCACCGGCCTGCCCGCGCGCGGCACCGACGGCACCGACACGGCGGCCGGCACCCCCCGGCCGGCCCCCGCGGGCCGCCCCAAGCGCGTCCGGGGCCGCCTCGTCGCGGGTGTCGCCCTGGTCGGCATCACCGTGCTCGCCGCCGGCGCCCCCGCGATCCTCACGGCCTCCGCCGAGCTCGACGACTCCGTCAGCCTGGTCGCCCTCGCCGAGCTCGACCGGCAGGCCGTCACCCTCGCCCACTCCCTCTCCGACGAGCGCGACGAGGTCGTCGCGTACGTCGCCGCCGGACGGGACGACCAGACCGGCGAGGGCCCCAAGCGGCAGATCACCAGCGCCCGCTCCGCCCGCGTCGACCGCCAGATCGACGAGATCCGCCCCGCCGCCCCCGACGAGCTGCGCCGCGAGCTCTCCGGGCTGCCCTCGATCCGCCGCACCGCCCTCACCGGCAAGGGCTCCGCCCTCGACGCGTACCGCGCGTACACCGAGGTCATCGGCAAGCTCCAGGCCCTCGCCGACCGCCTCGCCGAGCGGACCCCGGCCCGCGCCGCCGAGGCCGTCCGCGCCCCCGCCGCCCTCGGCCGCGCCACCGAGCAGGCGTCCGCCGAGCGCGGGCTGCTGCTCGCCGCGCTCGCCGTGCCCCGGCCCGAGTCCACCGGCACCACCCACTACGACCCCGCCACCGGCACCTACGTCGCCGACGAGGCCGAGGGCGCCGCCGAGGCCGAGCGGGCCAGGGCCGCCCTCAGCGCGGCCGCCCAGCAGGCCAGGACCCGCGAGCTCGCCGCCCTCGGCGACTTCGACCAGGCCGCCACCGCCGCCTCCCGCGAGTCCCTCGCCGCCACCGTCACCGGCCCCGACGTCAAGAGCGCCGAGCGCTACCTGGCCCGGCTCACCGACCGGCCCGAGCTCTCCGAGTCCGAGCTCGACACCGACCCGGCCAAGCTGGACGCCGCGCTCTCCGCCCGTATCGAGCAGATGCGCGGCGTCGAGTCCGCCCTCGCCGCCGAGCGCGCCGAACGCCTGACCGCGGTCCGCGACGACGACGTCACCGCGCTCGAAGTGCGCATCGCCTTCCTCGGCGGCTGCCTGCTCGTCGCCGTCGGCATCTCCACCTACGTGGCCCGCACCCTCACCCGGCCGCTCGCCGTGCTGCGCATCGGCGCCGCCCGGCTCGCCACCGCCGCCGACCCGGGCACCGAGGAGCCGATCCGCTTCACCGGCCGCAACGACGAGTTCGCCCAGGTCGTACGGTCCCTCAACACCCTCCAGGACAAGCTGGCCGGGCTCGCCGTCCGCGCCGGGCGGCTCGGCGCCGAGCACGCCGACCTCACTGGCGCGCGCGACTCCCTCGCCGCCGAGCTCGCCGCCCAGCGCGCCGAGCTCCAGGGCCACACCGCCCGGCTCACCGCCGAGCTGGAGCGCCTCAAGGACACGGTCCAGCACACCTTCGTCAACCTCTCGCTGCGCAGCCTCGGGCTCGTCGACCGCCAGCTCGGCGTCATCGAGAAGCTGGAGGAGCGCGAGCAGGACCCGGACCGCCTCGCCACCCTCTTCAAGCTGGACCACATGGCGACCGTCATGCGGCGCCACAGCGAGAACCTCCTCGTCCTCGCCGGCCACGAGCACCACCACGGGCACCCGGGCCCGGTCCCGCTGGTCGACGTGCTGCGCGCCGCGGTCAGCGAGATCGAGCGCTACGAGCGGGTCAGCATCCAGTCGCTGCCCCCGCACGCCCAGGTCGCGGGCTTCGCCGCGGACGACCTGAGCCACCTGGTCGCCGAGCTCCTGGAGAACGCCACCTCGTTCTCGCCGCCCGACTCCCAGGTCCAGCTCTCCGGCTGGCTCCTGGAGTCCGGCGAGGTCGTGGTCTCCGTCCAGGACGGCGGCATCGGCATCGCCCCCGACCGGCTCGCCGAGCTCAACGCGCGCCTCGCCGACCCGGCGATCGCCGACACCCGGGGCGAGGGCCTCGGCATCCGCGTCGCGTCCCTGCTCGCCGCCCGCCACGGCGTCCGGGTCGAGCTCCGCGAGCAGCAGCCGGGCGGCGTCGCCGCCGTCGTGGTCCTGCCGCTCCCGCTGCTCCCGGCCGACCCGCCGCCCGTCGCCGCGCCGCCCGTGCCCGTCCCGGCCGCGGCCGACGCGCCCGTCGTCACGCTCCCCGGCTCGGTCGCCGAGGCCAACTCCAACACCCTGCCCTCGCGCCACCGCGACCCCCTGGTCGAGGCCGCGGAGCGCGCGATCGCGGCGGCGGAGGCGGAGGCCCGGAACCAGGCCGCCCCGGCCCCGACGCTCCCGCAGCCCGCCCCGGCGTACGAGCCGGAGCCCGCGTACGAGCCGGAGCCCGAGCCCGCGTACGAGGCCGACCCCGCGCCCGTACCCGCACCGACCGCGTACGAGCCCGAGCCCGCCCCGGCGTACGAGCCGGAGCGCGCGTACGAGCCGGAGCCGGAGCCCGCGTACGAGCCCGCACCCACCCCCGTACCCGCACCCACCCCCGTATCCGCCCCCACCCCCGCCCAGGTCCCCGCGTCCCACGGTCAGGCTCCTGTCGCCCGGCCCGTGGAGTCGCTCTCCGAGACCACGCTCCAGGTGCGACTCCCGGACCCCCCGCCGGAGCCGGACACGCACGAGCGGGTCGCCGAGGAGCCGGCCGGGGCGGCCGAGTCGGCCGACGAGGCCGGGCCGCGGCCCGGGCGGTGGGAGCGGGTCACGGACAAGGGGCTGCCCAAGCGCACGCCGCGGATAGTGCGGCAGGCCGGCCCCGCCACCCCGCAGATACGCACCCGCGGCGTCGACGCCGAGGCCCTGCGCCGCCGTCTCGGCGGCTTCCAGCGGGGCGCCGAGCACGGCCGCCGCGACGTGGCCGCCGAGATCCGGGCCACGCGGACAGCACGTACCGAGGAGAACACGGGGGACACAGTCGAGGAGGCACGCAGTTGACTGCGACCGGAACATTCGGGCTGAGCAGTGAAGCCCGCAATCTGCAATGGCTGTTGGGCAACCTCGTCGAGGAGGTGCCGGGGGTCCGCTCCGTCGCCGTCGTCTCCTCCGACGGGCTGCTCCTGCTCTCGTCCGACCCGGAGGTCCAGAACGCGGCGGCCGACGCGGAGCGGCAGGAGGGCCCCCGGGGCTCCACCGCCGACCTGGCCACCATCGTCTCGGGCATCGCCAGCCTCACCATCGGCGCCGCCCGCCTGATGGACGGCGGCGGGGTCAAGCAGACCATGGTCGCCATGGAGGAGGGCAGCGTCTTCGTCATGTCGATCAGCGACGGCTCGCTGCTCGGCGTGCACGCCACCCCCGACTGCGACATGAGCGTCATCGCGTACCACATGGCGCTCTTCGTCGGCCGCGCCGGCCACGTGCTCACCCCCGAACTCCGCAGCGAGCTGGCCAAGTCGATGGAGAGCCCTCAGTGACCTCAGTCCCGGGCCACCACCCGCACCGGTTGCCGATACGCGGCGAGGGGCGGCGCCCCGCCCGCGTCCGCCCCTACTCGCTCACCGGCGGGCGCACCCGCTTCGGCCACGTCCTCCTCGTCGAGACCTTCGTGGCCGCGCTGGAGGCCGCACCCGAGCGGAAGGTCCTCACCGACGGGGGCCGCGCCGCGCGCGGCCTCATGCCGGAGATGCGTGCCATCGTCGAGGTCTGCCGCCGGATGCGCACGGTGGCGGAGATATCGGCGCTCCTGAAGATGCCGTTGGGAGTCGTCCGGGTGCTGCTCAGCGACCTGGCCGACCAGGGAAAGATCCGCGTGTACGGGACGGGGCACGGCACCGACCGGCCCGACCGCGCGCTCCTCGAAAGGGTGCTGAGTGGACTCCGCCGTCTCTGAAACGCCGACCGTCGTCGGCGGCATCCCCGCCCAGCCCACGGGCCCGGCCGGGCCGGCCGCCCCGGCCGAAGCGGCCGGACCGGACCCCGAAGAGGGCGCCCAGGACTGGCAGCTCGACCACTCCCGCGCCCCGATCGCGACCAAGGTCGTCGTCGCGGGCGGCTTCGGCGTCGGCAAGACCACCTTCGTCCGCGCGGTCTCCGAGATCACCCCGCTCCAGACCGAGGCCCTGATGACCCGGGCGAGCGAGGACACCGACGACCTCACCGCCACCCCCGACAAGCTCACCACCACCGTGGCGATGGACTTCGGGCGGCTCACCCTCGACGACGACCTGGTGCTGTACGTCTTCGGCACGCCCGGACAGCAGCGCTTCTGGTTCATGTGGGACGACCTCGTGCGCGGCGCGATCGGCGCGATCGTCATGGCCGACACACGGCGGCTCACCGACTGCTTCCCCGCGCTCGACTACTTCGAGAGCTGCGGGCTGCCGTACATCGTCGCCGTCAACCACTTCGAGGGCACCGAGTCGTTCGAGGAGGCCGACGTCCGCGACGCGCTGACCGTGCCCGAGCACGTACCGGTCGTGATCATGGACGCGCGCAAGCGCTACAGCGTGGTCGAGACCCTGCTCGCGATGGTCGCCCACGCGCTGGAAGCCTCCCCCGAATAACCCCCGAGTCCCACGAGTCCCACAAGGTCGGTCGCACATGCGGAAGATACTCATAGTCGGGGCCGGCCAGTCCGGCCTCCAGCTCGCCCTCGGACTCCAGTCCCGGGGCTACGAAGTCACCCTGATGTCCAACCGCACGTCGGACGAGATCCGGTCCGGCCGGGTCATGTCCACCCAGTGCATGTTCGACACCGCGCTCCAGCACGAGCGCGACCTCGGCCTCGACTTCTGGGCCGCCCAGGCCCCCCGCATCGAGGGCCTCGGCGTCTCCGTCGCCGCCCCCGACGCGGGCCGCGCGATCGACTGGGTCGGCAGGCTCCGCGGCCCCGCCCAGTCCGTCGACCAGCGCGTCAAGATGTCCGGCTGGATGGACACCTTCGCCCAGCGCGGCGGGCAGCTCGTCATCCACGGCGCCGCCGTCGGCGACCTCGACTACTTCGCCCGCGGCTACGACCTGGTGCTGGTCGCCGCGGGCAAGGGCGAGCTCGTCTCCATGTTCGGCCGGGACGCCGCCCGCTCCCCGTACGCCGAGCCGCAGCGCGCCCTCGCCGTCAGCTACGTCCACGGCCTCGGCCCGCGCCCCGAGCACCCCGACTTCGACGCGGTCCGCTGCAACGTGGTGCCCGGCGTCGGCGAACTCTTCGTCATGCCGACCCTCACCACCTCCGGCCGCGCCGACATCCTCTTCTGGGAAGGCGTCCCCGGCGGCCCGGTCGACGCCTTCCAGGGTGTCAAGGACCCCTCCGCGCACCTGGCGCTCACGCTGGAGCTGATGGAGAAGTTCACGCCCTGGGAGCACGCGCGCGCCACCCGCGTCGAGCTCACCGACGCCGGCGGCACCCTGGCCGGCCGCTACGCCCCGACCGTCCGCAACCCCGTCGGCCGGCTCCCCTCCGGCGGTCTGGTCCTCGGTGTCGCCGACGTCGTCGTCGCCAACGACCCGATCACCGGCCAGGGCTCCAACTCGGCCTCCAAGTGCGCCGCCGCCTACCTCGCGGCGATCGTCGAGCGCGGCGACCGGGCGTTCGACGAGGAGTGGATGCGGGCCGCGTTCGCGCGCTACTGGCAGACGGCCCAGCACGTCACGAAGTGGACCAACGCCATGCTGGCCCCGCCGCCGGAGCACGTCCTCAACCTGCTCGGCGCCGCCGGCCAACTCCAGCCCGTCGCCGACCGCTTCGCGAACGGCTTCGACGACCCGGCCGACTTCGAGGACTTCTTCTACGACCCCGAGAAGACCGCCGCCTACCTGGCCTCGGTCACCGGGGCCTGACCCGAGAGACCGGCCCCGGCCGGCGGCGCCTGATCCGCCGTTCCGGCCGGGGTCCGGGCTCCGGCGGGCCCGTCGTGCCCGTCGTAGCCCTCGTCCGCGCCGTCCGCCGCTCCCGCCGGGAGCTCGGGCGGCGCGTAGCCCGTCAGGGGCGGGGTGCCCGGGTCCGGGCGTACGGCGCCCAGCAGCGGGTTGGCCGCGAGCGGTGACACCTTGATCCGGGCGCCGGGGCGCGGGGCGTGCACCACGAGGCCGTTCCCGAGGTAGAGGGCGACATGGGTGGCCTCCGGGAAATAGACCACCAGGTCCCCCGGACGCAGCTCCGACAGCGGCACCCGCGGCAGCGTCCGCCACTGCTCCTGGCTGGTCCGCGGCAGCTCGCGGCCCGCGCTCGCCCACGCCCGCTGGGTGAGCCCCGAGCAGTCGTACGTGTCCGGGCCCTCCGCGCCCCACTCGTACGGCTTCCCCAGCTGCGCCACCGCGAAGCGCAGCGCCTCCGCGCCCGCGCGCGACGGGGAGCGGGCTCCGTCCAGCACGCCCGAGCCGAGCAGCTCGGACTGCGCGCCCGCCGTCTGGGCGCGCTCCAGCGCGCCGAGCCGGGCCAGCTCCTCCGGCGAGAGCGCGGCGAGCAGCGCCTCCACCTCGCGCAGCCGCCTGCCCACCTCGTCGCGGTGCGCCCGCTGCCGGTCCGCGAGGGCGCGGCGCCGGTCCAGGGCCGTGCGGGAGGCGGCGGCCAGGTCCGCGGCCCGCTTCTCCGCCGCTTGGAGCCGTCCGACGGCCCCGGCCCGCGCCCGGGCGGCGCGGGCCAGCAGGTGGTTCTGGTCCAGCGCGTGCTGCGGGTCGCGGGCGAGCAGCAGCCGCAGGTACGGGGAGAGCTCGGAGCGCCCCTGGTACTGCTCCCGCGCGAGCCGCCCGGCCTCGTTCCGGCCCCGGACCAGCCCGGCGCGGGCTGCCTTGAGCCGCGCGTCGACCTGCCGGGTGTCGGCGGTCTGCCGCTTGAGCGCCTCCTCCCCGGCGTTGAACGCCTCGGTGGCCTGCTCGGTCTGGCGGTAGAGCGCCTGGAGGCGGGCGAGGAGGGTGCCGAGGGCCGGGGGGCCGGGGGCGGGGGCGGGGGCGGGGGTGGGGTCAGCGTTGGGGTCGGGGGCAGGGGCTAGGTCGGGGGTGGCGGGCTCGGTGCCGGGGGGCGCTTCCGGGGCCGCCCCCGGGTCCGCTCCCGGGTCTGTCCCGGCAGCCGCCCCGGTGGTCGCGGCGGTCTCCGGTGCCGCCCCTGAGTCCGCCCTCGGGGCTGTCCCTGGAGTCGCCCCCGGGGCCTGGCTCCTCGTCGCCGTCGGGGCCGGGCCCGGCCCCGGGGGATCGGCCGGCGCCGCCCCGGCGGGCGGTGGGCCCGTGAGGCCCGTCAGGGCCGTTGTCGCGGCCAGGAACCCCGTACAGACCGTGCGCAGCAGCCGTGCCGACACGTCACCACCTCCATCGGGATGATGGCGCGGCGAATTGTGTGATCAGCGGACCGGCGCGGGGGTGTCGCGGGGCTCACTCGTTCGGCGGAGCCGCCGGGCGGGGCTTCGACCAGGGCCAGCGGATCTCGTGGCGCTCCCGGCCCTCCGGCGCGTACGCGTAGACCCAGCCCTGCTGGAGCCCGAGCCGCTTGCCGTAGCCGGCCGGCTCGCGGCGGTACGTGTGGACCTCGGCCGGGCGGCCCTCGTGGGCCGGGACCGGGATCTCGTACCACTTCGGGGGGTGGCCGGTCGGGCCGAGCAGCACGGGCAGCGACCGGCCGTCGAGGGGGCCGCCGCGGAAGGGGGTGTTCTCGCTCTTCACCCCTCCAGTGTCGCCTCCGCCGCGCTCAGAGCAGGTGGGCGGCCTCGCCGACCACCGGGATCACGCTCCTCGCGAGGGTGCCGACCGGGCCCGAGGGGCTCTCCTGGGCCAGCAGCCGGGCCACCACGCGGCCCGTCTCCGGGTCGCTCGCGGCGGTCGCGACGAGCAGCGCGAGCAGGTGGTCCACCAGCCAGTCCCGCAGCTCCCCGGCCGGCGGGCGCTTGCCCTCGTCGACCCAGATCAGGGACGCCGCCTCGACGGCCGCGATCCAGGTGCGCACCATCATCCCGAGCCGCGGCCCGGGGCGGCGCGCCCCCAGGTGGAGGAGGATCTGCTCGGCCGCCGCCCGCCGGACCTCGTCGACGATGGCCGAGGTCCGCGAGGTCTCCGCGACGCTGCCGCCGCGCAGCAGGGCGGCGAACCCGGCGTCGTGCCCGTCGACGAAGGACAGGTACCGGTCCAGGACCCGGGCCAGCCGCTCGGTCGGCGCCCCCTGCGGCGGCTCGGCGAAGCAGAGCTCCAGGGCGTCGGCCGAGGAGCGCAGCGCCGCCTCGTACAACTGCTGCTTGCCGCCCGGGAAGTAGCGGTAGACGAGCGGCCGGGAGACACCGGCGGCCTCGGCGACGTCGTCGAGCGAGACGTCCTCCGGCGCCCGGTGCGCGAAGAGCGTCTGGGCGGCGTCGAGGAGTTGGCGCCTGCGCTCCTCGACGCCGAGCCGGCGGTACGCGGGCGATGCCTGACTCGTCATGTCCGCAGCGTAACGTCGCACGGGGCGCGCCGGGCGGTTCAGGCCAGCAGGCCCGAGGACTTCCAGAGCCGGCGGCCCGGCCCGCTCAGCAGCCCGATGTCGTCGAGGAAGTCGGTCAGCCGCTTCGCGCCCGCCTGCATGACCTCCCGCCGGTGCCCGCTCGCCTTCACCTGGGCGACGGCCTCGCGGCGGTCCAGGCCGACGTTGTCGTACACCTTCGGGTTCACGAAGCAGTCGGAGAAGACGCGGGCCGCCTCGCCGCAGCTCAGCCGGGTGAACTCCCGCTCCCAGCGCGGCGCCGTCGCCATCTGGCGGCGCAGCTCCTCCCGCGCGTACCGGACGTGCCGCGCCTCTTCGACGACGTGGATCCGGGTGACGCCCCGGATGAGCGGCTGGACGCGCTCGTCGGGGAAGGTGAGCCGCTGCATCCAGTCCAGGATCTCCTCGCCGAGCAGGGTCGCGGCGAAGGAGCCGGGGGTGGTGGAGACGGTCTTCAGGACCCGGCCGAGGTTGTGGTAGGCGCGCGGCACCGGGTACTCGGGGGAGCCGCCGCGGGTGATCATGCGGGCGAACATCATCGAGTGGCGGCACTCGTCGGCGATCTCGGTCAGCGCGTACCGGACGTGCTTGCTGGTCAGCGACTTGTCGTAGATGTGCCGGACCAGCAGCTGCATGAGGATGATCTCGAACCAGATCCCGAGCGAGGCCAGCGAGGCGGCCTCGTGCCGGGAGAGGTCGATCCGCTGCTCCTCGGACATGCGGTGCCAGAGCGGGGTGTCGTAGAGGGAGAGCAGCTCCGGCGGCCAGAACCACTTCCCGTCCTCGAACGGGGCGTCCCAGTCGAGCTCGGTGTCGGGGTCGTAGGAGTGCCGGAGCGAGGACTCCAGGAGCCGTTCGGCGACCTGTTCACGGTCGCGCAGCGGGCCGAGGGCGTCACGCAGGAGGGTGAAGTCGGGCTCGGTGAGACTGGCCATGCCCTTATGAGACTCCTCGTCAGTAACGCCGTCAATCCCTCGCGCACGACTTGTTGACCCTGCGTCTACCAACGTGTGAGCCTGCTGGAAACCGTCGGAAGGAGCCGTCAGTGTCGACGCACGACCTTTACGTACAGGCCCCCGAGGAGCCCGTCTGGCGGGTGCCGGCCTCCGGCTCCGCCCGATTCAACTGGGATTACGACATGGCGGGCGACGGGCGCGAGCGCCTCCTCGCCCTCTACCAGAAGGGCAAGGACAAGCAGTGGGACGGCGCCACCCGCATCGACTGGGCGCTGGAGGTCGACCCGTACGACCCCCTCGGCACCCCCGACGAGGCGCTGGCGCTCTACGGCAGCCGGCACTGGGCCAAGCTCACGGAGAAGGACAAGGGCGAGCTGCGCCGGAGCTACACCGCCTGGCAGTTCAGCCAGTTCCTGCACGGCGAGCAGGGCGCGATGATCTGCGCGGCCCGGATCGTCGAGTCGGTCCCTGACCTGGACGCCAAGTTCTACTCGGCCACCCAGACCATGGACGAGGCCCGGCACGCCGAGATCTACGGGCGGTTCCTGCACGAGAAGATCGGGATGCTGTACCCGATCAACGACAACCTCCAGGGGCTGCTCGGCGACACCCTGCGCGACTCCCGCTGGGACATGCCGTACCTCGGGATGCAGGTCCTCATCGAGGGCCTCGCGCTCGCCGCGTTCGGGATGCTCCGCGACACCACCGACAAGCCGCTGCCCAAGCAGATCCTCGCGTACGTGATGCAGGACGAGGCCCGCCACGTCGCCTTCGGCCGGATGGCGCTGCGCGACTACTACAAGCAGCTCTCCGACGCGGAACTGCGCGAGCGCGAGGAGTTCGTCATCGAGGGCTGCTACCTGATGCGCGACCGGCTGCGCGGGGTCGAGGTCCTGGAGAACTTCGGCATCTCGAAGAAGGAGGCGGAGGAGCTCAGCGAGCAGAGCGAGTTCCTGCACCTCTTCCGCAAGCTGCTTTTCAGCCGGATCGTGCCGTGCGTGAAGGACATCGGCCTGTGGGGCGAGCGCCTCCAGAAGGCGTACCTCGACATGGGCGTCTTCGACCTCGGCGACTCCAACCTCGACCTGCTGATGACCCAGGACGAGGAGATCGCCGAGGCGCTGGACCGGGAGCGGTTCGCGGCGGAGGAGCGGGCCCGGGTCGAGGAGGTGGAGGCGGCGATCGCGGAGGGCGCGGAGGACGCGTCCTAGCCTTGCCCGGCCTTCCGGGGAACGGGGCGAGCCCCCGGGCGCCGTGAGGCGCCGGGGGGCTCGCTGTGGGTCCGGGTGAGGCCCTGCGGGGTTATCCGAAGGACTTGATGCCGGCCCAGTTGACGGAGAGGACCGTCTTGACGGCGGGTCCGGTGTTGGTGGTGGAGGGGTGGTAGACCTTCATGGTGCCGTCGGCGCCGTAGCGCACCCACAGGTCCGGGATCTTGTCGCCGTTGACGTCGGGGATGCCGATGACGGCGGTGATGTTGGCCGTCGTCCAGTTGGTGCCGTACGACGTGTCGACGCCCTGCCGCGAAGCGGCTGCGGTCTTCAGCGAGTTGATGTCGACGCTTCCGGGGACGGTTCCGGGCTTGCCGTGGCGGATGTAGATGGTGCCGGAGTCGTGGCTGCGCCAGAGGAGGTCGGGGG